>NZ_JAGXGF010000206.1 GCF_024636815.1 Marivirga sp.
CTTCTTCCGCCAGAACCAGCTTTCACTCTAGCTCTTCCGCCAGATTTTCTATCACCTCCAGCACTTGGACGTTTTTTAAACCCGCTTCCTCTTTTCTTATCTGGTCTGTCAGATCTACTTGATCTGTCAGATGTTCTTGGCCCACCGCCTGTTTTTGGTTCAGCTACTACTTTACGTCCGTCAAATTCACTTACGTTCAATGCACCTAAAACTGTTTGCTCATGCTGGCTTTCTACTTCCATGAAAGTGAAGCTTCTCTGAACATCAATTTTACCAAATTCAATTCCATTTGGTACGCTTTGCAAGCCGTTGATCCAGCCTAAAAGTGTACCAGCATTCAAATTATCCTTCTCACCTATGTTCAGGAATAATTTGGTGAAATCTCCGCCTTTTCTTCCTCTATCACTTCTTTCGCCTCTATTTGAATCTCTATCTCTTCCAGCTTTAGCATTTTGGTTTAAGTCAGCAGAGTTTTTGTAGTAATCCAAAAACTTATTGAATTCCAATGAAACGAATTTCTTAATTAAGTCTTCACGGCTTAAATCCTCAAATTCAGTCGCAATACTTTCCACAAATGGCTCGATTTGTTTTTCATCAACATCGGAAGCTTTCACTTTTTCAATAAAAGCCATCAATTGCTTTTCAACTACAGCATTACCGGCTGGAACTTCCGCTTTCGTGAAAGTTTTACCTAAAATACGCTCCAACTGCTTGATTTTATTGATATCTCTTGGACCGATAATTGCCATTGAGATACCAGCTTTACCGGCACGACCTGTACGACCACTACGGTGCGTATAAGTTTCCAAATCATCCGGAATATTGTAATTGATTACGTGAGTGATTTCGTTCACATCCAAACCTCTAGCTGCTACATCAGTCGCAACCAACATTTGCAAATTCTTTTTTCTGTATCGACCCATTACCGCATCTCTTTGCGCTTGTGATAAATCACCATGCAAACAGTCAGCATTATAACCATCGGCCATTAATTGGTCAGAAATTTCTTGTGTCTCTCTCTTTGTTCTGCAGAAAATGATAGCATAAATATCAGGATTGATATCAGCAATTCTTTTCAAGGCTAAGTATTTATCTCTTCCGTTTACTACGAAGTAGAAATGCTCTACTTTTTCAGCACCTTGATTTCTTTTTCCTGAAGATATTTCCTCAGGATTGTTCATGTAGTTATTAGAGATCCTTAATACCTCTTTTGACATAGTCGCAGAGAATAATAAGGTTTGTCTTTGGTCAGGAGTGTGCGATAAGATGAAATCTAAATCATCTTTAAAGCCCATATTCAACATTTCATCGGCTTCATCAAGAACTACCCATTCAATGTCTTCTAATTTTAATTTCTTTCTTTTAATCAAATCCACTACACGACCTGGTGTACCTACCACAATCTGAGCTCCTTTATTCAAGGCTTTGATTTGGGTTTCTATACTTGCACCACCATAAACAGGTACTACATCTAATTTCTTTGAATATTTAGTATATGAGTTAAAGTCGTTAGCAATTTGAATTGCTAATTCTCTAGTAGGACATAATACTAATGATTGTGTCTTTTTAGAATCACCATCAATTTGATTCAAAACAGGCAATCCAAAAGCAGCTGTTTTACCAGAACCTGTTTGAGCTAGCGCAATTAAATCTTGCTTAGTGTTTAATAAATGTGGAATAGTTTTTTCCTGAATAGGAGTAGGCTCTAAAAAACCAATTTCTAAAATTGCTTTTAGGATGTCAGGCTTAAGGCCTAATTCTTCAAATGTTAACATGTGTTGTTTTAAAATTTAATACAATATCAGGGATATGTTGTGACATGACTGCTAAGCAGCCTATTGCATTAAGCGACTCTCGATTATTCCCTGGCTTAACCCAAGCCATTTTTCGAACCTTTCGAGTAGCCTAGGATTGTAATTGTTGCACAAAGGTATAAATACTTTTTGAATAAATCGCTATTCATCAAAAAATAACCAAATAATATTTTGTTCCTGTGAAATTATTATTGGGCGTATAAACTAAAAAAATTATTTTCTTATGGGCTCACCGCTGAGGGTAGCTTGCCAATTGACTGCTTGCCATTTGCCGTCTCGCTTTAGAAAAGTACCACTATTTAAGTAATATTGAATGGTGGAATCACCAACTGCTTTCATTTTAAAGGCTATAATTGCCATATCATCATATTGTTGTGTTATAATATCCTCTGCGGTATAATTTGTTGAAGGTCTTTCGATTTTGGTATCCTCTGCACTATTAAAACGAGCTATTATTTCCTTTTTCCCAAAACGGTTTCCAGTAGAACTGGTATAAATTAAATCTTCCGCCCAAAAATTAGCATGAATGAGAGAGTCATTTTTGGATGCTCCGTCCATGAATTTATGTAGAATCTGTTTGAGTTCCATTTCATCTGAAGCATTTTGTGCGTTTAAACTCAGCGAAAAATAAAAGCAAAAACTGAAAATTATAAGGAGGTTGGTTTTCATAATTAATACAGATAAAATTTATTCTTAACTTATTACAAGTATAACGATTTGATGCTTTAGATTTTAATTATTGGGCTTTAGTTTTTTGTACTGACTTATGGTTTCAATTGCTTTCGTCATATATTATCTCAAGCTTTGTACTTCGAAATTGAAACCCAAATTTTAATGAAATTAATGAATAGAATTCTTTTTCTTTTAATTGTTATGATTTTTATCAGCCCCAATTTGAATGGTCAGATACTTAATCTTCAAAATTCTAAAATTGAAAAGGATAGCAGCTTAATTAAAGGTAATGTTACCGCTAGTTTTTCCATGTACAATAGAAGTGCTGCTGCTGATGAACCCGTTGAATTTTTTGGGTATAACTTAAAATCAAGTATTGCTTTATTTCTTAAGAATTCCAGATTGGCTTTTATCAATGATTTTTCTTACTTAAGAATCAATGAAGATCCATTCCTGAATACAGGCTTTCAACATTTACGTTTTAGCATGTTTGAAGATAAGAGAGTTCATCCGGAAGCTTTTGTACAATTTCAATATGATAATTTCAGAGGTTTATTCCCACGTTGGATAGCAGGCATCGGACTTAGGCATGATTTAATTAAGTCTAAGGATTTTAGTTTTTTCTTTAGCCCTGGAATCATGTGGGAATATGAAGCATGGATGATACCCGGCAGTGAAGAACAAGTTAAAGTCAATTTTCTCAAGTCCACTAATTATATTGGTTTCCGGTGGGATGTAAATGATTACCTTGATATCAACACAATTAATTATTATCAAACCACTTATGACCGTGATGCAGAACTATGGCGTAATCGCTATAGCATAGAGCTTAACATAAATTCTAAAATTACAGAGCGATTAGGAATCAACAATAGTTTTACGCTTTCTTATGAAGATGAACCAATCGTACCTATTACGCAAACAATTTATAATTTTACTGCAGGAATCAATTATAAATTCTAGCCATTAACCTACCGATCCTGTAAAATTAAAATTTACCTAATTGAAAGCCTTTTAAATTGTTTATCTTGATAATCGATTTTTAAAACACCAAATATTAAACAAATGAGAAGATTATTTTACTTAATGATTTTAGGTTTTTGGGCATGTGATGAGAAACCCAAAACTACTATCGAGACCTGGGTTCCTTATGATGAAACAGCTATCATAGCCAATAATGCTGATCATGAATCAAAATATTTACGCTATAAACTAATCCAATCAAAAGTGAGCGATAGAAATGATTTATGGAAACAAATAGAGCCTCAAATTAGTGATTTTACAGCTGAAGATTATGAGCGTTTAAAACCATTAATTCTTGAGCAGGATATGATGAGCATGCAAGATGCTATTTCAGAAGGAAAACTGAACTATAAAGAATTAACTCAATGGTACCTGTATAGAATTGTCTTATTTGAAAATGATAGTTTAAGTACTTTAAATAATATCATTTCTATTAATCCTTCAGCAGTTGAAGAAGCTATTGCAAGAGATGAAAAGAAGTCAGGTGACAATCATCCTATTTTTGGAATGCCTATTTTATTGAAGGATAATATCAATTTTGAGGGTATTCCGACTACAGCGGGTGCAGTAGCTTTAAGAGATAATCAAACTGCTGATGCTCATATAGTAAGGCGATTGGAACACAGTGGAGCAATTATTTTAGGTAAATCAAGCTTAAGTGAATGGGCAAACTTTTTATGTGATGGTTGCCCGAATGGCTATAATGCTATTGGTGGACAAACTTTAAATCCTTACGGAATAGGTGAATTTGATACTGGTGGTTCTAGTGCTGGAAGTGGCTCTGCCGTTGCTGCTAATTTTTCAGCTGGAGCAATTGGAACAGAAACTTCGGGTTCTATTTTATCACCATCCAGTTCTAATTCAATTGTAGGATTAAAACCAACAATAGGATTATTGAGTAGGGGAGGAATAGTACCTATTTCAAGTACTTTGGACACGCCTGGGCCCATGACCCGAAATGTAATGGATAATGCTATTATGCTTTCTGCTTTGACAGGTGAGGATGCCCAGGATGAGGTAACCATTGGAAATTCTCCTGAAAAAGAGTACTGGAAATCTTTGAAGGATAGTAATCTGGAAGGTGTGCGATTAGGCGTAATGAAGGGGTTTTTGGAAGATTCTTTATATAAAGTCAATATCAAGCAATTGGAGAAATTAGGTGCAGTAGTAATTGAGGTGGAAGCTCCCCAAGTAGATTTATCAGGATTTTTGACTTTGTTGAATATGGATATGAAAGCAGATTTACCTCATTATTTTGAAAATTATGCTGGCCCGAGTATAAAATTTCAATCAGTCCAGGATATCATTGATTTTAATATGGCAGATTCAGCTACAAGAATTCCTTATGGGCATGCAAGATTTGAAGGAATTGTAAATGATACAACTTCAGCAGAAGCATTTGATAGCTTAAAAACTCGATTGATGAGTGAGGGTAGAAGATATTTCGAAACTATGATGAATGAGAATGATTTAGATGCCGTTTTATCCATCAATAACTGGAGTGCGGGTTATGCCGCAGTTGCGCATCATCCTGCTTTGACAGTTCCGATGGGATATGAGAAAAGTGGACAGCCAAAAGGTATAACTTTCATTGCAGAACCTTATTCTGAAGAAAAGTTGTTAAAAATTGCTTATGCTTTTGAAAAAGAGACTAAGGCTAGGAAGATTCCTGCTGATTATAAGTAAGAATAAGGCAGTAGCGTTTGCGGTTTGATAGTTAGAACCGTCTAATCGTTAATTTCGAGCAATGATTATTATAGATGGTGCTTTATCGGTCAGACGGGGTTTGTTATTGGGTTAATTTTTGTCATAAATCTGCTTTAGAGGGTTTTAATATGCTCCTGCTATGATGTTAGAAACCGTCAGACCGAAGTTAAATACGTTTTAGAAAAGGAGACTAAGGCTAGAAAGATTCATGCTGATTATAGGGAATGCAAGATGAGATCGTCATACCTGCGAAGGCAGGTATCTATAGATTTTAACCTTTGGTTAAAATATCAATTGCTGTTTATGTAAATGGCTTGTGTGTAACCAGCCTTTGTGAGAGTAGTGGTTATGGCAGACAGGACAGGATTATTGAAACAAAGTTTCAATAGAATAGATACCTGCCTTCGCAGGAATGACGGTAGGTGCTAGGATTGAAGTTAAATTGATATTGTATTTTTATTATACGATTTATCCATACAAAAAAAGGTTGCTGGAATAATCCAACAACCTTTTTTAAAATTCTCAATTCTTTACTCTATAATCTAGGTTCTTATTAACAGTACTCTTCAAAAACCTGCACCAAATGATTTCCAATCATTTCAGCAGTTCTACCTTCGATATGGTGTCTTTCTACAAAATGAACCAATTCACCGTCTTTAAATAAAGCGATAGAGGGTGAAGATGGCGGATAAGGAGCTGTTAATTCTCTAGCTTTTGCAACTGCTTCCTGGTCAACACCAGCGAAAACAGTAGTCAAATTATCAGGTTTTTTTGGGCTTTGTTGTACCGCCCATTTTACGCCTGGTCTTGCTGCACCTGCAGCACAACCACATACTGAATTGATTACCATTAAAGAAGTTCCTTTATGGTCTTTTAGGTGTTCAGCCACCTGATCAGCTGTTTTGAATTCCTCAAAACCAACTTCTGTTAAATCTGCACGCATTGGTGCTACTAATTCTTCAGGATACATATTTTTATAGATTTAAGATTTTAGATGATGAGATTTTAGACTATTATCTCATTCCCATCATTCCTATTTTTATTTATTGTGTACTCTTTATTCACTTCTAAGTTCTAACTTCCCCCTTTGAGGGCTAGGGGGCTCTACATAAAGCCTAACTCTAGCTTTGCTGCTTCGCTCATCATTTCCTGAGAGTAAGGTGGATCAAAAGTTAACTCTACTTTTACATCGCTTACCCCTTCAATTGACCTTACTTTCATTTCTACCTCGCTAGGAATTTCTTCCGCAGCAGGGCAGGATGGAGAGGTTAAAGTCATGAGGATATACACATTATTGACAGGATATACATTTACTTCATATATCAAGCCCAATTCGTATATATCTACCGGAATCTCCGGGTCATAAACTGACTTTATAGCTTCCATCACTTTATCTCTCAAATTGGGTACTTCTGTTTTCTTTTCAAATTTTGTTTCTTCTGACATCATGTATCAATTTAAGCTTCGTTTTCTAATTTTGTTTTATACGCTAACGCATACATTTTGATTTGTTTGATCATAGCTAAAAAGCCATTTGATCTTTGCGTTCCTATAAAACGGTTCATGCCGATTTTATGTACAAAATATAAATCAGCATTTAAAATATCTTCTATTCTGCCCTTATTTAGAATAGAAACTAAAAGGCTAACCAATCCTTTGGTGATTGCTGTATTGCTATCTGCCTGAAAATGAAGTTTTCCATCATTTTCGTCTGCAGTTAGCCATACTTTTGACTGGCAACCTTTCACTATATTGTCTTCATTTTTTAATGATTCAGGCATCTCAGGTAGCTTTTCACCAAGCTCCATCAAATAGCCTATCATCATTTCCATGTCACCATCCAGCATGGAAAACTTTTCTATAATCTCGTCTTGTTTTGTGTTGATTGTATTATCAGCCATTGACTAATTTTTAGCTAAATTTTGCGACTATATCTTTTAAAGAATCTGCAAAAAAATCTATTTCTTCAATTGTATTATAAACAGAGAATGAAGCCCTAATCGTTCCTTCAATTCCAAAATGATCCATTAGAGGTTGTGTACAATGATGTCCTGTTCTAACCGCAATTCCTTTTGCATCCAACATCATTCCAGCATCATATGGATGAACATTGTCAATAGTAAAGGAAACCACACTCACTTTATCTTCTGCGGTGCCATAGAAATTTATGCCTGGTACTTCTGATAATCTTTTATGTGCATGTTGCGTTAAAGCTTGTTCATGCACCATGATATTATCTTTACCTATAGAATCAATGTATTCAGCAGCATATTTTAATGCTACTACATCCGCAATATTAGGGGTGCCCGCTTCAAATTTATAAGGAATATCATTATAGGTGGTTTTTTCAAAACTCACATTGTTGATCATTTCCCCACCGCCTTGATAGGGCGTCATTTCTTCTAAAATGGCTCTTTTACCATAAAGAATTCCGCATCCAGTCGGACCGTACATTTTATGACCTGAAGTGGCATAAAAATCACAATCCAAATCTTGTACATCGACTTTGCAATGAGAAGAAGCTTGTGCCCCGTCCACTACCATCACCGCATTTTTAGCGTGAGCTAATCTTGCAATTTCTTTTACAGGATTTACGGTACCTAATGAATTGGAAGCATAAACAACCGATACAATCTTAGTTTTATGAGTTATTAGTCTATTAACATCATTGAGCGAGATTTCGCCTTTAGCATTTACAGGAACAACTTTCAAAATAGCACCCTTTTCTTCAGCTATCATTTGCCAAGGCACAATATTAGAATGATGCTCCATGGCGGTGATTAAAATCTCATCACCTTTTTGGAGGAACTTTCTGCCGTATGCATTGGATATCAAATTGATTCCATCGGTTGTGCCTTTAGTGAAAATCACTTCTTCTACTTCAGCGGCATTGATGAATTTCTGAAAAACCGTTCTACTTTCTTCAAAAGCAGTAGTGGCTTTTTCAGCTAAAGAATGTAAACCTCTATGAATATTGGCGTTATAACCTGCGTAATATTCAGAGATAGCATCAATAACCTGTTTCGGCTTTTGAGTGGTAGCAGCATTATCAAAATATATCAATGGCTTGCCATTCACTTTTTGCTCAAGGATGGGAAAGTCTTGTCTGATTTTTTGAATATCCAATTTTGGTGCTACTGCTGTGCTCATATAAACTATATTTATTCTATTACTATTATCCTCCTAAAGTAATAATACTACCAAGTTGTTCAGTTAAGCTTTAAAGCCTCGTCCCACTACAATCCTCAAAAAATAACCTTGGTTATTTTCTATTGTGTTCTCTTGTATCTTTTGTGGTTTTAAAAAAAAAATTGTAAGTAGATACTCTCGGTAGCAAATTCTTACCACAAAAGACAAAAGAAAACAAAAGGTTTTTCGCTTTAGCGAAAAATTTGTTAAGGGTATTCCCTTAACCTAATAGTATTGTAATCCACTTTTATAAAACAACCCTATAATCCCCTTCAGGGGATAGGGAAGCTTTGTCCCCATGAATCCGTGTTAAAGACGTTCGTTAATTTTATTTTCTATCAGTGTTCTGAAAGCTTCAATTTTTATATTGCTTAAAACATCTGATGCAAAAGCATTTAACAACATTGATTTTGCTGTCTGCTTATCAATTCCTCTCGCCCTTAGGTAAAATAACTGGTCTAAATCCAATTGGCCAACGGTCGCACCGTGAGAACATTGAACATCATCCGCCCAAATCTCTAATTGTGGTTTAGTATCCACCTCAGCATCATCGGAAAGCACTACATTTCTATTCGATTGAAATGCATTGGTTTTCTGAGCATCTTGCCTTACAAATATTTTACCGTTGAAAACACCTCTTGATTGACCATCTAATATGCCTTTGTACATCTCATTACTTTCGCAATTCGGAACTTTATGATCCACTACAGTATGATTATCAACATGGGTTTTCCCATCCAATAAATACAAACCGTACATATTGGTTTCAGAATGTTCTTTATGGATAGCAATGTTTAAGTTATTACGAAGCATAGCTCCGTTTAAACTTAAAGTCACGCCATTAAATACAGACTTACCTAGTTGATGCACCATTGTGGCACCTACCTGAATAGCCTGATTGGATTCATTCTGGTATTTATAGTAATTGAAAACACAATCGTCCTTTACCACAATTTCAGTCACTGCATTTGTGAAACTCGTGTTTTCACCTAAAGTCACATAAGACTCTATTAATGAAGCTTGACTATTCTTTTCTGCAATCACCAAATTTCTAGGCTGGCTAATGACATCTGAATTTTTAGCATCATTAAAATAATAGCAAGCAATTGGTGTTTCAACCACTGCATTAGCATCTATTTTAACGAAAACACCACCCTTAGTAAAAGCAGTATTCAATTCCGAAAAATTATCAGCACCTTCAATTTCATGGGTGTTGAAATGCTTTTCAAAATCTTCAGCATAATCATCTGCTGCAGTTTTGATGACCTGGATATGCACTCCTTTTGGAAGTGTATCTATATCTGATAATTTATTATCCAATACCCCATTTACAAATACCAAACGAATGGCATCTAACTCAGGAATAAAGTATCTAGTTGCTTCATCTAAGCTTAGAGAAAAATTATCATCCGATAGATTCTCAACATTAAATAGCTTACCAAAAGTCTTGGCTATATTACTATACTTATATTCTTCATTCTTTGCATGAGGAAACCCATCTGATTTGAAATTCTCAATGGCTTGTTTCCTTTTTGCGTGCAATGGCTTTTTACTTTCTCCATTTAAGGAGTTTTCAAAAGCTTCAAATTGCCCGATGAAAAATTTATCTATATCTTCTTTAATCAATTTACTCATATGTATTGCTGATTAAAATTATGCAACTCCTGCTTCTTCCTTAATCCAATCGTAACCTTTTTCTTCAAGTTTATGTGCTAGCTCTTTTCCGCCAGTTTTAACGATTTTACCATCAAATAAAACATGAACGAAATCAGGGACGATGTAATCCAATAATCTTTGGTAGTGTGTTACAACTATTGTGGCGTTATCCTCATTCTTTAATTTATTAACACCATTTGCAACAATTCGTAAAGCGTCAATATCCAAACCTGAATCAGTTTCATCTAGAATAGATAGCGTAGGCTCTAACATTGCCATCTGGAAAATTTCATTCCTTTTCTTTTCTCCACCAGAGAAACCTTCATTTAATGAACGACTCAATAAAGTCTGATCGATTTCAACCAACTTCATTTTCTCTTTCATTCTGCTTAGGAAAGAAACAGCATCCAATGGCTCTAAACCTTTGTGCTCACGGATTTTATTCAAGGCCGTTTTCATAAAGTTGGTAGTGGTTACACCTGGAATTTCAATAGGATACTGGAATGCCAAGAAAACACCCTCTTTAGCTCTTTCATCCGCTTCTAGTTCCAATAAATCATTTCCTTTGAAAGTGATTTCACCTGAATCAACTGTAAAATCTTCTCTACCTGCTAAAACAGAAGCCAACGTACTTTTACCAGAACCATTTGGTCCCATGATAGCATGAACTTCACCTGGCTTTACTTCCAGATTGATGCCTTTTAATATTTCTTTGCCTTCAATTGAGGCATGTAAATCTTTAATTGATAACATTATAATATATGCTTATTTCAAAAAATTATTCTACTTCTTATCTCTGTACTTTGTACTCTTTATCCAACTGAACCTTCAAGGGTTAAGGCTAATAATTTCTGTGCCTCAACTGCAAACTCCATTGGTAAATTATTCAATACTTCTTTACAATAACCATTTACGATTAGTGCAACAGCACTTTCCTCATCAATTCCTCTCTGTTGGCAATAGAAAATCTGGTCTTCACCAATTTTTGATGTAGTTGCCTCATGTTCTACTTGAGCAGAACTATTCTTGATTTCTATATATGGGAAAGTATGCGCTCCGCATTTGTCACCCATTAATAAAGAGTCACATTGGGAGAAGTTTCTTGAATTTTCAGCTCTTTTATGAATTTCTACCAATCCTCTGTAAGAGTTTTGACTTTTACCACCTGAAACCCCTTTAGAAACAATTCTACTTTTTGTGTTCTTACCAATATGAATCATTTTAGTTCCAGTATCGGCCTGTTGCATGTTATTAGTAACTGCCACAGAGTAAAACTCACCTTGAGAATAATCTCCTTTTAGAATACAACTAGGATATTTCCAGGTTACGGCAGAACCAGTTTCAACTTGTGTCCATGCAATTTTAGCATAATCACCAGCGCAAATTCCTCTTTTGGTCACAAAGTTGTAAATTCCACCTTTACCATTTTTATCACCTGGGTACCAGTTCTGTACAGTAGAATATTTTACTTCAGCATTTTTTGCTGCATAAATTTCCACTACTGCCGCGTGCAATTGATTTTCATCACGCATAGGAGCAGTACAACCTTCTAAGTAACTCACATAAGAATCATCTTCCGCAACGATCAAGGTTCTTTCGAACTGACCTGTATTGGCAGCATTAATTCTAAAATATGTAGATAACTCAACAGGACATCTAACTCCTTTCGGAATATAACAGAAAGAACCATCAGAGAATACAGCTGAGTTTAAAGCTGCATAAAAGTTATCATTAGAAGGAACGACCGAACCAATGTATTTTTTCACCAATTCAGGGTGCTCTTTTACAGCCTCACTGAATGAGCAAAATATGATTCCTAATTCTCCTAATTGCTTTTTGAATGTTGTTCCTACTGAAACTGAATCCATTACGGCATCTACAGCAACACCAGTTAATCTTTTTTGCTCTGTTAGAGAAATACCTAATCTTTCAAAGGTTTTTCTCATTTCAGGATCTACTTCGTCCAAGCTTTTAGGCTTGTCCTTCGCTTTGGGTGCCGAGTAGTATATTATATTTTCAAAATCAGGTTTTGGATAATGCACATTAGCCCATTTAGGCTCTTTCATTTTTCTCCAATTCCTGTATGCTTTCAATCTCCACTCTAAAAGCCATTCCGGCTCTTCTTTTTTAGCAGAAATAAAACGCACTATATCTTCGTTTAGGCCCGGAGGCGCTGAGTCTGCTTCAAAATCTACTGTCCAGCCATGCTCATACTCTTTTGAGGCAAATTCTTCCAGTATTTGATCGTCTTTACTCATATGTGAATTATTTAGACTAATTTCAATTAAGCTACAAAGCTAACATAAATCATACGTTTATGTTATTAAAATCCTATATTTTTTAATGATCGAATTATAGATGTTTGCTATTGAAAGTGTGTACGTTTTGAAGTGTTGATGTGTTCAGGTAAAGCGTTAGATGTTGGGTTATGGATGATTTTCCATCCCTAAATAGTATTGACCGAATCTTTTCCGAAGTTCTGATCTTTAGAAAAGTTGTTTTTGTTATCTAAACAAGCTAATTCAAATGTTTACACAATCTTTCCCACTAATTATTTAGGAGTTATCGAATACTATAGGAATGATCTTATTTATATGTCAACTTTAAGAATAATTTCTATTTAGCTAGCATCTCGTAGTGGAAAATACCAACGCTTTCTTATATTACTGTTAGGTTAGAGAAGGGTTTTTATTTTGCCATACACTTGCTTTTATTTTTTTCTTGAATCCAATCTACTGCTAATACTTAATACTTTTTTTAGTAAAAGTTCCAGAGGAATAATTAATTACCATTCTCGAGATGCAGGAGGCAAATAATTGATAAATATTTCTTTATGTACTTTCCCTAGTAGTATGTCCATAATATTTAAAACTTATAATCTAAAACCTAAAACCATAAAGTACTGATTTACAGCTTATTTTGTAAAATTAAATTCAAGTATACAAATGTTGTTTAAAATTGCTCTATGGAAGAATAATATTTTTTAGTAATTTCCAATCCGAAACGAAAAATTGAAATTAAATATATGACTATGAGCGATTTTCCATGGTATAATCATTATCCGAAAGGAGTACCGAGAGAGATTAACCCAGACCAATATAAGAACCTCCCTGAATTATTTGAAGAAATCTTCCAAAAGTATGGGAGCAATGAAGCCTATGAGAATATGGGTAAGGTGCTGACTTATGCTGAAGTTGATCAATTATCCAATAATTTTGCAGCCTATTTGCAAAATGAGGCAGGATTGAAAAAAGGTGATAGAATGGCCATTCAAATGCCGAACTGTTTGCAATATCCAATTGCAATGATAGGAGCCTTGAAAGCAGGTATAATTGTTGTAGGTACCAATCCACTTTATACTGCACGTGAAATGGCTCATCAGTTTAAAGATTCAGGTGCTAAAGCCATTGTGATTGTTGCTAATTTTGCTAGCAATCTGGATAAGATTTTGGATGAAACGGAAATTAAAACGGTTATTGTTACCCAGTTGGGAGATATGCTTGGTGGGTTAAAAGGTGGCATTGTCAACTTTGTAGTGAAAAATATCAAAAAGATGGTGCCCAGCTACAATTTACCAACAGCCGTTAATTGGAAAGAGGTTATGAAGAAAGGTAAAAACCATACTTTCAAAAAACCTGAAATTGAGTCTTCTGACTTAGCATTTTTGCAATATACAGGCGGCACTACAGGTGTTAGCAAGGGCGCGCAGTTATCTCACAGGAACTTGGTGGCGCATACAATGCAAACCAAAGAGTGGTTCAAGCCATTATTTACTGATGGACTTCAAGAGCAAATGATCACAGCTCTTCCGCTTTATCATATTTTTGCTCTTGCAGTAAATGGCATTCTGATGTTTAGTATTGGAGCAAAAAGTATCTTGATTACTAACCCTAGAGATATGCCTGCTTTCATTAAAGAGTTGAAAAAGCATCCATTTACTTTAATGACGGGTGTTAATACTTTGTTTAATGGACTTTTAAATCAGCCTAATATTAAAGAAGTTGACTTTTCACATTTGAAGGGATCAATAGGTGGTGGAATGGCCGTGCAAAGAGCTGTAGCTGAAAAATGGAGAGCATTAACAGGTGGTCCTTTGGTAGAAGGTTATGGATTAAGTGAAACTTCTCCTGTATTAAGTGTTAATCCTTTAGATGGCACCGAAAGAATCGGAACTATTGGGATGCCTACTCCAAGTACAGATATGAAGATCATGGATGAAGAAGGAAAAGAGGTTGCATTAGGAGAACCAGGCGAAATTTGTGGTAAAGGTCCGCAGGTGATGTCAGGTTATTGGAATAAGCCGGAATTGAAGGAAAAGACGTTCTTCGATGGCGATTGGTTCCGCACAGGAGATGTTGGTGTTCAGGATGCTGATGGTTTCTTTAAAATAGTGGATAGAATAAAAGACATGATTAATGTGTCTGGTTTTAATGTTTATCCTAATGAAATTGAAGATGTTATTGCGGGTATGGATAAAGTTCTCGAAGTAGCCGTAATCGGTGTTCCTGATGAAAAATCAACTGAGGTAGTGAAAGCCTTTGTAGTGAAGAAAGATGAAAGCTTGACCGAGCAGGAAGTAATAGATTTCTGTAAGGAAAATTTAACTGCTTATAAATGTCCGAAATCAGTTTCTTTTGAGAAGGAATTGCCTAAATCTAATGTGGGTAAAATTATTAGAAGGCATTTAAGGGAGAGATAATTACGAATTACGAATTTGAAAAGGCTTCTCAGAAATGGGAAGCTTTTTTTCTAGATATTTAATCAATAAGACATTTTGAACAGAATTCTATGAATTATTCGGTAACTTAAGTCAATTTGGTATTTTCCTATTAGACTAATTAGAGAAATCATTTCTTAAGCATTAAAAAAGCCCGATTCTCATCGGGCTTTTCATTTTTATAAATTCTCTAACCACCAATTGGTCATCATGTTGAAAAGGTGAGGTCTTGCACCTTGTTCGCTTATCCCGTGGGTTCTGTCAGGGTAATAAAATAAATCAAATTGTTTTCCCGCTTCTAATAATTCGTCCTGATACACGATGGTATGCTGTACATGCACATTGTCATCCCCAGTTCCGTGAATAATTAAATATGGATCTTCTAACTTTTCTATTTTACTTAAAGGTGAATTGTCATCATAACCATCAGGATTGTTTTGAGGTGTGTCCATATAGCGCTCAGTATAAATGGTATCATAATATCTCCAGTTGGAAACCATAGCCACAGAAACAGCTGCATTGAATACATCAGCACCATCCAAAATGGCATTTCCAGCCATATAGCCACCATAAGACCAACCCCAAATACCGATTCTTTCAGCATCAACATAGACTAAACTGCCCAAATATTTTCCTGTTTCAATCATATCTAAGGTTTCGTATTTGCCTAATTGTCTGTAAGTCATTTTCTTGAAAGCTTCACCTCTTCCGCCAGTCCCTCTTGGGTCAACCACAGCTACTATATAACCTTTTTGCGTCATCATTTGATGCCAGTTATAATGACTTCCGCCCCAACTGTTCTGAACATTCTGACTTCCAGGTCCGCTATACTGATAAACTATCACAGGATATTCTTTAGACTCATCAAAGTCGGCAGGTTTTAAGAAATAGCCATTTAGGCTGACATCTTCCGAAGTCTCAAATTGAAAATATTCCTTATCTACAAATTCGAATTCCTCGGTTATGGATTTATAGCTTGAATTGTCTTTTAAGGTAGCCAATTTTTCATTGCCTTTGGTTTGGTGCAAGCTCACTTGATTAGGAGTAGTTGGGTTGCTATAATATTTTAAATAATATTGAAAATCATTACTCATATTAATTCTGGTAGTACCCATTTCTTCTCCTATCAAATTCTTTCTTTTTCCATTTAATTCGATGGAATAAAAAGTGCGATCTAATGGAGAAACCTCAGTGCTGATATAATAGATTTTGCTATCTTTTTGGTCAATTCCTACTATGCTTACCACTTCCCAATCTCCTTTGGTTATTTGTCTTACTGGTTTACCATCTAAAGTATAGAGATAAAGATGCTTGTAGCCGTCCTGCTCACTTGATTGTATGAAATATTTACCATCGTTGGTATAAGTTAAATCATCACAATAGTTCAAAGCCACATATGTATCAGATTCTTCTTTTAAAACTACTTTGCTTTCACCAGTGGTTGCATTAGCATGTAAAATCTCCAGGATATTCTGTCTTCTATTCATACGGATAATACTCAATAGATTAGAGTCTTTAGTCCATTGTACTCTAGGGATATATTGGTCTTTCTCCTCACCTATATCCATTTTTACAGTTTTCTTAGAAGTTAAATCATAAACTGAAATCCATACGTAAGAATTTTTTTCTCCTGCTTTTGGATATTTGTAGACATAATTTTCAGGGTAAAGTTGCCCGTCATTCCATTTTTGTAAAGTGTATTCTTTTACATGACTTTCATCCATGGTATAGAATGCAAGTTTCTTGCTGTCAGGCGACCAGTAAAAAGTTTTGGTAACGTAAAATTCTTCTTCGTAAACCCAATCAGATCCACCATTGATGATTTCGTTAATTTTTCCATCTGATGTGACTTGGGTGGTATTTCCAGATACCAAATCCAATATGTAAATATTGTTTTCGAATACATAAGCTACTTTTTCCGCATCAGGGGAGAAGGTAGCAAACATTTGAGGGTTTTCAGATAGAGGCTTTAAACTTTCATCTTCTAAATTGTAAACATAATACTGGGCTGTAAATGAGCGTCTGTAGATATAATTAACATCAGTTGCCAACAATAATTTTTGCTCATCTTTGCTGAAAGAATAGCTTCTAATTTTGAGATCTTGCTCCAATTCGTTTCCGTCCAATATTGTTTCCACTATTTCTCCGTTTTCCACATCAATTTTTTGGACTTTATTGTCATCCAAAGCTGAATAATATTTCCCGTCATTCATCCAGTTGACATTGTAGACGGATTCTTGGCGGAAAGTACCTTTCTCATAGATATCAGAAACGGTAATTTCTTTTTGAGCGAAAACTAAGCTCGTACTTATAAAACAAAGTATAAATAATAGATTTTTCATATATTATAAAATTAATTCGATCTCGAAAGTAGGAGGGATTTAGTAAAGGGAAAGGTTGAAATGGATTTAAAGGGTAAAGGAAGGTTTGAGTGGTAAGTTAGGTTGGCAGGTTATCGAGTTGGCTTGTTGACAGGTTGGAGATGTACTAATTTTTGATGTGCTGATGTTTCGATATGCTGATATATCAATTAACTGATCTAGATTGGTCTTGATACCAATCATTCCGTGCGTCATTCCCACGCAGGTGGGAATCTATTGATTTAAATCTCGGATTTAAATATGAATTGCCGTAATTTATATTTTGTAATATTATAATTTTAATCACTTGGATTTTTGTGTGAATTCCAAAAAGTAATCAAGTCAATTTTATTATGCTTTTTAATTCTATAAAATAGCGTGATGTGTTTATTGATTACACATCTGTGAATTTCATATTTTGTACTATAAGTTTGAAATAAATATGGGTTTTTGGATATGGATTCAATAATTTCATCCACTCTGTCAAGGAAATTATTGATTGACTGGAAATCCCATTCTTCCGATAAATGCTCTAGATTTTCGTTAAAAGTTTTATTGGATTCAGGAGTCCATTTTACATCATAATTTTTCATTTATATTTTTCTCTAATGTCTCTCATTACGTTTTCATGAGCGATACCTTCATCATTTAGAGATTGAGAAAGTCCTCTGGCTAGGGACTCCTCAAGATTTTTATTTTGCTTTTCAAAAGCAAAGTCTAATAAACTATTTATTGTTTTAATTAAGGATTTATCCTCGATTAACTCAACTCTTCTAATTAATTCATTTCTTTCCTCTTGAATATTCATATTATAAAGTTAATTTATTTTATAGTTTTTATCAATAAGATTGGTTTAGATTTTATGATTCAATTTTCAGTTTTTGATTTTTACAAGATTCAAGATACTTAATACTCGATACATAATTTTCATCTTTTTTAGCCAAACAAATAGGCAATTCATTAGATTTGTGATTTAAGCCTTTATGAGCAAAATGGACAATAAAACAGCCGAACAAAAAATTCAAGAACTTAGCGAAAAGCTTCACTATTATAATTATAAATACTATCAGGAAAGTATTTCTGAAATTTCTGATTATGAGTTTGATATGATGCTCAAAGAACTCATTGAATTAGAACAGCAATTCCCGGATTTGAAAACTTCCGATTCCCCAAGTCAGCGAGTGGGAGGTGATATCACCAAAAATTTTGAAACGGTTGAGCACAAGATTCCAATGCTTTCTTTAGGAAATACTTATTCTAAGGAAGAGCTAGATGATTTTGATGGCAGAGTGAAAAGAGGTTTGGGTGAAGAAGAATACCAATATTTTTGCGAACTTAAATTTGATGGGGTAGCTATTAGTTTGCATTATGAAAATGGAAAATTAATAAGAGGTGTAACTCGTGGAGATGGTTCCAAAGGAGATGATATCACCAATAATGCCAAGACTATCAGGACTATACCTTTGAAAGTTAGAGGCGAGCAATTCCCTGAATATTTTGAAGCTAGGGGAGAAGTTTTCTTACCCAGAGAAGCATTTAATGATATCAATAGAGAAAGAGAAGAAAATGGAGAAGCTCTTTTGGCAAATCCTCGAAATGCAGCTTCTGGCACGCTGAAAATGCAGGATTCTGGTATTGTAGCTAAACGAAAATTAGATTGTTACTTATATTCCTATGCAGGGGAAGATTTACCAATAGATTCCCATGAAGAGGGGATTCAACAATTGGAAAAATTTGGCTTCAATGTCTCTCAAACATACAGAAAGTGCAAAAATATCAATGAGGTTTATGATTTCATTAATGAATGGGAAGAAAAAAGACATTCTTTACCAGTTGATACAGATGGAATTGTAATAAAAGTCAATAGCCTTGCTCAACAAGAGCAATTAGGCTTCACTGCTAAAAGTCCGAGATGGGCAATTGCCTACAAGTATAAAGCAGAAAGCGCTACTACTATTTTAAAGGAAATCACTTATCAGGTTGGTAGAACTGGTGCGGTTACTCCGGTAGCTAATTTAAAACCTGTTTCTCTGGCTGGAACAACCGTAAAAAGAGCCTCTTTACACAATGCTAATGAAATTGTCCGATTGGATTTAAGAGTAGGGGACACAGTTTATGTTGAAAAGGGGGGAGAAATTATTCCGAAAATTACGGGAGTAGATTTGACCAAAAGAGATTTGGGAAGTTCTGAGGTTGAATACCTTAAAAATTGCCCTGAGTGCGGAACAGAATTAGTAAGGGCAGAAGGTGAAGCTGTTCATTATTGTCCAAATAAAAAGGGATGTCCACCTCAAATCAAAGGTTCAATAGAACATTATATTCAGCGAAAAGCAGCTGATATTGATTCCATGGGCGAGCGCACCATTCATTTATTATATGAAAAGGGTATGGTTAAGAATGTTGCAGATTTATATGATCTGACTTATGAAGATGTTTTTGAATTGGAAGGCTTTAAAGAGTTAAGTACTAAAAATCTTCTCAAAGGAATTGAAGAATCTAAAAGAATTCCATTTGAAAATATTTTATTTGGATTAGGAATTCGCTTTGTTGGTAAAACAGTTGCGGAGAAATTAGCTGCTCATTTTAAAAAAATTGACAATTTGTCTAAAGCTTCTTTTGAAGAATTGATAGAAGTTCCTGAAATTGGCGAGCGAATAGCACAGAGTGTGGTAGAATATTTTCAGGATGAAGATACTATTGAATTGATTGAGCGTTTGAAGTCAGCAGGTCTTCAATTTGAAATTAAAGAAACTGTACTAGAACAAAAAGGCAACATGCTGGAGGGCAAGTCATTGGTGGTTTCAGGAGTATTTGAACATTACGGTAGAGATGAAATAAAGGAAGTAATTAAGCAATATGGAGGGAAAGTAGTTTCGGCTATTTCAGGAAAAGTAGATATATTAGTGGCTGGAGAAAATATGGGCCCGGCCAAAAGACAGAAAGCAGAAAAATTGGGAGTGAAAATTATAAGCGAAAACGAATTTCGTAGCCTGATAAAAGAAAACTAAAAAAGTGATTAAGCATAAAATTTTATCATATAAAGTCAAAAGAGGACAGAAAAAAAATGAATTTTTACATCAGGCTTATCCTTATAATAAGCTAAAAAAGGTAGGAGTTATTTTTTCATTTGATGATTTGAAAAAGCATGAGGCAGTCAAAAAATTTATTAAAACGCTGAAAGCTGATGGGATAGAAGTAACAGCTTTAGCTTATAAACCAAAAGACACTCAAAATTTCGAATTTTATTTTGATTTTTTTGAAGATAGAGATTTCGGCTTTTTTGGAGGAGTTAACAACCCTTATTTCCAACGATTTTTGAACCAAAAATTAGAATATTTATTTTGTTTAGATGATACTCTTAATTTGTATATGCAATACTTGTTAGTGCATTCAAAAACAGATGCCAGAATAGGGGCTTATCAACCAACGGAACAGCAAGCTTCATTTTTTGAATTGATGATTAAACCTAAAGCGAGCGGAGATACTAAAATTTTAACAGAAGAGATTATTCATTATGTCAGAAAAATTTCAGGAAATAATTAAGAAATTTACGGGAGTGGGTCCCGCATTAATTACCCCATTTAAAGAAGATTTAACAGTAGACAGAGAAGCTTTAGAGAGGCTATTGGTACACACTGCCAAAGGAGCAGACTACCTTGTAGTTCAAGGAACTACAGGCGAATCAGCCACTACCTCTTTGAAAGAAAAGCAAGAAATTTTAGCTCTTGTAAAAACGCATAATCCAAAGAATTTACCAATTGTTTTTGGGGCAGGAGGCAATAATACGCAAGCCGTTATCGATTTTATAGGTCAGATTGATTTGTCAGGTGTAGATGCTATTTTATCAGCCTCACCGCATTATAACAAACCTTCTCAGGAAGGAATATATCAGCATTTTGTAAAAATTGCAGACGCATCTCCTGTTCCAGTTATTTTGTATAATGTTCCTGGAAGAACAGCGTCAAATATGAAGGCTGAAACTACATTAAGATTAGCTCAGAATCAAAATATTATAGGCATAAAAGAAGCTTCAGGAGATTTAGGGCAGTGCATGGAAATCATGGCAAACAAGCCTGAGGAATTCTTACTGATTTCTGGGGATGATTTACTGACCAATTCTATGATTACATTAGGAGCCGTGGGTGTGATTTCAGTTTTAGCTAATCCATTCCCAGAGGTTTTTGCTGATATGGTAAAAAATGCTTTAAAAGGAGATTTTACTAAATCGAATGAGAGCCTCTTTAAATTGTTGCCAATCAATTCCTTGATGTATGAGGAAAGCAATCCGGTAGGAGCAAAAGAAGCATTGCGTCAACAAGGTATTTGCGAAAATTATGTAAGAATGCCATTATTGCCTGCAACTGAGGGGTTATCTAAAAGAATAGCAGAAAAAATTAAGGAATTTCAATTAGCATAAATTTTTAAACTGTAGCTACAGTTTAAAAATTCTGTTTGCCTGTTTGGTGATATATCTACCATTTTTAATTTTCTTTTGAAGTAAACTATCTAAATTTCCCGCATCTATCTACTAGAACAAACTTAATTTCCTTGAAAAATTTACTTTTACTGATTCCTTTTGTTTTAGTTATTGCATGTTCCAAAAGCAATGAAAAATTATCCTATATCTCCAATGAAGAAAGTGGTCTAGATTCTGCAAAGCTTGATAGTTTAGATAGTTTTTTGGAATCTGCTGGTTCATCTTCTTTAATGATAATGGTTGATGGGAAAATTGACCATGAATATGGTGATGTAACTAAAAGACATACTGTACATTCAATTAGAAAGTCACTGATCAACAGTTTGTATGGAATTGCTGTAGAGGAGGGATTGATCGACACTAGCGCCACTCTCGAAGAGTTGGGAATTGATGATATTAATAAATTAACCAGACAGGAAAAACAGGCAACTATCGCAGATCTTCTAAAATCTCGTTCTGGTGTTTATCATGCTTCGGGAGCAGTTTCAGAAGAGATGTTGCTTAACATGCCAAAAAGAGGTCAATATGCTCCTGGAGAGCACTTTTATTATAATAATTGGGATTTTAATGTGTTGGGGTATATTTTAGAACAGGCTACAAATAAATCGGTCTATCAACTCTTTGAAGAGAAGATTGCTTTACCCATAGGTATGCAAGATTACGATGGGAAATTTACAGAAATAGACGGTGAAGACCCTAAAGCAGAAATTCCAGAAACGGATGGGTTTTATCAGAAAGAATCATCAAAATCTAAATATCCAGCTTATCACTTTCGCCTTTCTTCTAGAGATATGGCACGGTATGGACAACTCTATTTGCAAAATGGCAATTGGAATGGAAACCAAATTGTGCCCGAGGAATGGATTGAAGTTAGTACTACACCATACAGTATTACTAATCGCGGATATGGTATAGCTTATGGAATGCTTTGGTATGTCTTGTATCCAAATGAAAATAGAAGTACTAAGTCTTATTATCACACGGGTAACGGAGTGCATATGTTGGGTGTTTATCCAAGTAGTAATATGGTCCTAATACATAGTGTAGATACAGAAAATAACTATAGTTTTCATAAGGGGCATTTTTACCAAATGATTTCCATGGTTTTTGACAGCTTTAAATAATCATTTCTCCACAATCGTAAATTCTACTCGCCTGTTTTCAGCTCTTCCTTCCTCGGTTTCATTACTGCGTATAGGAGATGTTTCGCCTAAGCCTTTTGCATTCATTCGTTGCGCTGTGATTCCTTTATCTAAAAGATATTGCATTACAGATTGAGCTCTTCCTTCACTTAAAGTTAAATTATAATCATCACTTCCTTTACTGTCTGTATGGCCTAGGATTTCTATTTTAATGCCTGGGTTTTGCATCATTAAATCAGTTAGTCTATCCAATTCAGGAAAGGAAGCTTCCTTCAGTGTTGTCTTGTCAAAATTGAAATAGATATTATCAATAATAACCGTTTTTCCTACTTCTATAGGAGACATTAATAGTTGCTTATTATACTGAGTGAAATCCTGATTATCTGCTATAAGAATTTCATCTTCAAGGTTAAGATAATTTATTTTTTTTCCTCTTATGATGAGTTCACCAGCTTTGGGAATTGAAACTTCAAAGGTACCATCAGTTTTACTTTTTGTTTTTGTGATGGTAGTATCTTGAATTTCAAAAGTTAATTCAGCTTCTAAAGGTTCTTGCGTTTTTTCATCCAGGACTATTCCTGAAATAATATAGGGCTTAAAAGCCTTGTTCATTTCATAATCCTTTCGAACTTCATATTCATAAGTTCCTTCTGGAATTTCTACATTAAATACTTCCTGAACTTCTTCATAATCCTCTGATACTATTTTTATTTGATATTCCCCACCACCTTCTAATGTTAGGCTATAGCCTCCATCTTTAAACCTGGTTCTGGTAGAATCTTTAAAATTATTTTTTTTGACATAAACCCCCGCATTAACGGCTTGCAATGTTTTTGAATCGGTAATCAATCCGTATAAATTCACTTTAGTTTTAATAGGGGTTAGAAGTAAATCCTTATGAATAACCGTATCATTCATAATAGCTGATAAGTCAAGGGATTCGTTTAACTGTTCATAGCCAATTTTGGCTGCTATAAATCTGAATGACTTATTTTTATAGGTAATGAATTGATAATTTCCATCCGACTTTACATCTAAATTTAAAGGTTTATCATTCTGAGGTTCGGCCGTCAAGTAAAGGGATAATGGTTTTTTACTTTCAGTATCTAAAACCTTTCCTTTAATAGTAATTTTGGCCTTAGGAATTAATCCGTAAATATTCATATTACTGCCATCTGCACTCACATAAGTTCTTGTTGTAAAAGCATTGTTCCCTGATTTGTCAACAGAAAAGTAAGAGTCAAAACCATCAGTATTAATAGGAGGCCCAATATTTTCAGGTTCACTCCATTTTAGCCAACTATCATCTAATCTTCTTACTTTCCAAACATCTACGTCTCCCAAGGTGCCTTCACGATTACTAGCATAATACAAGACTTGATCCTTTTCAGCCAAATAAGGACCAAATTCATCTTTATAAGTACTTAATGATTCTATCATTTTAGGTCTGGAGTAAGATCCATCAGCTTGTCGTTTACTTAAGTAGAGGTCGCTGAAAGGCTTTTTCTCCCTTTCATTCATGTAGATGATAATGGCACTTCTGTCTTGACTAATTGTGGCTCCAGAGAATATTCCTTTACTCATGTCCTCATAACCTTCAATCTCAAGTTCTTCAGGTCTATTCCAGCCATTTTCATCTTTGGTAACTATGGAAAAGCCTTTCTTTCTTTTATTGCTACCGCCTCTAATAAATAAAGAATTACCCTCATCAAGTATGGTAAATACCTGATTAAATTTTCGTTTATTAAATGGGGATTCCATATGGATTGCTTTTCCCCAGGTGCCATCTGCTTGTTTGTCAGAGTACCAAATGTCTTGAGAATTATCTCTCCCTTCATTATTTTCAGGATGGTTTGTGATCGTAAAGTATAATCTTTGATTATCAGGAGTTACTAAGGGAGCACTTTCATGATATCTTGAATTAACCTCATCATTAAGTTCTACCAATTGGTATAATACCTGCTCATTTTGACTATATACAAAAAATGGAATGTGGAAAAGAAGTAATAGTAGTTTTTTCATCTTTTAAAATTTACCATAAAGATTAATAAAAAGAAGAAAAATAGCTATTCATCGATTAATTATATCCATTCGTCTGTAATATTTGGTCCAAGATTACTTTAAAGTAGGTGGGGTCATTCACAGTTTTTCGGTAATTTCCTTGGTCGGTGGCAGGTTAACCATGATGTGGGTACATTTTACAAATCCTCGAAGGAATATAATTTCTGAATTCTCGCTCTGATAGCTCCTTTTGTTCTACCGAAATGATTTGCCAAATCTTTTGTACTTAAGCCTTCGTCAAACATAAATTTTAATTCTTTATCCAGTTCGTCATTCCAGGGCGTATATGCAGATTTGTGTTTTTTTCTCACCTCTTTAAGATCATAAGCCTTTTCTTCAAAACTGTTCAATTTTAAATCTTTTATGGAAGCATTGCTCTCTTCCTCTTTTCTTTTGAGTAAAACAATCTGAGCAGTTTCTGCCCAGTTTTGAGGTAGTAATTCTTCTTCTATAAAAAGTTTGTTTTGAGTTCTGGTTACAGCCACATACAACAAATTGATTTCTTCATTAAGTTTTTGTTTTATCAAATCAGACAGATCTTTTTGTTGCGCCAGTTTCTTTAATTTCTCTTCTGTCAAGAAATCATTCACCAGCTGAACGGAATCATATTCCATTCCTTTGCATCGGTGCACAGTGGAGAAAATGATATGAGCTTTATCCCGATCTTCATTTTCTACATGCTTTTCTTTCAATTTTTTGATGTATTTTGGAATTTCATTTCCGTATTCTCTGACCAATTCCACCATCATGCCCAATTGCATATCCTCTGTTTTGTCAATGTATTCTTCCAAATCTTCCAGTGCCTTCATTTTTTTAATCAAAGGATCTCTGATGAATTTTCTTTTGCCATTGTATAAATTCAAAACATCATATAGTGAAGTACCATCATCGGCATAAGTATAAGAATTGATATTGCCTTCGAAATAAATACCATCTAAATTCTCCCTTTCGGAAATGTAATCGATCGCTTTGGTCAAAAGCCCAAGGTTGGTGCGAGCCAAAACGGCTTTTTGTTCTCCTTTTGAAGGTTCTCCTTTTCCTTTTATCCGGAATTTCACATCAGCTTGAAGATGTTTTTTTCTTTCGACTATAGCTTGAGCCAAGTTTGCGATTTTGTCATTAAACCTGAAACTGCTTGATAATTCAAATCCTTTGAAGTCTACCATTTCGAGTGAATTGACTGCATATCGCCATGAATAAATCTGCTGATGCGTATCGCCAACAATTATCTTTGTAGCTTTTTGATTGAGGAAAACATCCAGCATAGCAGGGGAGGCATCTTGACCTTCATCAAAGAGGATATAATCATATTTTAACTTGGGGTTCTGAAGTTGAAATTTCTTCAGGTAGAAATCATGGGTAATGGCAATTTCACCCTTATTCATTTTAGCTAAAAACTCACGCGTTTTCTTTTTGATATAAGAATAATTACCCTTTACAAAAGCTAAGGCCTTTTTGTCTGAAATGGTATTTTCATAATTCAATTCCTCAACTTTTAATGCACTGCTGTTGCAGAAATAGGCAGTGAATTTATTGATATGGTTGGCGATAATCATTTCTGCTAAAGGCTCGCTAGATACTTTAATACCTAAAATATCGGCTAGTTCATGGTTTTTATATCCATTGCTGTTGATTTCCAGATTATTACCGATTACAACGTGCTTGAAAGCCAGAGAATGGGCTGTTTGTACGTCAACATTGAATAACTTTTTGGATTTAAATTTTTTGGATGCTTCTAATTTTACTGATTTGTTAAAAGCCAGATAGAGTATTTTGCTGTTTTTAGGTCTGCTTTCAGCATAGGCAATTAAAGTGGTGGTTTTCCCTGAACCTGCTACTGCATTGATTTTTATATTACCATTGGATTGAATAATTGAGGATTGTTCTTTGGTTAGTTGCATTTGGTTGATAATTTTTAGAACGATCCTATCTTTATAGGATCAGTAAGGATTTTTTTATTTGATAAAGCATTGAATATTAAAATTATTAAAAATATACTAATCTAAAAACTTGATTGGCCTTGAAGTGTGGTACCCTCTGAAAAGTTAGTTTATTCAATCTTCAATCTCTTCAATCACTTCCTTATTTTCTTTGTAATAGGCTTTGGCTTCTTCTTTACTTTTATTGATTCCTATACTGCTCACTGCACCACTCAAGAGTGCCTTGGCCCAGAAATTGAATATAGAACGGCTTTTAATGCGCTCGTAGAAAATATTACCTTCTTGCATTTTGAACCACCTTGGATTTTTGGAGCTAACTACAAAGCTATTAGCGAAAATAGTTTTCAAGTTGTTACCAAAGCCTTTGGATTGATAGGTTTCACGATCTAAAATATCAATTTTAAGATCATTATAGCGAAACTCCATTAAACCTTCAGCATATTCATCGTTGCCTTTAAAATTAATGTTCACTTCTTCATTATAGCCCGAACGAATTTCGATAGCACCTAAAGGAATGAGCATTTCATTTAAAGCGGTCAAGTCTAATTCTCCTACCTTTCCAAAAAAATGAAATTCACCTTTTTTTGAGGGCATCGGAAAATTCACTTTTGTAGTGAAATTAGCTTTTTCGTTAAGCTTTCCTTTAGCTTGTAGTATCATGGTTTTATCATTTTTAAAATGATGCGTACGTAGGTTAAATAGATGTCCACTATCAATATTAATACTCATATTTCCGATTCCTGAAGTTTCTTTAGGCATGATCTCGATATGGATATTAGAATTCACAAAAATAGTATCTACACTAAAGGCAAAATCCAATTCAGATAGTAATACCTGGGGCATAGGGACTTTATTGTCATCGTTATGAGGTATATTCAAATCACGAAAAACGGTAAAGTTTCCATTTTCCATTTCTAATTTATTAATAATAAATTTTTGACCTATTAGAAGACTGTCAACATTGAGTTTCTTAACTTTTAAAGCAGTGAAATCTAATTTAAACCAATCATTTTGATAGTCAATATGATCGCTATATTCAAAGCGGTCGTATTTGGAAAGCATTTTTATATCATTTGCTTCAAAGTTAGATTCAGGATATCGGAAAATGTAATCTTTGGCAGTAATCGTATAATGTTTCCCAAAACTTTCTTTGTAATTCTTCCCACTGAAAACCAAGGAATTTATGTGGTGATGAATATCTTTTGGATTTAAGATGGAATCCAGAGCCAAGTTATTTATAGATAAATCTGCTTTTCGAACGTAATAATCCCGTTCCCTTTCTTCGTGATACACCTTAATATTAATGTCATTTGAAAGGAGATTTTGAATTTTTAGAGATTTAAATGGTAATTCAATCTTTTGAGGAATTTTCTTATCCTCTTCTTGTGTAATTCTTAGGTTTAAGTCCGTTTCAATGCTACTTAATTCTTGAATGTTCACTTCATTATTTCGAATATAGTCTGTGATTATAGCATTTTTCATTTTTATTCCCCCAATTGCTAATGAGGTGTTACTATCATCTCCAGTAAACTTAAATTCTTCAATTTCACCTGTTTTATTAAAGCTGCTATAATTTAGATTTCGAACCGAAATGGTGTCATTTGAAGAAGAATAGAATTCAAAACTTTCATTACTCAAACTGAAGTCATCTGCAAAAAATAAACGTTGACTGTCATTCTCGGGAAAGCTCAAATTTCGGAGTGTAAGCTTTGCATCAGTACTCACTAACTGACTCTTTTTCTGTTTATTATTAATTAAAATTATGCTTGAGCCTATTAAGTCTATCTTACTGTTTTGAACATTAAAACTGTAATCACTTTTATCTTTACCTGAGAACTTGAAATTCTTTTGTATATCACTTAATCCAATATAATTTAATTGAGTAATACTACTCAACATACTGTCTGCCTCAAATCGATTATTTTTAATTAGAGCATCTTTATTGAAATTCGTAAAGCTGATTTCGGGGATTTTAATGAAAAGGGATAAACTATCATTTAATTGTTTTGGCTTAATATGAATATCCTTGAGATACAGGTTATTTAGATTTTTTGGAAGATATAATTCAGCCAGACTTATTTCATGGTTTATTTCTCTATCCTCAAAATTTAATTCTTTTGCCAAAACTTGAAAAAGCTCCACCTCATTTTGATAGTTTAATTCTATATCAAAATCAGCTATGCTAAGCTTCCTAAATTCATCAATTTGGTAGTTTAATACACCTTTTTTTAATAAAATATTAATTGGTTTCTCCGGAAATTGCCATTCATCATTTCCACTTGTTTTCTGTTTCAAATCTTTATAGTTTAATTCTATCTGAGGTTTGAAAAGTGTTACACTGTCTAAGTTGAGTTTTTTTCGATTAATAATGCTATCAAGCTCGAGCCCCTTAAAACTTAGATAATCAACCTTTATTTGATCTCTTAAATCTTCATATGTGAAATTTAATTTTGTTAAATCTAGTGAGTGGAGGTTATTTTCTGATTGAAAAGTACTGACTTTGAATTGACCCTTTTTAAGATTATAAATCATTTCCTGACCATTAACTAGGGTACTATCTGCAATTTTATGCCATGAATGAAAGCCTGAATCAATTTTAAGGAAATGAGATTGAATATTGAGGGATTTACCGATTAAGAAGTCACCAACACTTACATCCGTATTAAGAACGGAAAATTTTTTGAGTTTTATTTCATTAAAATATTTACCTAAGATTTCAAATAATTTTTCAGGTGTAATAATTGCATTTTGCTCCTTTGAATTTTTCAGATAGGGAGGAGTAATGGTTATTTTAGAATTTCTTAAAGCCAGATTTTTTAAATCTATTCGATCATTATCGTAAATATCCAAATGGGCAATGCCTTCCATCTCCAATAATGGTAAATTAAGATTAAATTGAGTTAAAGTGCTGTCATCTAGACTTCTTGAGGGTTTTACTTCCAAATTTTGCACCAATAAAGTGGAGTCTATAGTATTGAAATTTAGCTTTTTGAATTTGATGTTATGTAAATTATCGGGTAATAGATAATCATAATCATTGATTTCAACTGTTGCATTTTCAAAGTAATGGATAACATTTTGAATATCTCTTTGTGTAGAATCCAACTCTAAATTAAAAAGGTCTATGCTGATATTATCCGACAAAAACCTTTGCTGATTATCTCCCTTTAAGGTAAGATTTAATCCACCTTCCTCTATTCTTAAATCATTGATTTTAATTAAATCAAAAAGTGCCAATAGGGAAGCCCCAATGCTATTTTCAGCTTGTTCAGTATTTTGTTTTTTCGACTTTAAAACAGATTGAATTTTGATTTTTGGTTTAGGGATATTGACTTGCTTCACGATCAAAAAGTTATCCTCATAAGCTTTAAGATAGTTTATTCCTTTTAGCTCCAAAGTTGGGATGTCAATATCATAAACATTTTGTTTTTCCTGTTGGAAGACTTCTCTTGGGTTAATGTCTTTTCGGGGATTGATTTTAAAATTATTGAAATTAAGAATGGAATCTTTTGTGGAAAGCTCAAATCCTTCAAAACTTAGTTCATGAATACTGTCAGGCAGTAAGATGGATTGTTGATTTACTCCAAGGTTTATAGCTTCAGAATAAAAGATTTTTTTTCTTTTTTTATCCTGTGATACTTCAAAATTTTCAACTGAAAAATCAATGGCTTTTAATCTGAAATTACTTGGATAATGATCAATTGTCCCACTTCTAACCTTTAAATAATTGATTTGCAATAAATCTAGGTATTCAGAAATAACATCATATAATTCTCCTGTTTCTCGACCAAATTTGAGTGGTTTTTTTTCGGGATTAATTTTGGTCATAAATAATAATGGATCAATTACTTCAATACCATCTACCACCAGTTCTTTGTCTGTATAAATTCTTATAACCGATTCAAGTGAAATATTTACTTCACCAACCTGTGCTTCATAAATATTTTTTGCATTGATGGTGTCTTCTCGATTTTCAGGAGTGGCATACAGTTCGATATTTCGAATATTTATCGACTTTCTTAGAAAATTTAAATCAATTTCCTCATATTCCAATTGATAAAGTCCCTTGCTTTCTTTGGTGATTAGTTCTTGCAGGTATTCACCTGAAATTCTGTTTCCCATTTTTCTCAACTGGTCATTTACAATGTAACCAATTGATACTATGAGAATGGCAATAGCGATAATGCGGTATAAATTTTTTCTTTTTCGGTTCATATTACTTCTAAAAGCTTAAGATAAGCTTTTTGAGTGAAATAGTGGGGATTTACATATAAAAACTAAATTTAATCTTTCTAAAGATTAATAAGACTATAAATATAGGTGTTTTTATTAAATTATATTTATAGTTGTTTGTAATTAAACATCTCTAACATCCAAAATCACATCCGAATACTGCTCTAAATTATCAATAAAGTGAAAATACTTTTCAGCTACTTCTTCTTCACTGCTCAACTGATTTTCTTCTTTTAGGTTTTTGAATTTATCTACACCGCTGAATGATTTTTTATCAGTATTGCGTATTTGGGTTTGCATTTCAGTGTCTACTACTCCTGGTGCAATGGCTTTAATGATAAAACCGCTTCTGTCCATTTCTGCTTCTTTAGCCGCTACCTTTGAAACCATGTCCAATGCTGCTTTTGAGGCGCAGTACCCTGACCAACCGTCCACAGCATTTTTGCCTGCTCCTGAGCTAATGTTAATGATAATTTTTTCTCCTTTGAAATCTTTAAAATCCTTCATAAACTGATTCATCAATAGGATAGGGGCACTTACATTCAAATCAAATAAATGAGGGATACTTTCATTTTCGATGCCTCCTAAATGTCCTATATCACCAAGTGTACCAGCATTATTGATGAGTACAATTTTTTCGTATTCTTTTGCTTCCGAAAAGAATTGAGGTAATTCTTTCTGTAGGATATGAAGATCAGCTAAATCACAAGTCTTGGCCTTATAATTTTCATGTTCAATGGAATGAGTTCTATTGAGTCCCCAGACATCAGCTCCAGTTTTCAGGGCTTTTTCTGCTAATCCTTTTCCTATTCCCTTACTTGCTCCTGTGATTATGAATAATGATTTTTTCATGGTTTAAATTTTATTCTTTTTATTTCTAGAAAATAGACATTTCCGTATGAGTAGTGAATAATTCCAAAGCATGCATGCCTTTAGCAGAATTTCCTTTTTCATTTAGTTTCGGGCTCCACACGGCTATGCTGAATTCACCTGGCAAAACAGCAACAATTCCTCCGCCTACACCACTTTTTCCTGGTAAGCCAACACGAAAAGCAAATTCTCCTGATTCATCATAGAAGCCACAAGTCAACATCAGGGAGTTGATCCTTTTAATTTGATTAGGTTCTAAGAATATAGTGCCATCTGGTGCACACTTTCCATGTTGAGCAAATAACTGAAAGCACCAGGCCAATTCCACACAGCTCATATCTATAGAGCAAGTATAAAAATAGAAATCCAGTACATCTTCCGGATTATTATGAATGTTTTTAAAGCTTTTAATAAAGTTAGCCACAGCAACATTTCTGTAGCCCATACTTTTCTCTGATTTAAAAATCTCTTCATTGTATTGAATCTTATCAGTACCTTGAAGATCATGAATAAATTGTAAATAATCTTCTTTTGGGTTCTCTAATTCTGATAGAAGAATATCACAAATTACAATAGCCCCAGAGTTGATAAATGGATTTCTGGGAATACCTTCTTCATGTTCTAATTGCACTAGCGAATTAAAAGGGTCTCCGGAGGGCTCTACATCTACTCTATCCCAAACTTTATCGCCTATGCATTGAATAGCCATACTTAAAGTGAAAACTTTTGAGATACTCTGAATGGAAAAGCGCTCGTCATAATCCCCTGCATTGTAAGTTTCGCCATTTACAAATTGCAGCGATACTCCAAATTTAAAAGGATCAATCTTGGCCAATTCAGGAATGTAAGTGGCCACTTTTCCCGGAGTGTCTACGGAATTTACGGTATGTAAAATATCATCGAGTATTCTGTTGTAGTCTTCCAAATTATAGCTTTTGTTTCTTTTATATTACGGCAGCAATGAATGTGAGATACAGTAAAGTAAAAATCAATTTAATTTTAGATGGCATTTTTAACCTCACCTTTCTTATTAGTCACTTTTTCAAAATCAGTATCGTAATCTTTTCTAAGCGTACCAAAAACTCTATCCCAAATCAACGTATAAAGCCCAAAATTACCGTGGAATTTCTTGTGGTGCATATTATGGGCTACTGAAGTATTGACAAATCTGCCAATCCATGTCTTATGGAAATTCCTTGTCCACAATTCAAATCCTAAATGTCCATATACATTATAGATGATTTGAAAGATAAAAAATATAACAATTGCGCTTCTATGAGTGGGAATTGTAAAGGCAATCAAGGCAATAATTCCTGCTTCTAAAATGGCTTCTAAGGGATGAAAAGCATAGGCAGTCCA
>NZ_JAGXGF010000207.1 GCF_024636815.1 Marivirga sp.
AAAGGGGAAAACTTTTCCATAAAATCCAATATACTGCGTTGTCTTTCCTCGATATAGCTCGCTATATCTTCTAAAAGACGCCTTGTCTATTTAATTTTATGAAAATCTGAATTTCCAAATTAGAGTCGAACTCAGGTTAGTTAGTTAAATTGCTTACCCTCAATTGCATTGAGAAATCTTAACATTGCAAGTTAGTAACTCGCAAAACAAGCTTCAATTTAAGAATTGAATTAATAAAATATTGAAAGTGTGTTGAAATATTAGGCATAGTGGATGATTTTAAGGATTACAAATCCTATGATAAGTTTTCGGAATTACAAATTCCGAAAAGCACACTTCATCAACTCTGCTTCAACTCCAAAATTGTAATCTCAGGTGGTATTCCTATTCTTCCAGGATAGCCAAGGTAGCCATATCCTCTATTCACGTATAATTTCTGATTGCCTTCCTCGTAAAGACCTGCCCATTGTTTGTAGGCATATTGTGCTGGGCTCCATTTAAAGCCGGGAACTTCCACACCAAACTGAAATCCGTGGGTATGGCCTGCTAACATTAAATCAATATCGGGATAATCTTTTCTTATCTGGGCATCCCAATGGCTTGGGTCATGAGAGAGTAATATTTTAGCAGGTAAATCGGCTGTTCCTGCATAAGCTTTACTGATTTCTCCATATTTAGCAAATCTGCCTGCTCCCCAGTTTTCTACTCCTAATATTGCTAGAGGTTCCTTATCTACTTCTAAAATTCTATTCTCATCCAATAATAAATCCCATCCCATTATTTTATGAGCCTCTTTTACATCTGCTAAGTTTTGAGCTTTTGCTTTTTCACTACTCCAATTTTTGTAATCACCATAGTCATGATTTCCTAAGGTGGAAAACACTCCTAAATCTGCTTTTACTTTGGAGAAAATTGGTATATATTTTTCTACCTCCTTAGCTTCATTGTTCACCAAATCGCCTGTAAAGAAAACCATATCGGGCTTTTCTGCCATCAACATATCAACTCCTCCTTCTACGGCAACTTTATTCCAAAAACTTCCACTGTGAATATCTGATATTTGGGCCACTTTTACTCCATGCCAGGCTTTCGGTAAATTCGGAATAACAATAGATTTTCTACGGATACGGTAATCATGAGCTCCGGAAATAATACCAAAGCTCATTGCGGCTAAAGGTAATCCTCCAGCCACTAAAGCTGATTTAGCTATAAATTCTGATCTGGTAATTTTCTTACCTTCATTAGAGACAGGCGAATTTGAAAACTGATCCTTAATTTGGTAAAATGCCCATTCTCCAAATCGAAACAAATCGCCCAAAACCAAGATAATCATCGCAACACTTTTGGATAGATAATTCATGAATACCAACACTAACATAAACTGTCTAGATATTCTAGAGAATAAATCAGGGTTAGTAAAATGATATAGAAAGAATCCTACTATAGTAATCACTGTAAATCCCCAGTATAAGCCAAAAACTATGTTCTTGCCCACAGGAGCAAAATTTTGCACTGCAATCTTCACAGCCTGAAAGACATATAAGTCTATCAGAAGCAAAATTACGGCAACCAGCGGTATGAGAATAATTTTTGACATGAGTTAGAGTTGGAAGTCAGAAGTTTGTAGTGGGAAGTGGAGAGTGGGAAGCAGCTTCGAGCTTCCGACTCCCAACTCCAAACTTATCTTCCTATTCCAAATTTAGCATTTAATTGATTTGCAATAAGATACATCACCGGTACGATCACCAACGTTAAGAAAGTGGCAAAGCTTAAACCAAATATGATGGTCCAGCAAATAGGCTCCCAAAACATTACAGAATCACCACCTAAATAGAAATCAGGATCGTAACTGGTAAACAATTGGATAAAGTCAAAATTAAACCCAATTGCCAAAGGAATTAGACCCAAAATGGTCGTGATTGCTGTCAATAATACAGGTCTCAAACGGGTCTTACCTGCCAGCATTACGGCATCTTTCACCATTTCATAGGTTAAGTTTTCACCTTCTTTTAGATTCAATTTTGTGTTTTCTTTACTGATTTCAATAAAGTCTATCAATACAATGGCATTGTTTACCACAATACCTGCCAGGGAAATAATTCCAATCATGGTCATCACAACCACAAAATCCATCTGAAACGCAACCAATCCAATAAATACACCGATCGTACTGAATATAACAGAACTCATGATAATAAATGGAGCAGTCAATCTATTAAACTGCGCTACTATGATCAAGAATATTAAAAATACCGCTAGTAACAAAGCCATACTCAAGAATTCCATTTCTTCTGCTTGTTTTTCCTGCTCACCTGTGAATTTTACTTCATATCCAGCAGGGACATCAAAGTCCTTCATAGCTGTCTTTAATTGATTATTCACATTGGTGGCATTATATCCATCCAAAATATTGGAATATACAGTTACTACCCTATCTAATTCTTTACGGTTGATAGAACCATAAGTACTGCTATATTGCACATCTGCCACAGCACTTATAGGAACTTGATTGACTTTACCTGAAGACTGATCTCTATAGGTGATTTTTTTATTGATTAAGGCGTCTACATCATAGCGATATTCATCATTGTATCGCAACTGGATTTCATAATCGTCCTCACCTTCTTTATATTTAGAGATTTCCTTTCCGAATAGTCCAGTTCTTATTTCATTGGCGATAGTAGCAGTGCTTAAGCCAAATCTCCTAGCACTTTCTCTGTCAATATTGATGGTCAATTCAGGCTTCCCGGTCTCTAAATCGGTTTTTAAATCCTCTATTCCACCAATATTTTGATTGTTGATGAAAACGGTCAGATCCTCTGTAATCTGAATTAATTTAGCATAATCTTCTCCGCTAATTTCAATATTCAATGGTTTACCAGTTGGAGGACCTGCCTGATCTTTATCTACCGTAATAGAAACACCTGCATATTTATCAGCCACCACATCCCGAATCTCATTCATTACTTTGGTGGTAGAAACTCCATCTCTATATTTGAATTCGACAAAATTGACTGTGATTCTGGCTTTGTTGGGAGTATCGGATTGCCCCATGGCAGTCGGATCACTAGGATCGCCAGCACCTCTTCCAACACTAGCCACTACAGATTCCACTATATCTGAATAAGGCTCAATTACTTGTTTAACTTCTTGTTCTATTTTAATAGAAAATTCATTAGTATGTTCTACATCCGTTCCTACAGGAAATTCAACAAATACATTAACATATTTAGGCTCATTTTCAGGAAAGAATAGAACATTTGGGGTGAAGGCTTGTAATAACATCACAGAGCCAACTAAAGCCAAAACTGTTCCTCCAAAGAAGAAATATGGATTCCATCCTTTAACAGCAAACCTAAGTGTTCGAGAATACAACCTTTCTAAGCCAGGCAAAAATCCTTTTTGAAATCTACGGGAAAGTGGCGTTAAAACGTAGGTATTGAGTAATCCTAAAACACCAAATAAAATAGCCAAATTACCAATAGCATAAATTTTAAGTAATATGAAAATTATACCTATAGCAAATGAAATACCTGCTATACTCCAAACTCTCTTATAGTTCAGTTTTCCTCCATCATCTAATCGCATAAAAGAAGCAATAAATACCGGATTGATTACCAAAGCTACAAATAGTGAAGACCCTAACGTAATGATCAAAGTAATCGGTAAGTATTTCATAAACTCCCCAATAAGACCTGGCCAGAACGCTAAAGGCAAGAAAGCTGCTAATGTAGTAGCTGTAGATGAAATAATAGGCAGTGCAACTTCACCCACTCCTATTTTAGTGGCTTTAATAGGTGAATAGCCTTCTTCCATTAATCGATAAACGTTTTCTACTACTACAATCCCATTATCCACCAACATTCCCAATGCCATGATTAGAGAGAATAACACAATCATATTAATGGTGATGCCCAAAGCCCCTAAAATCATAAAAGCCATAAACATGGACATCGGAATAGCAATTCCAACAAAAAGTGCATTTCGTGTTCCTAAAAAGAATAAAAGCACTAAAACCACCAGTATAACACCTGAGATTATATTATTTTCCAAACTGCTTACCTGATCACGGGTTTGTTGTGACTGATCGTTCGTGATAGTCACTTCCAAGTCATCAGGGAAAATTTCTTCTTTTGCCTTTTCAATTACTTCATTAATTTTTTCAGTAAGAATAAGTAAATTTTCTCCACTTCTTTTCACTGCATCTACCATCACTACCGCCTCATTATTTAAGCGAGCGTAACTTTGTTTTTCTTTATAATCAAATTCTATCTCTGCAATATCTTTGAGGTAAACAATATTGGCATTTTCATTTTTGATGATAAGGTTTTCCAAGGCTTCAGGACTCTCATATTCACCTGAAATAGAGACGGTTCTTCTGATTTCGCCCATTTTGATGTTTCCACCAGACATGGTCATATTCTCTTGCTGCACAGCAGTTTCAATATCATTAAAACTGATTTTTCGAGCTTCCATTTCAAGAGGATCCACCATTATTCTAACTTCCTTTTCATCTACCCCTCTAATTTCTGCTTTAGACATTTCAGGGAATTTCTCCATCTCCTCTTCCAAATATTCTGCATAAGAATTTAAGGTCTCCACACTGTAATTTCCCGAAAGGTTAATATTCATAATCGGAAATTCAGAAACATTCAATTCAAATACATTAGGATCATCCTGTAAATCAGAAGGTAGCTCAGATTTTGCCTGATCCACTGCATCCTTTACTTCTTGCAAGGCTTTATCTACATCGGTGTCGGTAGTAAATTCTATAATAATGGTAGAAAAATCCTGAACCGAAGTGGACTTAATATTATCCACCGAGGAAATGGTATTGATTTGTTTTTCCAATGGACGGGTAATCAATTTCTCCATATCAGCCGGTGAGTTACCGGGATGTGGAGTACCCACATATATGGTAGGTTGCGCTATCTCAGGGAAGTTTTCTTTAGGTAAATTGATATAAGAAAATATACCTAAAACCACAATAAGGAAAGCCAATACATAAACAGTAGTTCGGTTATTTACAGATAAACTGGTAAGCCCAAACTCCTTCTCTACTTTCTTTTTATTTTGATCGCTCATAAATATTCTATTTCGAATTATTGTGCTAAACGTACTGCAATACCATTCACTGCTTCTCTATATCCTTCCGATATGATGGTGTCACCTGATTTGATGCCTTTCAATATTTCTGTATTGCCATCGTAAGTTTTCCCTCTTTCTACCCTTACTTTTTCAGCTTTTTTCTGGTTTTCGTCAGTCTTCACTACATAAACAAAATCACCCAAATTATCTTGCTGAACCACATATGATGGAACCACAATAGCATTTTCATTTTCATAATCCACCAAGGTTAATCTGGCAAATTGATTGGGCTTTAATTTATCTACAAACTCATTGGCCTTAACTTCTAATTGGAAAGTTCTGTTTGCCGGATTGATTACATAACTAACTGCGCTTACCACAGTGGTAAATGATTTTTTAATGGAAGGTAAGTAAACCTCTACAGAATCTCCTTGCTCAAAATCATTAATATATTCTTCTGAAACATTCGATTTGAGGTACATTTCTTCCTGACCCACCATACTTAAAACTGGTATACCGGGCTGCACCATCTCTCCCATATTTACATTAACATCATTTATTCTACCATTAAACGGAGCTTTGAGATAAGCCATATCCAATTGTGATTGGGCAGTTGCCAATTGTCTCTCGAGCGTCTCTTTTCTATTTTTAGCTTCCAGAAATTGTACTTCAGTCCCAATCTTTTGATCCCAAAGGTTTTTCTGCTTTTTATAGATGGTTGTGGCTAATTCTAAGGCTGTTTTCAATTCTTTAATACTATTTTCAGCTGTAGAAGCATACATTTTCACCAATAACTGGTTTCGCTTCACCATATCACCAGGAGAAACATTAATTTGAGTGACTCTCCCCATAGTTTCGGCACCCATAGTAATATTTTTACGTGATGCTACCTCTCCCTGAACTTGAATTTTATGTTTGAAATCCTGAGACTTTACAGTTTGAGATTCAATTAAAATAGACTGATCTTTATTCTTGGAAAATTCAGGATCTAGCTGTGCAATTTCTTCCTGCAATTCAGCGGCTTCAATAGTCTTTTCTTGAATTTCTTTTTCTATTTCTTCCAGCTCTGATTTCAGCTTATCAACATCAGAATTTCCATTACAGGCTCCCATAAAAACCGCAAGGGCTATTATTAAAATTAAATTTTTCATTTTTATAAATCTTATCATTTTTATCAAATCAATACAATATTCCTAAAGCTTTTTCTAATTCTATTTTAGCTATAACAGCATCATAAAGTGAGCTGTAATAATTGGTTTCTGCTTCCTTTTTTGAAGTCTCGGCATCCAGTAACTCTCGGCTACTAGCCAAACCATTTTTATACTTAATTTCTATTTGGTTGTATACAGAAAGTGCTAGTTCCATATTTTGCTTTTGCACATCCAGACTTTCTTTAGCTGATTTTAAATCATCTTTAGCTTGTTTAATTTCCATATTAATGGAGCTCTTCAGCTGTTCTTTTTGAATTTCAATTTGTTCAATTTGAATGCGGTTTTTCTCCATTTTGCTTGAGCGATTCAAACCTGTAAATATGTCCCAGGTAAGTGAAATTCCAACAGCTCCAAATTCTAGCCAATTGTTACTGAAATTAAATAATTCATCAGTTGAATTAACCCCTGTGTTATATCCGTAATTAAAATTTGCATATAACTTTGGCAAGTGAGTGGCTTTGTTATTTCTCAAATCCAGATTTGCCAAATCTTGGTTAGTTTGTAAAATGGAATATTCTGTCCTTTCTCTAAAATCGAAATTTTCAGTTTTGCCTAAATATTCTTCTGCTTCTAAGGTTAGACTTGAAATATCTCCAGAAAGTGCTAAAGGTGAATTTAAAGACATTCCCATTTGAAATTTCAGCATATCCATGGTCATGTCATAGCTTCTGTTGGCTTTATTATTTTCCGTTTGAATATTATTATAATTAACGGTAATTCTATCAATATCAATTTTTTCAGCAAAACCACTTTCATAAAGTGCTTTGGTCTCTTTCAATACACGATCTAATTGCTCTTTATTAGCATTTAAAAGCTCCAAGCGCTCTTCTGTTATCAAGACTAAGTAATATGCTTTAGTAATGGCTTCAACAGTCTCAATTTCTGATTGATTAGACTCCTTTTGCCTTAATTCTCTAAGAGTTTTAGCTGCTTGAAGTCCTACGAAATAGGAACCATCAAACAACAACTGAGAAACAGACGCAACGGCATTTCCATCATACTCAGGACTAAATTGTACGGGAGTAAAACCTTCTGCATTAGGATCTCCAGTTATAATAGAGTTAGGCAAAAAGGCTCTTTGTATTTGATAATTATAGTTTATCCCTGATTGCAACTTCACCTGTGGAAGCCCCATAGAACGGGTTTCCCCCACTTGCGTTTCAGCTATCGCTTCTTCAAGTCGTGTAGTTTTTAAATTGCGATTGTTTTCCAATGCATAATTAACACATTCCTCCAAACTCATAGGTTTAATAATCTCCTCTTGCGCCATTATGCCAATGGGCATAAAAAAAGCCACTGCACAAAAAATTCTAACTTTGTTAAGCATCATGCTCTTCATTTAAATATTGATTATATTTTTCTTTTCCTTTTTCAGTTAGTATTCCATGTATAAAATGGTCAAATAACTGTTCATGTATTTCCTTAAAGTCAAATTTGTCACGGGGAAAAACCTCCTGATTAAAAGCCAATTGAACCTGCTCTATTCTCTGTATAGTTAAAATTTCAGTATTAATTTCTTTTCTGAAATAACCAGATTGCATGCCTTCTTTCAGAATCTTTTGAAGATTCTTATGCATGAAAGAATTTTTAAATTCTAAAAATCTTTTAAATGCCTTGGGAAAATAGCGTTGCAGATCATACAAAACGGTGGGATTTACTGCTTCTACTTGAACTTTCATGCACTTTGATAATCTGTACATAGCTTCAATAACATCTACACTATTTTTTAAGACCTCTTCAATCTCTTTTTGATGCTCTGAAAAATGTTCATGAACAGATTTTACAACTATACTATTCTTATCATTAAAGAACTGATAAATTGTTTTTTTGCTTACGCCTACCTTCTTGGCTATGTCATCCATGGTAATGGACTTCAAGCCAAATTGCATAAACAAATTTTTTGCTCCCTCTAATATGTTTTTCTCTGTACTCAAATGATTATATTGCGATTTAAACTTAGGAAACTATATTAAAGTTTAAAGTTTCCTCGGTTTCCAACGCGCAAAGTTAGCTTTTGTTTATAATTTTTTAGAGAAATCTTAAAAAACTTTCAATCTATTGATAATTAGCTAGTTGAACATATTTTGATTTTTTAATATTTGTGAATATAAATTCCGTTGATAATATTAAAACGAATTAATACTTTTTCTTAAATGAAATACAACCATATAAAATTTGGAGAAAATATTTTAAATTATTCTATTGCTGGAAACGGAAATACTCCAATCTTGGCTTTTCACGGCTTTGGTCAGTTTAAAGAAATTTACAACCCCTTTTCTGATTTATTAGGTGATAAATATACTGTATATGCTTTCGATATTTATTTTCATGGGGAAAGTGAATGGAAAGACAGAAGTAAGGCTTTGGAAAAACAAGACTGGGAAGAGATATTAAAAATCTTTCTCCAAAAACATCAAATTGATGAATTTGCAGTTTGCGGATACAGCATGGGTGGAAAATTTGCCTTAGCAAGTCTGGAATTATTTCCTAGAAAAATAAAAGAGTTCTTACTTATTGCGCCAGATGGGATAAAAACTTCATTCTGGTACAGTCTAGCGACCTACCCCAATTCTTTTCGCAGGTTTTTCAGAGCCATGATAGTAAAGCCAAAGTATTTCTATCACATCCTTAATTTTACCAAAAAAATTGGATTAGTTGATAAAAGCCTTTTAAAATTTGCCAATACGCAAATGAATACCAGAGAGAAAAGACGCAGGGTCTATTTAACATGGGTAGTATTTAGACACCTTAAATTTGATTTAAAATTGATTGCCTTCCTTATTAATCAAAATAAAATACCAACTATGATGTTCACAGGTAAATATGATAAAATTATCACAGCTGAAAATATGATGGATTTATTGAAACATGTAAAAGAATATGAACATGTAATCCTTGAAGCTGGACATAATACCTTAATAGCAGATACTGCTAAGCATCTAGCCCCTTAATCCCCAAGGGGGAATTAGGGCAGTGGTAAATATTGAAATAAAGCGGGAATAAATAGTAGTGAGTTAGTAGCTCGAAGTGCGAAGTAAGGGTACTGGGTGATTAGGTAAGAATAAGACCTAATAAAAAGGCAATCAATTTTAACTGAATTATCTCAGTGACCTTAGTGAAAGACTTTGTGTTTCTCTTTGGTTAAGAGAAGTGTAGCCTTGGCTACTTTTGTTTCGGGTAAAATTATGGTTAGATCTCAGATCTTCGATTTGATTCTAGGTTCCAGATTCTAATTATCTAGATTCTAGGTTAAATAATGGATAATTTCTAACTTTGCGACTTTATTAATTCCACCTACATAAAACACATTATGCTTAGCTTTTTTCAGGGTAAAAATCATCAAATCTACGCTTTAGGACATCAAAATCCATTTTCAGAAACCGACTTAGAAAAACTACTATGGCTGTTGGATGCGGAAAAAGAAATTCCTGCTTCTGAATTATCCGGGATTTTTGTGGGGCCAAGAAAAGAAATGGTCAGTCCCTGGAGTACCAATGCAGTGGAAATCACCCAAACAATGGGCTTAAGTGGCATCTTCAGAATTGAAATGTTTGAAGCCATTGAAAAGCTCACTGACATAATCGATCCTATGCTTCAAGCCAAATACCAGGGCTTAAATGAGGATATTTTCACAATTGATAAGCAACCGGATTCGATAGAATTAATAGATGATATTACTACCTACAATGAAAAAGAAGGTTTAGCCTTAAGCGCTGAAGAAATTCAATACCTGGAACAAGTAAGCAAAGATTTAGATCGCCCATTAACCGACAGTGAGGTTTTCGGATTCTCACAGGTAAATTCAGAACATTGCAGACACAAAATTTTTAATGGAACTTTCGTGATCGATGGAAAGGAAATGCCAAACACGCTTTTCCAAATGATCAAAAAGACTTCAAAAGAAAATCCTAACCGGATTGTATCTGCCTATAAAGATAATGTAGCCTATGTAGAAGGACCCGAAGTGGAGCAGTTTGCTTCTCCAAATCCTGAAAAAGCTGATTATTTCCAAAAAAAGAAATTCAAATCCGTTATCTCATTAAAAGCAGAAACCCATAATTTCCCCACAACTGTAGAGCCATTTTATGGCGCTGCAACGGGTTCAGGCGGTGAAATTAGAGATAGAATGGCTGGTGGGAAAGCAGGAATTCCTTTAGCAGGAACCGCTGTTTACATGACCTCTTACTCTAGACTAAAAGGTAACCGTCCGTGGGAAAACCACATGGAAGAAAGACCATGGCTTTACCAAAGTCCGGTAGATATTTTAATCAAAGCTTCCAATGGCGCTTCTGATTTTGGTAATAAATTTGGACAACCGCTCATTTCTGGTTCTGTCCTTACTTTCGAACATGAGCATGCCGGTAAAAAGTATGGATATGATAAAGTCATCATGCAAGCTGGTGGAATTGGATATGGAGTTGCTGACCAAAGCAAAAAAGACGTTCCGCAAAAAGGAGATAAGATTGTGGTAATGGGTGGTGATAACTACCGAATCGGAATGGGTGGAAGTGCGGTTTCCTCAGTGGACACGGGTTCTTTTGCCAATCAAATTGAATTGAATGCTGTTCAACGTGCCAATCCGGAAATGCAAAAAAGAGTAGCCAATGCGATCCGTGCTATGGCTGAATCTTCCGAAAACCCTATCGTTTCTATCCATGATCACGGTGCTGGTGGACATTTAAATTGTCTATCCGAATTAGTAGAAGATACTGGTGGAAAAATTGATTTAAGAAAGCTTCCAATTGGTGACACTACCCTTTCTGCCAAGGAAATTGTGGGGAATGAATCTCAGGAAAGGATGGGATTGGTAATTAAAGAAAAGGATATTGCCAAGTTAGAAAAAGTATCTCAACGTGAGAGAGCTCCTTTTTATGTGGTAGGAGAAATAACAGGAGATCACCATTTTAGTGTAGTCGATAAAGAGAGTGATAAAAATCCAGTGGACTGGCCTTTGGCTTCTATGTTTGGAAGTGCTCCAAAAACCATATTAGCTGATCATAAACAAAACACAACCTATACCACATTGCAATATGATGCAAAAGAAATTGAAGGTTATATAAAAGATGTCCTAAAATTAGAATCCGTAGCTTGTAAAGACTGGTTAACCAACAAAGTGGATAGATGTGTAACCGGAAAAGTAGCCAAACAACAAACTACTGGACCAATCCAGTTGCCTTTGAATAATGTAGCTGTGATGGCACTGGATTTCAAAGGAGAAAAAGGGATTGCTACTTCCATCGGTCATGCCCCAGTAAGTGCTTTAATAAATCCAAAAGCAGGTTCAGAATTATCTATTGCAGAAGCCTTGACCAACATTATCTTCGCTCCTATTCAAGATAGTTTAAAGGGAATATCTCTTAGCGCCAACTGGATGTGGCCTGCAAAAAATGAAGGCGAAAATGCTCGTTTATACGAAGCCGTTGAAGCCATAAGTGATTTCGCCATTGAATTAGGAATCAATATTCCTACAGGGAAAGATTCTCTTTCCATGGTACAAAAATATCCTTCCGGAGATAAAGTTTATGCTCCTGGAACTGTGATTATATCCGCTGCTGGAGAAGTTTCAGATATCCGAAAAACATTGGAAACTGCATTAATCCCAAAAGAAAACAGCCAATTGATTTATATCAATATGGGGAAAGGCAGCTTTGAATTGGGCGGCTCTGCATTTTCGCAAACTCGCGCTTCTTTAGGAGAAGAGACAGTTAAAATTAATTCAACAAAACATTTCAAAACAGCATTTGAGAGGATTCAAAAATTTATTAATGAAGAAAAAATCTTATCAGGACATGATGTTGGTTCAGGTGGATTGATTACTTCTCTATTAGAAACCACTTTCCCTCATCAAAACTTTGGTTTGGATTTAAACTTTGATGCATTTGAGCAAAATGATTTAGTAAAATTATTATTCAGTGAACAGCCGGGTTTATTACTTCAAATTGAGGATAAATCAGTTATTGAAGAATTAGCCAAAGCAGAAATTGATGTTTCAGTTCTAGGAACCGTTAAAAAATCGAATAAAATTCAAATAAAAAAGGCTAATCAAAGCATTGAGCTTGACATTGCAGGTTTAAGAGATGAGTGGTATGAAACTTCATATTTACTGGATGAAAAACAAAGTGGCAAAGATTTAGCGAAATCACGTTTTGAAAATTATAAAAATCAAGACTTATCATTCAATTTCCCAGCACATTTTAAAGGAACTTTTGAGTCATTAGGTTTAGATTCAAATAGAAATACAGAAAGCGGAATAAAGGCAGCCATTATTCGTGAGAAAGGCGTGAACAGTGAGCGTGAGATGGCTTATATGATGTATATGGCTGGCTTTGATGTAAAAGACATCCATATGACAGATTTAATGAGTGGAGAAGTAGATTTATCGGATGTGAATTTCATTGTATTCACTGGCGGTTTCTCTAATTCAGATGTTTTAGGCTCTGCTAAAGGTTGGGCTGGAGCATTTAAGTACAATGAAAATGCTCAAAGTGCATTAAAAAACTTCTATGCAAGAGAAGACACGCTTAGTATGGGGGTTTGCAATGGATGCCAATTAATGGTCGCCTTAGATTTGATTTACCCTGAGCATAAAGAAAAAATCAAAATGGCTCATAATGATTCTCATAAGTTTGAATGTGGGTTTGTTAACGTAGATGTTCCAGAAAATAATTCTATTATGCTCAGCAGCCTTGAAAATAGTAAACTGGGTATCTGGATAGCACATGGTGAAGGTAAATTTGAAATGCCATTAGGTGAAGAGAATTATCAAATAGTCGCTAAATATAGCTATATGCAGTATCCAGCTAATCCAAATGGGTCGGATTTTAACGCAGCCGCTATTTGTTCAAAAGACGGTAGACATTTAGCCATTATGCCTCACTTGGAAAGAAGTATTTTCCCATGGAACTGGGCAAATTATCCAAATGAAAGAAAAGCAGATGAAATTTCTCCATGGGTAGAAGCTTTGGTAAACGCTAGAAAATGGGTTGAAAAAGTGTCGTGAAAACGATATATTTCAAAATCTTCTGTAATTTAAAAACAGAATAGGGATATAATCGTTACATTGACATTATGAAAAAATTCTACATACCACTGCTCTTATTGTTTTTGATATCAAATGGTTGTTTTGTATCAAAGGAATATCCAGTTGAATATGATTATAATTTTTTAGGGGATTTTGATAATTATAAATCCTTTGGTTTTTTTATCTCAGAAACCTATATGCCAGAGGCACCAAGGAAATTAGTGCGTTCTACCATAAAAAGCCACCTTGAACTATTGGGTTATGAATATAATCCTGACAACCCAAGTTTTTATGTTAGTTATTTTTACATCGATGATCCATTAAGTTATAAAGGTTACGAACAACCAAAAATGGAGAGTTTTATAAAATATAGAAGCGATACTCAAAAAGAGAAGGAAAAATACATGAAAAAGAAGTTTAAAATAGATCAAGGCACAATGGTTATTAACTTCACAGATACAAATGATTATTCCATGATATGGCAAGGATATACAACAGATTTATATTCTGAAAACATTTTTGATGATCCCAGAAAAATTAGAGTAGCTGTATTAAGCATTTTAAATAACTACTCATTTGTGCCCAACAGAAAAAATAATTGATTTTTTTTCACTTCTTTATTTGCAAATAATAAATCCGTTTTTACCTTTGTATTCCCTTAGCGATAAGGCAAACAAAAATGCCCGATGGTGTAACTGGCAACACGTCTGTTTTTGGTACAGAAGAGTCTAGGTTCGAGCCCTAGTCGGGCAACAAAATCCCGTCCATAGCAATATAGGATGGGATATTTTATTTTAAGCGCAAAAAATAAAAACCATGTCCTCTGTCAAAATTTTCTCCGGTTCCGCTTCAAAATATCTTTCTGAAAGAATAGCCGCTAGTTACGGAAAACCTCTTGGAGATGTTGAATTACAAAAATTCAGTGATGGTGAACTTTCACCTTACTTTACAGAATCTATCAGAGGGCATCATGTATTCTTAATCCAATCTACCTTTGCCCCTGCTGATAACATCATGGAATTACTATTGATGATAGATGCGGCAAGAAGAGCAAGTGCATATAAAGTTACCTTAGTGGTTCCTTATTTCGGATATGCTCGTCAAGATAGAAAAGACAAACCAAGAGTAGCTATTGGAGCTAAAATGGTCGCCAATATTCTTGAGGCTGCTGGTGCTGATAGAATTGTTACTTGCGATTTACATGCAGGACAAATTCAAGGATTTTTTAATATCCCTGTTGACCACATGGATGCTTCTGCTATTTTTGTTCCTTATTTACAGGAAAGTATAACTGAAGACACCATTTTTGCTTCACCAGATATAGGAGGTTCAGCAAGAGCAAGAAAATATGCTAAGCATTTCAAAGTAGATATGGTGGTTTGTGATAAACAAAGAAAAAAAGCAAACGAGGTTGACGCAATGCAAGTGATTGGTGATGTTGATGGTAGAGATGTTATTATTTTTGATGACTTAGTTGATACAGCAGGAACTTTATGTAAAGCAGCTGACATGCTGAAAGAAAAAGGTGCTAATTCAGTAAGAGCAATTATTACTCACCCTGTATTATCAGGTAATGCATATGAAAATATTGCCAACTCTACTCTGGATGAGTTGATTACCACAGACACTTTGCCTTTAAAGCAACAATCTGAGAAAATTAAAGTACTTTCGGTAGCCGATATGTTTGCCAAAGCCATTAGAAAAATTCACGATAATGAATCTATTAGTGCTTTATTTATTTAATAGATTATATAAAATAGTAATTATTCACTTTAACAAATATATATTATGAAAACTGTTGAGATTATAGGGTATAAAAGAGCAAATCTTGGCAAAAAAGAGGCGAAGAGATTAAGAGCGGAAGCTATGGTTCCTGCCGTATTATACGGGGGTGACGAGCAAATCCACTTTTATGCGCCAATGATTCTTTTTCGCCCATTAGTATTTACTGCCGAAGCACATTTCGTTAACATTAACATTGAAGGCGATGAGTACCAAGCAATACTACAAGATGTAGCTTTCCACCCAGTAAGTGAAATCATCTTACATGCTGATTTCTTGCAATTACACAAAGGAAAGAATATCAAAATGAATATTCCTGTTCATTTGGAAGGTACTGCACCTGGTG
>NZ_JAGXGF010000208.1 GCF_024636815.1 Marivirga sp.
AGATTGCCCTACTATGAGAATCCCGGATGAATTCCGAAGAGCCCAATATTTACTGACATTGTATTGAAACCATCATGATGAATTTTACAGATTTACTGACGATCGCTATGCCTGTCTTTGAACGAAAAGAATTTTTTCTGGACGCTTTGGAGAGCGCATTAAACCAGACCGTGAAATGCGAGGTGATTGTGATTGATAATTGTTCTTCGCATGACTATTTTGAGAAAGTTTGCAAAGAAAAGAAAGTCACGTATTATCGAAATAAAAGCAATATCGGCATGGCCAGAAATTTTGCCAAAGGCTTCGAACTGTCCAATACGCCATTTGTGATGAACCTACAGGATGACGACCAATTGGCACCAAACTATGTGGAAGCGTTTCAGGCTGCCGTGAGGGAACATCCGGACATTGACATCTTTTTCACGGATTTTATCCGGCTGACCAATCAAGGGAAGTTGCCCCACAAGCATACACTTCCATTCGGATATATGGAAAAAGGCGATAAGATTATCGAATACGGAATTAAATACCGTTTGGGCTTCCCTTATATGGCAAGTGCCATCAAAAGGACAAAAATGAATGGGTTTGATAAATATGATGCTGGTGGCTGTTATGATTGGGCATGGGTCTATTCTGAAGCAGATAAGTTTTCATTTTATGGAGATCCCAGACAACTTTATATATTCCGCGAACATGAAAATCAGGACACCCAGAAAAATTCGATCAGATATGTCATGACGATTCCCTATATTTATGAAGAGATTCTACAAAATAAAGTATCGGATCCTAAACTCAAGCAGCAAGCCGCCAAGGCGGCATTTTGGGAGCTAATCCATTTAAAGTCATTGGCAGGCAAACAAATGATCCGGGACTTTCTTAAGGAAGATACAGTTTTCAGCAATTATCTTAGTAGAAAAATTAAAAAAGATATCAGGGTTAAGATTTTGTTCCTTCTGCCAAAATTAAGTGTTTATTTGTTTTATAAGTCATCGAAAAAAACGAATTTAGTGTAAATCCTCGTTGTAGAGGGATGAAAAACTCTATTTTCCAAATCGAACGAAAAAAACAGAACTATGAAGGTGCTTTGGATAACGAATACACTGTTTCCAGCTGTATGCAAAGAATTAAAGCTTCCGCTACCTGTTGTTGGTGGGTGGATGTATTCTGCTGCAGAATCCCTGATTAAAGTCGGGGAAGAAATTGAACTGGGTGTCGCTTCGTTGTATAATGGGAAAGAATTGCGATCCGTTAAGATTGAAGGAATTAACTATTTTTTAGTTCCCAAGCAAGGTAAAGGTCATCTATATAGTGTTCGATTGGAAGCCCACTGGCGGGATGTTCAAGATCAGTTTGTTCCGGATCTGGTGCATATTCATGGATCGGAATATCCACATGGATTGGCTTATATAAATGGATGTGGTAATAAAAATGTCACTGTTTCTATCCAGGGGCTTGTAAGCGTTTATGAACGATATTATTACGGAGGTATTTCTGAGAGTGAATTACAGCAGAATGTTACTTTGCGAGATCGTATAAGGAGAGATTCCATATTTAGACAGCGCAAAAAAATGCAGGAACGAGGAGCTTTCGAGAAATTATTATTGGGAAAAGTGAATCATGTGATTGGAAGGACCTCCTGGGATAAAGCACACGTTTGGGCAAATAATCCAAATGCAACTTACCATTTTTGCAATGAGACTTTACGGCGTGAATTTTACCAAGGCGAGTGGATGCAAGAGGATTGCGAAAAGCATAGCATTTTCTTAAGTCAAGCGTATTATCCGATTAAAGGGTTACACCAGATGGTAGAGGCTTTACCCCTAATTTTAAGAGATTGGCCAGATGTAAAAGTTTATGTAGCCGGTGATAATTTCATGGTGAATAAGCCAAAATGGAGGATGAACGGATTTGGTAAGTATATCGATCGTTTGATGAAGGAAAACAAAGTGGAAGATAAGTTCATTTTCACCGGGACTTTATCAGGAAATGAAATGCGACAGCGATATTTGGATTCGAATGTATTTGTGTGTCCCTCGTCTATCGAGAATAGCCCCAACTCTATAGGAGAAGCCCAGTTGTTAGGTGTTCCTTGTGTTGCTTCATACGTTGGTGGAGTTGCTGATATGATATCGGACCATGAAACGGGCTTACTTTATCGTTTTGAAGAAGTTGAGATGTTAGCGGAATCAATTTGCCAGGTTTTTAAAGATCAGGATCTGGCAAATAAACTTTCAAAGCAAGGAAAGTTGGCGGCAGCAGGTCGGCATTCCCAATCCGTTAACTCAGAGAAGTTAAATTCAATTTATCAGACAATATGCAAAAAATAGCAACGATCCTTTATAAGGCGATCCGGAGAATACTGGTGGCAATCAGTTTGTTTATCAATAAAGTTGCAGCCTGGCTTCTTCTTTATTGTAATAATGTTGAATTCCAGCAATTCCAGACCAGTGGAGTTCCCTACATTAGTATAGCACGGGGAGGAAACTGCACCATTAAGTCCAACTTTCGGATGAACAATGGGAATTTAGGCAATCCGATTGGGAGGCCGCAGCGTTGCATTCTTTTTGTCGATCGCGGAGCAAGTTTATCAATAGGCGAAAATGTAGGAATTAGTTCAACCGCGATTGTGGCTCATCACCAAATCACGATTGGAAACAATGTTAAAATAGGCGGAGGCGTTTGCATCTATGATACGGATTTCCATTCGCTCAATGCAAAATCAAGACAAAATGCTTCAGAGGATAAGACACAAAAAAAGAACAAACCTGTAAGTATTGGTGATAATGTGTTTATTGGGGCTCATTCAACGATTTTGAAAGGAGTGAGTATTGGCGAAAATTCGATTGTTGGCGCTTGTTCTGTTGTTGCCAGGAGTATCCCTGAAAATGAAATATGGGCAGGCAACCCGGCGAAATTTATAAAAAAACAAATGGCAAATGTTTAAGAAAACAATTGAAAAAATAATTCCTTTTACAGTATTGCCAATTGCTGTTTTTTCGGTACAGTTTTATACATCACTTCCGGTTGGGAATACTGCTTTTTGGTGGGTGGTTAACGCCTTGATCTTGTTTACTTACTTTTGGGAGGTTCGATATAGCTATATTTCGAGGGAAGATCAACAGGCTATTCGTTTCCTGAAATGGTACCTGTTATGGAACATTTTCAGTATCGTCCGGGGCATATTTGTAGCCGAGATTTACTGGGATTATAAAGGCCTAGTGAGCATGGGAATGGCTTTATTGCTTCCGCTTGTCGCCTATATAGCCTTAAATCCGGATCGGGTCCAAGCTATTTTGGCATTTTTTGTAAAATATACAATTCCTTTTGCAGTACTTGTCTTTCCTTTCCTGTCTATTGGTTCATGGGGCTGGTATCTGTTTCCGATCAGTTTAATAATGATTTTCCTTCCTATTTTACCTGTTCGAGGAAAAATACTTGTCATCATCGTAACCTTAATCGCTGGTTTTGGAGATTTAGGCACTAGGAGCCATGTATTAAAATACGGAATGCCTGTCATCCTCCTGCTTGTTTTTTACACGACACGCTACTTCACCTTATCAGGTCAGTTGATGAAACTTACACAAAAGGTGCTGATTGTTATGCCTTTACTGTTTTTTGTTCTGGCTGTTTCTGGCATCTTTGAAATATTCAAACTTGGAGATTATATTAAAGGAGATATGATGGAAACAAGGGAGGGAGATGATGGGAAAGTTGTGGAAGAAGATTTAAAAATGGATACGCGAACCTTCTTGTATGTTGAAGTATTACAATCAGCCAAGAAGCATAATTACTGGTTAATTGGACGAAGTCCTGCTAGAGGGAACGAAACTGTAGCTTTTGCTGGCTGGGCAGAAAGAATAACTGGGCGCCCGGAACGTTTAAAAAACGAAGTGGGCATTTTGAATGTTTTTACTTGGACAGGTGTGGTTGGTATTGTCTTATTTCTATTCGTCTTTTTTAAGGGCTCGTTTTATGCTGTTTATCACTCAAATAACATCTATAGTAAGCTAATCGGTCTCTTTGTTGCTTTTCATTGGGCTTATTCCTGGGCCGAGAATTACCAAGGATTCGATATGAACAACTTTGTTCTCTGGCTAATGATTGGAATGTGTTTCTCTTCCTCTTTTCGGAAAATGAATGATACGCAAGTGAAATTATGGGTATGGGGTATTTTTGATCAAAAAGTGAAGGAGAGATTTAAACGATATTCTAAGGGAGAGCTTGTGGAAAGCATTCAATAAACATTAATCGAGTAAAGAAATGGAGTCTAAATTTAAAATAGCTGCACTACTAACCTGCCATAATCGTCGGGACAAAACACTCCTCTGTTTAGAAGCTTTATCCCATGCAGCATTAATGCCCGGTCATAAGCTGGATATTTATTTGGTGGATGATGGTTCGACGGATGGAACAGGAGAAGCTGTAAAAAGTAATTTTCCCGAAGTCAATGTGATACAGGGTGATGGTAGCCTCTTTTGGAACCAAGGTATGCGTTTAGCCTGGAATACGGCAAGCCAAAAAGCAGAGTATGATTTTCACCTTTGGCTCAATGATGATACGATGTTAAGTTCATTTGCATTGATCGAAGTGTTTGAGAGTTACCAAGAGGCCAGTGATAAAGATAAACAACCTGCTATTGTTGTCGGAGCTTGTGAGTCATCTGCTGGAAGCAATGAATTTTCATATGGGGGAAAAGATGATTCGGGCCCTGTTGTTCCAAACGGGAAGTTGCAGATATGTACGTATATTAATGGCAATGTTGTGTTGGTGTCCAAGGCAATTTTCGAGAAATTGGGTAATCTTTCAAATGACTATACCCACGCAATGGGGGATATTGACTATGGGCTGAGGGCTATTCAAGCTGGATTTATTTGTTATACGACAAGAAAATATATCGCAGTATGTGCCAAAAATGATGGAATACCTGCATGGTGTGATCCGCAAACACCAATATCGAAGCGTTGGAAGTTGATGAATTCTCCGACTGGTCTTAACCTCAAGGAATACAATACTTTTAGACGAAAATTTTGGGGATGGAGATGGACTATTTATACCATCAAGGCATATTTGAAGGCATTGATGCCAGGCGTTTATAACAAAGCCAATAGAAAGAAATCCTACGATAGCACCAGTTAGCTTATTTTAGAATGCTGTTATGAAAATTGTGAATGAAGCTACTATAATTTAAGATTAATTGATCAATTTTTGAAATGTAGTTTTATCATCTGGATTCGATTACCTCTTCTTTTAGGTTTAAAAAAAAATATAATCAATGAGATCCGAAATTAAGTTTGATGTACCAATCCTTTTTCTAATATTCAACAGACCCGGAGCCACGAAAAAGGTTATTGACGAAATAAAAAAAATTAGACCTGATCAACTTTTTATTGCATCAGATGGTGCAAGAGAGTATAAGGATAAAGAAAAAGAAATTGTTGAAGACCTTCGTAAGCAGGTTTTAGCCAGTATCGATTGGGAGTGTAATATTAAAACACTGTTCAGAAGTGATAATCTGGGATGTAAATTAGCGGTTTCTGGAGCAATAGATTGGTTTTTTGATAATGTTGAACAAGGCATTATTTTAGAGGACGATTGCCTCCCAAGTGAGAGCTTTTTCAGCTTTTGTCGGGAGATGTTGGAAAGGTACAAAGATGAAGAACAAATCATGAGCATATGTGGATATAACATTTTAGGATCGTATGCGTGTCCTGATAGCTACATATTTTCTAAATATTTCTATTCTTGGGGGTGGGCAACTTGGAAGCATGCCTGGCAAAAGATTGATATTTCATTTGATAAATATCAGGAAGCAAAAGATATCGGGGATTTGGAGAAATATTATCCATCTTTTATTGAAAGAAAAATTAGGAGCAGAAAGATCGATCATTGCGTCAAAGGAAGGGTTAATTCATGGGCAATTCCTTGGAATGTTTCTCATCAAATGACAAATTCCTTAGCGATTATTCCTAAAGTGAACCTAATTGAGAATATTGGGTTTTCAAATGATTTTTCGACCCATACTCAAGAAAATTTATGGGATAAAAATTTTCTATACCATAAACCTTCCAACTTAAGTTTCCCATTAAACCACCCCAAAGAAGTGAAGGAAAATAAAAAGTTCCTCTCTAAATTTTTATTGCGAGAAAGTCAGAGGATTATACTTAAAAAATTGAAACTTCATTTCTAGACAATCATATATTTCACTATCCTTATTCAAAGCTCAGTGGTTTTTAATTACTTGCCAGTCAGATAATTTGTTGGGTGTTTTTGTGCTTTATGCTGTTGTTGCAACTGCCGGCTTAGGGTAATATGAAAAATCATAGAAATAATATTTAAACAGCTCGTTAAAATGAATAGAAAAAAAACAATATTATTTATAGCGCCTTTGCCTCCTCCTACCTATGGAAGCGCTTTATCTAGTCAAACTTGTTTGGATGTTTTACAATCAAGTGATGATCTGGAAATCGAACACATAAAAATAAATTACTCGGAAACTTTTAATGATGTGGGCAAGGTTTCACTCAAAAAGTTTATAGGATTCTTTATTGTACTAGGAAAGATTACTGTAACATCTATCAGGTTTAGGCCTGATTTGGTCTATATCATGCCAGCGACTACCGGGTTTGCATTTATTAGGGATACTTTATTTTCATTTTTGGCTAAGATGTTAAATTCCAATATCATATATCACTTTAGAACTCGAATTACTAAAAATGACAGAAGAAGCAAACTTAAAAATTTCACCTTTAAAAATGCTTTTAAAGAGAGTAAAGCAATCATTTTAGGTAAAGAACTTACTGGCGATATCATTTCATATTTCAAGAAGGAAAATATTTTTGTTTTACCTAACGCGATTTTAAAAACAATTACAGATGAAGAATTCGAGGTAATAGAAAAGGGCAGGCTAGACTCAAAGAAATTACGTTTAGTTTTCTTATCTAATATGATGAAGGACAAAGGATGGCTTAAAATATTAGAATCTGCACGTATTTTAAAAGATATGGCAGTGGAGTTCACTGTTACTTTTGCAGGGAGTTGGCCATCAAAATCAGAAGAGAAAGAATTTAGTGATTTTGTTGAAGATTTTGATCTTTCGTGCTATGTAAATTATATTGGGTTCGTTGATATTAATGAAAAATACGATTTGCTTTCAAATTCGGATATTCTAATATTTCCAACTGAGTATAAATATGAAACTTTTGGAAGGGTTATTATAGAGGCGATGGAATTTGGACTACCTGTGATTGCCAATAATATTGCGTCAATTCCGAGCACTATTCTTGATAATACAACAGGATTCCTATTAAAGAATAATTCACCTGACGAAATCGCAGGTTACATAACTGCCTTAAAAAACAGAAAAGATTTAATTGAAATGGGAAAAGCGGCAAGAGAAAGGTTTTTATCTCATTATGAGTTAACAATTTTCCGTAATAAATTCCTTAAGATAATAAAGTCAGCATGAATAAATCCATTGAAATTGTGAGACATGTCGGCATGATGTTGATTCAGCAGAGGCTTACTCGTGAAAGGAGCAGGGCTATTCTACCACTTAAAGAATAAAGTTCGAATTTTATCGAGAATCACAGAGAAGACAAATGAAGAGTAAGATTGTCACATTATTTATTATTCTGACATTTTTATTGTAAAAATATTAGCTTATGAAGACTATAGCCACCTTAGGCTTCACTCTTTATTCCGACGATTTGAACCTGATTCCAGTCAAAGGGGAAAAATGCCGTGTGATGAACACGATCAGCCCGAATTCGTATGGCGTAAGCACGAAAGATCCGATATTTGAAAAGGCTTTGAAAACATCAGACTATTTGGTTTTGGATGGTGTTTATTTTGCTTTTTCATCCTTGATGCTTCAAGGCAAGAACATTAAGCGCAAC
>NZ_JAGXGF010000209.1 GCF_024636815.1 Marivirga sp.
TATCGAGGAAAGACAACGCAGTATATTGGATTTTATGGAAAAGTTTTCCCCTTTCCGCCTATAAACAGCGATTTTCTTCCTAAAAACCCCTTGCAATAGCCTGCTATTGTTTCAGAATTTTTAGTTGAAACTCACTATTTACAGGCGTTCTGAATCCTAAATTAGAATCGAACTCAGGTTAATATTTTAACCAAAGGCTAAAATCAATAGATACCCGCCTCCGCGAGTATGACGTTCTAATCTAATGGAGATGATCGGAAATAACGATTGACATGTTTTGAAATCTTCAGAATTAACACATATTAATAACGAAATTTCACACTTAATAACAATTACCTCATGGAATCAATTCATTAGTAATTATATTTGGTTGATTTTTAAATTTAGATTATGACTTTACATAAAGAAGGAAGGAAAATTTTATTTTTCTCATTGATTATATTCGTTGGGATATTCTTTGTATTCGAATATGCTTTAGATACACCAGCTTGGGTGAATAATGCGGTATTGGTTGCTTTAATAGTGCTTTACCTTGTGATTTTACAATTTTTCAGAAGCCCAAAGTTTATCATTAATAAGGATGAAAAACATATTTTAGCACCAGCCGATGGAAAAGTAGTGGTGATAGAAGACACTGATGAACCGGAATATTTTAAAGGTAAGAGAAAGCAAATTTCCATTTTCATGTCTCCAGTGAATGTACATGTAAATCGAAGTCCAATTTCTGGAGTAGTAAAATTTTGTAAATACCACGCAGGAAAATATTTGGTAGCCTGGCATCCAAAATCGAGCACTGAAAATGAAAGAACTACCATAGTGGTAGAAACCGCTAATGGAGTTGAAGTGCTTTTCAGACAAATTGCTGGAGCCATGGCCAGAAGAATTAAATGGTATGTGAATGAAGGTGATATGGTGGAGCAAGGAGGAGAATTCGGCTTTATCAAATTTGGATCTCGAGTAGATATATATTTACCTCTAGATTCTGAAGTGAAAGTAAATATAGGGGATAAAACAAAAGGCGGTAGAACTATTATTGCTGAATTGAAATCCTAAATTGAAGACCAAAAAAACCATAGGCAGAATTGACAAACTGGATTTACCTGAACTGGGCTTGGTAAAAGTTCAGGCAAAAATCGATACAGGAGCTTATACTTCTGCTATTCATTGTTCTAAGATTCATATCGAAAAGGCTAAAGACGGAACTGATTTATTGGTTTATACCATTAGTGCAAAGCGCTTAGGCCAGGGAATGAAAGCTAAGAAATTCAAAACCTCTGATTTTAAATTGAAGCGAATTAAAAGCTCCAATGGACAAGTGCAAGAGCGTTATGTCATAAAGACCAAAATCAAGATTTTTAATAAGATCTACAATACAGAATTTTCCCTTTCCGATCGAAGCCATATGAAAAACCCTATTTTATTGGGTAGAAAATTATTGAGTGGTAGATTTGTGGTGGATGTTTTAGAAGAAAACCTTTCTTTTCAATACCATCAAAACGGTCGATGACCGACTTTTTATTTGAGGGCAGACAGAGCAATGATTTATTTTTCTACCAAACGACATAATTATTGACGAAATTAATACAATTAATAAAATGAATATAAGAATTGGCACTCGAGGCAGCAAGTTGGCAATATGGCAGGCAGAATACGTTAAAGATAGAATTGAGAAAGCTGGGCATACTGCTGAGATTAAAATCATCCAAACCAAGGGAGACAAGATTTTAGATGTAGCCATTTCTAAAATCGGAAGTAAGGGTGTTTTTACGGAAGAAATTGAAGCCCAACTGGCAGAAGGGAATATTGACATTGCCGTGCACAGTGCCAAAGATATGCAATCAGAATTACCTGAAGGCTTTGATTTAATTGCATTTACCGAAAGAGAAAAAGTAAATGATGTGTTGGTTTCACATAAAGAAACCATTGACATTAACGACAAAGAAAATCCTATTGTAATTGGAACCTCTTCCACCCGTAGAATTGCTACATTAAAGCATTTTTATCCGCACATAAAAACAGTAGATATCCGAGGTAATCTGCAAACACGAATCAGGAAAATGGAGGAAGGCCTATGTGATGCTATTTTGTTGGCCTATGCAGGTGTCCATAGAATGGAATATGATGATAAAATCAAATTGGAGCTTTCTACCAAAGAATTTATTCCTGCTGTAGGACAAGGTTCAGTTGCCATTGAGGTGCACGAAAGTATTGAAGGTGATAAAAAGGAAATGCTACGATTTGCACTTAATCATAGAAATACAGAATATTGCCTGAGAGCAGAAAGAGCTTATTTGCGTCATTTGCAAGGTGGGTGTAGCATTCCTGTTTTCGGATTGGCAAACTTAAACGCCAATTCAATTGAAATGGAAGCAGGCATTATCAGCTTAGATGGACAGGAAAGAATTTCCATGAAATTAACAGATGAAACTTCCCGAGCGGAAGAATTGGGAACATTATTAGCTCGTCAGATATTGAAAAAAGGTGGAGACAGAGTATTAAAAGAAATTAGAGAACAACTATCAGAAGAATAAAAAAGATGAAGAATAGAAACAGTTTAATTTTAGCATTTTCCTTATTGATAATTATGGCTTCTTGCCAAACATCAAAAGATTCGGTAGTGGTATTTCATACAAAATATGGTGATATGACCGCCATTCTTTATGAAGAAACGCCCAAACACAAAGCGAATTTCCTTGAGTTAGTGGAATCAGGAAAGTACGACAGTACTATTTTCCATAGAGTCATTGAAAATTTCATGGTGCAAGGTGGGGATGTCAACCAGAAAAGTGGAATTGAAGATGAGGAGAAAGTGAATTATACAATAGATGCTGAAATCCATCCTGATTTTTGGCATGTAAAAGGTTCATTGGCAGCAGCTCGTCAAGGTGATAATGTTAATCCTGAGAAAAAATCTAGTGGCTCTCAATTTTACATTATTCATGGGCAAAAATTTGAGAAAAATGATTTATTGCAAATGGCTGAGGGAAGAGTTTACCAACAAAAGCAGATGAAATTACGTGAGCTATTAGGAATGAAGAAATATGCTAACCTCAGAAATGAAGTGATTGAAATGCAAAAAGCCCAGGATATGGAAGGTTTGCAAAATTTCATGGAAACTACTGCAGATTCATTGGTAGAGAAAGAATTCGGGGAAATAGAGGTGTATCAATTCACTGATGCTCAAATAGAAGATTATGAAACTATTGGAGGAGCGCCACATTTAGATGGAGAATATACGGTATTCGGAAGAGTAGTGGAAGGTTTAAATGTGGTGGATTCTATCGCTTCTGTTAGAACTGTAGGAGCTGATAAACCAGTTAAAGACATCTTTATGACAGCAGAAATTGAAAAGATGTCGAAGAAAAAAATTACCGAGCAATACGCTTACGAATACCCTGAAGAAGAAAAATAAAATGAGCATCTCGCGTACTCGGTACCAAACAAGAGATAGCTTACCTACCTGTGGTAGGAATAGATTTATAAGAACCTGCCTATCCTGATTAATCAGGGTGGTCATAAAAAATCAACTATACGCAAATGAAAATTTTAATCACAGGCTCCAATGGCTTATTAGGTCAGAAATTAGTCAATTTAATTACAGAGCAAAATAAGCATGACTTAATAGCCACAGCTCGTGGTAAAAATAGATTACCTAAGGAGTCTGTATATATTTTTGAAAGCCTTGATATTACAAATGAGCAGGAAGTAATGGATGTGGTAGGTAAGTATCAACCTGATGTTATCATCAATACCGCTGCCATGACGAATGTTGATCAGTGCGAAACGGAGCAAGAAGATTGCTGGAAATTAAACGTAACGGCAGTTGATCATCTTATTAAAGCTTCAGAAAAACATAATGCCTTTCTTCTACAACTTTCCACAGACTTTATATTCGATGGTGAGGATGGTCCTTATAGGGAGGAAGCAAAAGCTAATCCCATAAGCTATTATGGGGAAAGTAAATTAGCTGCTGAGAATTTGATCTTGGAAAGCAAGATTGATTGGGCAATAGCAAGAACGGTATTGGTTTATGGCATTGCACATGATATGAGCCGTTCTAATATAATCCTTTGGGTAAAAAAATCTCTTGAAGATGGTAAAGATATTCAAGTGGTAGATGACCAATGGAGATCGCCCACTTTGGCTGAAGATTTGGCTATGGGTTGTTTATTGATAGCTGAAAAGAAAGCAAAAGGCATTTATAATATTTCGGGAGATGATTTATTAACCCCTTATGAAATGGCAGTTAAAACTGCTGAATTCTTTGATTTGCCTCAAACCACCATGACCAAATCGGATAGCACTAAATTTAAACAAACAGCTAAAAGACCTCCGAAGACAGGGTTTATTTTGGATAAAGCTAAAAAGGATTTAGGTTATAAACCTCATTCTTTTGAGGAGGGGATTAAAGTTTTAGCAGAGCAGATAAAATAGCCTATTAAACTTTTGAAATCTATCAGACTGGTTTATTAAGAATATAAGTGTAATACAATATCTCAAAATCACACTTAACTTTTCAGGCTTTTTATCATAAATTCCTTATATTCAATTACCCTTAAGGTTAGATAATTATGATTAATAAGGTCCAATATTCTTTAATTGGTGTAATTCTTTCAATTTTCATTTTAAGTTGCAATAATGATGAGGTATTGAAAAGTTGTACAGATAATAAATTGGAGGAATACAATTTGGTGCCTTACAATGGACAAGAATTAGATTGTAATGTCATTTTAGAATTGTATTTATATAAAAATCAACAATATTTTCAATTATACAATCCCTGCGAGTACATATTAACTTACCCATTTGATTGTGAAAATAACGTAGTTTGTGGCAAAGAAAATCAAATGTCCTGTAACACTTTCTTCGACCAGGCCGAATATATAGGAGTAATAGGGTATAGGGAACGCCCGTAAATAATAAATAAGCTTAGTATGAGTAATTATATTTGGTATGCCAGCTATGGCTCCAATATTTCCACAGAAAGATTCATGTGCTACATCCAGGGAGGAAAGCCTGAAGGTGCTACCAGAACTTATAAGGGATGTGAAGACCAAACACCACCCTTAGACCAAAAACCAATTGAAATTCCGCATGAACTATACTTTGCTAAAAACGCAAAAGTATGGAATGGAGGAGGTGTTTGTTTTGTCAATCCTGATAAAAACCACAAAGCTGAGACGCTTGGCAATATGTATCTAATCAATCGTCAGCAGTTTATGGAAGTGGTTCAACAGGAAAATAATGCTGATAAACCAACTGAAATAAATTTTGATAGAGCTCAAAATCAAAAATCCTCTGTCATAAAACGAAATAGCTGGTATGGTAATTTGTTGAGTTTAGGAGAAAAGGACAATGCTCCTATCTTCACTTTTACCAATGAGAATTACTTATCAAGCGATATTAACTCACCAAATCAACATTATTTAAAAACCATTATCAAAGGTTTGTTAGCTACTCATCAACTCAACGATTCTGAATTAGAAGCTTATTTTATTTCTAAAAAAGGTATAGACAAAAAAATCATTTCTGAAGTAATCAATCAACTTTAAAGGTTTCAGAGTAAAAAAACTATTCTTGAATTGTTACGTATTTGAAAATATATACTATAATTGTAACATAAATACAAATCAGTAACATTTCAAGTCTCTGAAAATGACTAAAAGTCAAAAAGCGATATTAGCCAGTGCCAAAGTCTTATTTTGGAAATATGGCTTAAAAAAGGTCACAGTAGAAGAAATTTGCGAACATGCAGGTGTAAGTAAAATGACCTTTTACAGACGCTTCGTAAATAAAGAGCATGCCGCAGAAGAAATTCTGGAAGCCATTTTAGAAGATAATTTGAGGCGATATTCGGCTATAATGGATGAGGAAAAGCCATTTCCGGAAAAAATCAGTAAGATTTTACACCTCCAACATCAGGAGGCAAAAAATATGAGTAAGGATTTCATCAATGAAATCTTATCGGAAGATGGCTCAGCTTTGAGTGAACTCATTCATAATTATACTCAAAAATCATATAAAGTGATGATAGCCGATTTTGAGAAGGCTAAAAAGGAAGGCTGGGTACGAGCTGATTTAAAACCCGAATTTATAATTGATATGTTGGGGGTGATTAGAACCAAAATGCAAGATGAAAACTTCCTGAGAATGTTCAAGAGCATGGATGAAGCCATAATGGAATTGAGTAATTTCTTCTTCTATGGAATTTTTGTCAAAAGATGATACATGAAAAGGATAATTATCATATTGTTGATGTTCTCCCCTTCTCTTCTGAAAAGTCAGGTTTCATGGGGTGGTCAAGTATCTGCTTTTGGTAATTACAGTCCTGATAATCAATATTATTTATTTGTTGGTGGGCGCTATATACCTGAAATTAATTATACACATTCCTTGGATTCTGGTAAAAGTTTTGATGTTTTAGCTTCAGTTGACATTAGTGGTTCCATTCTTTCAAACCCTTTTCAAGATAATCAAATAGATGGAAATTTAGTAGATGGTACCCTAAAAATGTGAATTATAAAGATGTCCTCAAAGAAGGAGAAGGAACTGATTTCATAATGCTAGATATACAGTTTAACCCTGAAATTCCTGATTATATTTTCAATAAGGCTTCTTTGAAGAGGTGAATTTAAGGAATAGAGTATAGAGCCTAATATATCGTAAACATTAGGCTCTATACTCTTTTTTAACAACTAATCTTATCCACTCTTCTTCCATGTCTTCCACCTTCAAATTCTGTAGTTAAAAAGGTGTTTACAATGGATTGTGTTTTGTCATAGTCAATAAAACGAGCTGGAATGCAGATAATATTGGCATTGTTATGTTGACGTGTAAGAGAAGCTAGTTCTTCTTCCCAGGCGATCCCTGCTCTGATTCCTTGATGCTTGTTAGCAGTCATAGCAACTCCATTTGCACTTCCGCAAAGCAATATCCCTAAAGTTTGTTCACCCTTTTCAATTGCTTCAGCTAGTGGGTGTACATGGTCAGGATAGTCAACAGATCCATCTGAATCAGGTCCAAAGTCTTTAACCTCATGGCCTTCTTTTTCAAGAAACTCAACTAATCGCTTTTTGTATTCAAATCCAGCGTGATCGCCACCTATTGCTACTTTCATTATGTATGTTTTAAATTATAAATATATGTGAGAGACCTGTCAGGTTTTATAAACCTGACAGGTCTTAACTATTAGCTCTTTTTAGTCATTCTCCCAAATTCTATCAGACTTACTTTCCTCATAATGCTCAGTCAGAATTTTTTGTTCTACCTCATCCAAAGTTTTATCTCTTCTTTCCATCACTTTTTCAGCTACTTCAAATGCTTTTTTCAAATTGAATGTGCTAAATCCAGCTGCACCACCCCAAGCAAAGGAAGGTATGAAATTTCTCGGAAATCCACTACCAAAAATATTAGCGCTTACTCCTACTACGGTTCCGGTGTTAAACATGGTGTTAATTCCGCATTTGGAATGGTCGCCCATCATTAAACCACAGAATTGCAAACCCGTGTCTGCAAATCCTCCTTTGGCATAATCCCAAAGCTTTACGTTAGCATAGTTGTTTTTCAAGTTAGACGTATTGGTGTCTGCACCTAAATTACACCATTCACCTACCACAGAGTTCCCGATAAAGCCATCGTGCCCTTTGCTGGAATAGCCAAAGAAAACTGAATTGCTAACTTCTCCACCTACTTTGCAAAAAGGACCAATAGTAGAATCTCCTTTAATTTTAGCCCCCATATTAACATGGGAATTATCTAACATGGCAAAAGGGCCTTTTATTATGGCGCCTTCATGAATTTGAGCGTTTTTCCCGATGTAAATCGGGCCATTTTCAGCATTTAATATAGCTGCTTTAATAGATGCACCTTCTTCTATAAAAATGTTATTTTCACCATAAACGGTAGTATGAGTATCATTTACATGCTGGGAATTTCTTCCTGAAGTGATTAAATCAAAATCACTTCTGATTTCAGCTGCATTTTTTTGAAAAATATGCCAGCTCTGAGTGATCATGGTGATTTCACCATCGTATTCAGCTGCTTCTTCCAGTTTTTGTTTAGGATCAAAAAAACCTATTTCTTCTTCAGTTGCAGTGGCTGAAATCAAAACCCCTTCTTTTTTCAAACTTGCTCCTAATTGGATAGCTTTCACTAATTCAGGGTTAGGGCAAACGGAGCTATTGATTAAAATATTCTGTGCTTCCGTTTTTGTTGGATATTTCTCGCTCAAAGCCGGAGCAGAGATATAAGATAATGAAGCATTTAAATGCTTTTCCCATTTCTCTTTTATCGTTAAAATTCCCACTCGAATTTCTGCAATAGGGCGAGTGAAAGTAAAGGGTTTAAGTTGATCTCTAAAGTCGGCTTGTTCTATGAGCAAATAGTTCATATTGCAAAATTACAAGCTTCATTGAAATATCAACTAATTAAATCAGGAATTTCGATCTTTTAGAAAAAATAGAAATTGGGCTTCATTACCCATTTACTTTATTTTAAAAAAAAACATAACCCGTTTGTGCGTTTCACTTAAATTTTCGAAATGAATGCCCATTGAAATCGCAAAGGTACTTGAAACACCTTCAAGAAGCAGTGGTGAGGAAATTCCACATTAACAAAATAGTTGAATAAGTGTAATTTTATTATAATGTTGCTTGTAGTCTAATCTCAGTTTTTAACTGATTTAATACATAATGATAAAAGATATCCTTATTTACATCAACTGCTATTTTTAGTTTATGACCTGATTCAATTAATTGCGTTTGACCAGCATTAGGAGGTCTATCACTAACAACAGCTTTCACTTCCTCTAGAGTAAACTCCTCAGGCAATGAAATAAAACATGTTGCTAAAACGTCCCACATAAAATATACATAATGGTAGCTTGGGATAGTGTCAATAGTTAATGCCCATAATTGTCCAGCTAAGTTTGATAAATAATGATCAGATTGAAATGCTAGCTTTGATAAGAATTCCTTATTCACTGGGACATTATTTGTGACATCCAAAGGGATACAAACTAATGGAAGCTCTAATGCAAATAACTCCTTGGAGCTTTCAGGATCCCAATATATATTCCATTCTGCAGTTCCATTATGTTGGTAAGTTTGTACATTTCCTTGTGTCCTGAATGCTCCACCCATCCATACTACTTGCTCAATTTTATCCCTAATATGTGGTGCTCTTTTTATTGCTTCCACTAAGTTTGGACATGGTCCTGTGATTAAAATTGTGACAGGTCTATCTGCAAATGTCAATTTATCAATTAATAAATCCACAGCCTTTGGAAGGGAATAAGGGTTTAAATCATAACGCTCATTAATTAGAGTTGGTAGCGCATTAATCACTTCTGGCCTCGCTCGCCATTCATTTGGAAAGGCATTAATTCCATTTTTGTCACTTCTCCCTATTGAGATTTTTTCTTTTCCAAACAGTTGTAATATCTTATAAGAACTCTCTATTGCTGGTTCTATAAAACAATCAGCTGGTGTCACATTTATACCGATTACTTCTACATCTTTCATGGTTAGCAGTAACAATTGTGACAATAAATCATCAATTGCACCATCATGTTCCATGAATACTAGTTTTTTGTCTGTCATATTTTATAGTATATCTACTTGCGTTCAACAACTAATTAACTTCTATAAATTTTTCTTTCCCTGCTTAAGTGTTTTCGCCCAAGCTTTTGCAAAAACATCCCCCGTTTGGGTTTTTTCACCCAAAGTTGCGAAATGAATACCCTTTGAAATCTCACAGAAACTTGGAGGTGAAAATACCTTAAAGAAGGAGTTGTGGATAAGAAATGAAGAGAAATTAAATTTTATAACAATTTCACTCATTAACAAAATCCTGTAGCAATGCTCTTACTTCTTCATTATTTTCCACGGCATATTTTGCATATGAAAATCCACTGCCCACTTTTACGGTTAAAGAATGTTTAGGCAAAGCTTCAAAAGTATCTTCATCAGTTCTGTCATCACCAAAAGCCATGACAAAATCTGTTTTTTCACCTTTTAACCTTTCCAGAGCTGCTTTTCCTTTATTGATAATAGATGGTTTTACTTCCACTACATGATCTCCTTCGATTACATCGAGCCCTTTGTTTGTCATGAAATGCTTCAGATGGCTTGATAATTCACTTGATCTTAAGCTACCAAGTCCTTTTTCCACTTTTCTGTAATGCCAAACAAGTGTATGCTCTTTTTCTTCTAAGAATGATCCTGGAGTCCTTTGGATATAAAACTCTAAAATATCTCTGGCTTCATTTTTCCAGCTGTCATCCTGTAAATCTCCGTTTACTTCCCATTTGGCTCCAGCTCTTTTAGTTTTAATGCCGTGCTCAGCTATCAAATCAATATTAAATTCATCCAACCATTCTTCAAGAGTAGCTGCTTTTCTTCCGCTAATGACTACCAATTTCGCTTTCACGGCAAGCTGATGAAGAATTTGTGATAATTCTGTATCCGGTGCACAATCATCAGGATTTTCATTAAAAGGCATTAATGTGCCATCGTAATCTAAGAATATAATAGGGTTTTTAGCATTCTTAAATTCTTTAGTAATAGAGTCCTTTAATTCTTTATCCAGCCTTTTGGTAGCCATTGACTGCTGTCTTTCCTTCAGATCTTTCAGGTTATTCATAAATAAATCTACCCACTGGAAGATTGTATACTTCTTCACCGTTCTTTGCATCATTTTCATTCTGCGCTTTTGCTCGGCCAATGGCATTTCCAATGCTGTTTTTATGGCTTCCACCATTTCATTTTCATCATTTGGATTGACCAAAATTGCATCAGAAAGCTCTTTGGAGGCACCGGCCATTTCACTAAGAATCAAAACGCCATCTTCATTTTCACGGCTGGCAATAAATTCTTTACAAACTAAATTCATTCCGTCTCGCTTAGGTGTAATCATAGCAATTTTACACATACGATAGAATGCGGATAAATCATCCAAAGGAAAGCTTCTGTAATAAAAATGAATAGGAATATAATTGATAGTACCATGCTTCCCATTTATATGGCCTACTAAAAATTCTACTTTCTCCTTAAGCGCTTTATAGCTTGCTACTTGATCCCGCGATGGAACCACAATCAAGAATAATGAAACTCGTCCTTGATATTCTGGATATCGCTCCAAAAACTTATCAAAAGCTTTCAACCTGCCGGGTATGCCTTTAGAATAATCCAGCCTATCCATCGATAGAATTAATTCTTGTTTGCCGAGAGAATCGCGATAGGATATTTCTTTTGCTTTTGCCAACTGACTAGTAGCGGACTCTAAATATTTATCATAATCTATTCCCATTGGAAGGGAATCAGCCTCAACCAATCTGTTTTTTACTAATATTTGATTTCGCTCATAACTGTAACCTGCCAGTCGGTGGCAACTACTTAAGAAATGGCGCATATCATCATAGGTATGAAATCCTATATAATCTGCGCCTAAAACTCCATTTAACAATTTTTTTCTCCAAGGGATCATCCTGAATACCTCATAAGAAGGGAAGGGAATGTGCTGAAAGAATCCTATGGTTACATTTGGAAATTGCTTTCTCAGCATATTGGGCACTAACATTAATTGATAGTCATGCACCCAAATGATATCATCTGGCTCTAACCATTTTGAAATAGCATCGGCAAATTTTCGATTGGCATTATAATAGGCTTCCCATTCTTCATCTTTGAAACGCATATGATGAATAAAATAGTGGAAAGCAGGCCATAAGGTTTGATTGCTAAAGCCTAAATAAAATTCATCTACATCATGCTCGGTAAGAAAAACCGGTCGCATGTTATGCTTCATCAGTTCTTTTTCTACTTCTTGCTCTTCATCATGCTCCAATGTTATGCCAGGCCATCCTATCCAAATGTTATTGCCTTCTTTATAAATGGAACCTAGGCCAGTAGCTAAACCTCCTTCACTAGTTTTATATACATTTTTCCCATCCTCTTTTTCAATTCTGATAGGGAGCCGATTAGATACTATAATTGATTTTGCCATTGTGTAATAGTTTGACAGTCAATTTAATCGATAAGCCTTTTAAATCATAAGAGAATAGAAAATGATTTTAAGGAAATTTTAATATTCTATAGCACAATTACAATAAATGAAAAATCACTTCATTAAGAATTTTATTATTTTCATGCTATTTTCATCAAAAGGAGGGTATTTTTTCCTTAAATCGAACCATGTTCCTGATTTTAGTATCGATTTTTCGTGTGAAAAGGCCATAAATCCAGATTTTCCGTGATAATTACCACTTCCGCTATTACCTACTCCTCCGAAAGGTAATTCAGGATTTGCTAGATGAACTATGGTATTATTTATAGCTCCGCCTCCAAATCTAATCCTATCTAAAAAGAATTTTTCTGTTTTGGATTGAGAAGTAAAAAGATAAAAAGCCAATGGATCAGGATTTTTCCTAATAAAATCTAGTGCTTCTTCATTAGTTTTGTATGAAAAAACAGGAAGGATTGGTCCAAATATCTCTTCTTGAAACATTTTATCATTTTCCGTAACCCCTTCTACTAAAGTTGGCTCAATTTTCCTTTTCTCATCATCGAACGCTCCTCCAAATACAATCTTTCCTTCTTTCAGGTAAGATTTCAATGTTTCATATCTTTTTTGATTCACTATTTGAGTCAAATCTTTGCTTTCTGTGGGAGAAATGCCATAAAACTCCATGATAGTGGCTCGGAGTTCATCCACGAATTTGTCCTTAATTTTTTCATGAACCAGTAGATAATCTGGTGCAACACATGTTTGCCCGGAGTTAATTAATTTTCCAAATGTAATCCTTCTTGCTGCAACAGTTAAATTCGTTTTCTCATCAATTACAGCCGGAGATTTTCCTCCAAGCTCTAAAGTAACGGGCACTAACTGTGGAGCTGCTAATTGAGCAATAATTCTCCCAACAGGCACACTTCCTGTAAAGAAAACATGATCGAAACGATTGTTTTCCATCAATTCTGGTACAACTACCCGGCCTTCTCCCATCACTACTGCCAGGAATTCCTCATTGAAATTTTTACTGATTAATTCATTTATTAAATGAGAGATATGAGGAGTTTCTTCAGGTGGCTTTATTATACAGGTGTTTCCTGCAGATATAGAAGCTATTACAGGAGCTAATAATAACTGAAATGGGTAGTTCCATGGCCCTATAATTAAGGTCACACCTTTTGGCTCATAGATAATTCTGCTTTTGGAAGGAAAATGAACGAGGGAAGTCCCTACTCTTTTAGGCTTCATCCATTTTTTGAGGTTTTTAAGTGTGAAGTTGATTTCATCGTATAAAAAACCAATTTCGGTTACATAACTTTCAAATGGAGGCTTTCCAAAATCATTTGCTAAAGCATCCATAATTTGCTGCTCATGTTCCTTAATCAAAGATTTAAGCTTGAGTAACTGTGTTTTTCTAAATTGATAATCCTTAGTTTTTTGAGTAAAGAAAAAATCTTTCTGCGCCTTAAATATCGCTTTTTGTTTATCTATTGGGGTATTTTCTATAGTTAAGTTATTATTCATAATGAGTTAATATCTAAATTGAAATCAGAAGAATTTACTATTTATAAAGTAATACGATTCTTAAAAAAGGATGTATATTTAATTGGAAATAATATTCTAAAATTGAATAAAATACTTCAAATAGAATTCAATTTAGAAAGATAAAATCATGAGCGGTAATCTTTTAAAAGAAAAATCCCTCTAAATTTCAAGCGTTTTGCAAACTGAACTTATAATTGCCAACAAATTCAAAACTTTTTTAAATTCTGAAAGCTTGATTAATTTATGCTCTTAACTTTGTAATATGAATTTTTTCAAAATTTCAGGATATTTTATAATTGCTTCTGTTTTATTTATGGCTTGCGAGTCAGATTATTATCCTAAACCCACAGGATATAATAGAATAGATTTGCCCAATCATCAATATGAAGCTTTGCCGGATTCTTTTCCGTTTAGTTTTGAGTATTCTGTTCATGCTAAAATATTACCTGATTCATCTTATATAAGAGAACGCTATTGGTTTGCTTTATTTTATCCTGAATTTGTAGCGGAAATCCATATTACCTATAAACCATTGCATAACAATCGAGATTCATTAAGGACCAATATTGATGATGCCTACAAACTGACCACAAAGCATCAAATTAAAGCCAGCTCGATTCAAGAAACTATTATGGTTACGCCTAATGGCAAAAAAGTATCATTAGCTGAATTAAAGGGAGATGTTCCGAGTCAATTCCAGTTTTATACTACAGATTCCACTACTCACTTTTTGAGAGGAGCTTTATATTTTAGAACAGCTACGGAAAATGATTCTTTAGCACCCGTTATCGAATATGTGAAAAAAGACATAATCCACAGTTTAAATACTTTAGAGTGGAATTAAGATGGTATCCTTCTTTAAAACGCCTATAGAATTTTTAAAAGGAGTAGGTCCTCAAAAGGGGAGCTTACTCAATAAAGAATTAAGCATTTTCACTTATGCTGATCTTTTGCAGCATTATCCATTTCGTTACGAAGACCGCACTAAATTTTATAAAGTACGAGATCTTCATCAGGAGATGTCCAATGTCCAGATAAAAGGGCAAATCCGTTCGAAGCAACTAGTAGGGATGGGTAGAAAACAACGGTTGGTGGTTCAGTTTGCTGATGACACAGGAACTGTGGAACTGGTTTGGTTCAAAGGTATCAATTGGATTAGTCCCAAATTAAAAAGCGGAATCGATTATGTGGTTTTCGGACAGCCTACTCGATTTGGTAGTAAATTCAATATAGCCCATCCGGAAATAGAGGTTTTAACTCCTGTCTCAGCTCAGCAAGAATTTTTACAACCCATTTATTCTACCACTGAGCTTTTAAGAAGAAAATTTCTAGACAGTAGGGCCATATTTAAGTTTCAAAAAATTCTTTTGCAAGAGGCTTATAACCGAATACCAGAAACGCTTCCGCAACATATCATTCAGCAATATAGCTTTTTGGCTAAAAAGGATGCGGTAGTTCAAATTCATGTGCCAAAAAACCAGCAATTGCTGCAGAAGGCTCGCTTCAGAATGAAATTTGACGAGTTCTTTTTTATGCAGTTGCGTCTGCTAATGCAGAAAAAGATTAGGCTTGAAAAATTTAAAGGACAAGTCCTTCAAAAAACAGATTTACTGACTGAGTTTTACAAATCTCACCTTCCTTTTGATTTAACAGGCGCACAGAAAAAAGTGATTAAAGAAATCTTTGCTGATTTTAAAAGCGGAAAACAAATGAACCGTCTTTTGCAAGGCGATGTAGGAAGTGGAAAAACCATAGTGGCTTTTATTGCTTCGCTTATTGCGATTGACAGCGGAACTCAGTTAGCTTTAATGGCGCCTACTCAAATATTGGCTAACCAGCATTATGAAGGCTTAAAGGAATTTGCGGATAAAATTGGTGTGAGCATTGCATTGCTTACCGGCTCCACCAAAACCAAAGCCAGAAGAGTCATTCATGAAGATTTAAAATCAGGCCAACTGAAAATTCTGGTAGGTACTCATGCACTTTTGGAAGAAGTGGTGCAATTTCAAAATTTGGGACTAGCAATAGTTGATGAGCAGCATCGCTATGGAGTAGCACAAAGAGCTCGTCTATGGAAAAAGAATGAAAATTTTGTTCCGCATGTTTTGATTATGACTGCCACCCCTATCCCAAGAACCTTATCCATGTCGGTTTATGGTGATTTAGATATTTCCATCATAGATGAATTACCGGCTGGTAGAAAAGAAATCAAAACCATTCATCAGTATGATGCTAATCGCTTAAAATTAAACGGTTTTATAAAAAAGGAAATAGAAAAAGGACGGCAAGTTTATGTAGTGTATCCATTAATTGAAGAATCCGAAAAATTGGATTTGAAAGATTTAATGGATGGATATGAAAGTATAGCCAGGGCATTTCCGGAATTTCCGATCAGTATTGTGCACGGTAAAATGAAAGCAGCTGATAAAGATTTTGAAATGGCCAGGTTTGTAAAAGGAGAAACCAAAATCATGGTGGCTACCACGGTAATTGAAGTGGGAGTGAATGTGCCGAATGCCTCGGTTATGGTGATTGAAAATGCTGAAAGATTTGGATTAGCACAATTGCATCAGCTCAGAGGAAGAGTTGGAAGAGGAGCAGAGCAATCCTATTGTGTGTTAGTAAGCAGCTACAAACTTAGCAAAGAAGCCAGAACTAGACTGGATACCATGGTGCGCACTACGGATGGTTTTGAAATTGCACAAGTAGATATGAATCTAAGAGGCCCCGGAGACATGATGGGCACACAGCAAAGTGGTCAGCTTGATTTGATGATTGGTGATTTGCGTGAGGATGAGCCTATTTTATCTATTGCCAGGCAAAGCGCCCAAACTGTTATTTCAAAGGATCCTGATTTAGAATCAGAGGAAAACAGACTGATTAAAATTCAAGTGGAGCAGCAGCAGAAGAAAAATGTGAATTGGAGCAGGATTTCTTAATGGATGATTAATAATTATTAATTAATAAACTAGGTATTTTTAATTGGGTAAATTGGTAAATACGGAGCCCTTCAACAACTTTAGCTGTTTCTTTGTGTTATTTGTGACTTTGTGGTTAAAAGAAAAAAGCCTTTCGAAATTGCTTCCGAAGGGAGTATCTCATAAACTGTGTAAGTTCTAAATTAGGACTTATGAAACAGTTATTGAGCCTCGGAAATTTAGGAAGTGATTTTGCAAAAATCGCTACTTAAATTTCGAGGAGCCCGCGGCAGGCGCTTTTCTCAATTTGTGTGTAAATATTTTTAACTTTATAAACACACAGATTGCAAGATGAAAAAAGAAGATTTATTAAACGAAGAGTTTTTAAAGCAATTTAAGAACGGAGATGAACTCAATGATTTTCTACAGCAACTTCAAAAACGTGCAGTAGAGAAAATGCTGGAAGCAGAGTTGGACGGGCATTTGGGCTATGATAAAAACCAAAAGACTGCCAGCTCCAATTCTCGTAACGGGTATTCAAACAAAAAACTCAAAAACTCCTTTGGTGAAGCCTCCATAAATGTCCCTAGAGACAGGGAAGGTAGCTTTGAACCTGTGCTTGTGCCTAAAAGAAAAGGAATGGCAGAGGGCATTGAAAACGTGATTATATCCATGTATGCCAAGGGAATGTCCAATCAGGATATAGAAGAGCAGATACGGGAATTATATGATATCAATGTTTCAACTTCTACTATATCCAGGATTACCGACACCATTGCCGAGGACATTGTAGCCTGGAGAAACAGGCCATTGGATCCTGTTTATCTGATTGTTTGGATGGATGGGATTTCTTTTAAAGTGAGAGAAAACTCTAAGGTGGTTAATAAAACGGTTTACATTGCTGTGGGCCTCAAAACCAACGGAATGAAGGAAGTATTGGGCTTGTGGCTGGGAAAGAACGAATCCTCTGCATTTTGGATGAGCGTGCTCACCGATTTAAAAGCAAGGGGCGTAGAGGATATCCTGATCACGGCAACGGACAATCTCAATGGCTTTACCGATACCATCAGAGCGTCATTTCCTGAATCAGTCACTCAAATATGCGTAGTCCATCAAATAAGAAATACTTGCCGATATGTGGTCTGGAAGGATAAAAAAGAGTTCACCCGTGACATGAAGGAGATTTATACCGCTCCAAACAAGGAGGCGGCCTTGGCAGCTTTAAATGATTTTGGCCTTAAATGGGAATCAAAATACTCTTATGCCATTAAAAGCTGGAAAGACAATTGGGATGAACTAACCGTATTTTTTGATTATCCTGTGGAAATTAGAAAAATCATTTATACCACTAACTTAATTGAAAACCTTAACGGAAAAATTAGAAAGTATACCAAGAACAAGCTTTCTTTTCCAACCGATGATGCGGTAATGAAATCCGTGTTTTTATCTGTTAGACAGGTAAGTAAAAAATGGACACAGCCTATTAGAAACTGGGGGGTGATACTTAACAGTTTTCTTATTATATTTGAAGATAGGGTCAGATTAAACGAATCTTAAACCCTATCTACAAAATTTTTAGTTACACACTTTTTGGGATAGTGTCCTTCCGAAAGGCTTTAAAATAAATTATCTTCAAAAATCTTATCCTCTTGGATCTAATATTTGATCAATTCTGCTTACTAAATCTTGTAAGTGGTAACGAGACATTTGATCGCTTTGTCTTGCTAAACCTCTATTGATTTCAGCTCTTAAAGTAACTAGATTACCTCTGGAAAGAGATGGTATATCAGTTGTACGAATATCATTATCTTCAATATTCACTAAATCACCCAATTGCTCAACAAAAGCTTTTTGCAAGTTTCTTCTGTAAGTATCGATGCTTCTGCCAGTTCTCAATTCAGAGAAAATGCCCGTACGTAAATCACTCATCATCTGAGTAGCTTTATAGGCATCATTTCCATTTAATGCTTCATTTTCTAAAACTCTTTTAACTCTTGACGCACTGAAAAGACTACTTAAAGTTCTTGTCTGCAAAGCTTTTACTCTGTCAATAATTCCGTCAGACTCAATTCTACCTAAAATTTCAGTATCAATCAGCCATTCCGGGGTTTCAAATAATTGCTCATTTAAAAATGCAATAGCTCTTGTTTGCTTGTCTTTAGAAGTATGAGTATAAATAGCTCCTTCTTGATCAGATGTTTTATAGTACTCGCTTATACCGCCAACATTGCCTGTAACATGACCCATATAACGATTATATTGACCGATTACATTTCCATATAGCTCAGAAAGCTCATCATAATTTTTACCTTCTTCAGAACTCCATTCAATTAATCTATCTGCAATTCTTTTTAAGTTTTTAATACCTAAAGCAGATGCAATCATAGAATCATCTCCTATATCTTCTGTTTGAGCAGTAGGATCTACAACACCTCTTTGCTGACGACCATATCGGTAAGCCGGATCATCTGCTTTCTCTAATATCCATCCATTTAAAATTGCCTCTTCCTCTTCAGATGTATCAATATTTGGAATCGCTCTGTAGCCATATTCAATAGCCCATTTGTCATATTCGCCCACCATCGGGAAGAAATTTTCAACACTATCCTCTGGCTGAGCCACATAATTAAATCGAGCGTAGTCCATGATTGAAGGTGCAACACCATGTGTTTCCATGAATTTAGCGGAACGCAATGAATCAACTGAATAAGCTACACTTGACCCCATGTTATGAGGTAATCCTAAGGTATGACCTACTTCGTGTGCAGCTACAAATCTGATTAATTCTCCCATCAATTCTTCCTCAAATTTAACTTTTTGAGCTTCCGGATTAACGGCTGCTGTTTGGATAAAGTACCAGTTTCTTAAAAGATTCATTACGTTGTGATACCATAAAATATCACTCTCTAATATCTCTCCAGTTCTTGGATCATGAACGTGTGGCCCTTGTGCATTTTGAATATCAGTGGCGATATAGCGAATAACTGAATATCTAACATCTTCAGGGCTCCAGTCAGGATCTTCTTCTTTTGTTGGTGCATCTTTGGCTACAATGGCATTTTTAAAACCTGCTTCTTCGAAAGCGGGTTGCCAATCTTCAATCCCTTTTTTGATGAATTCTCTCCACTCAAGCGGAGTAGCAGGATCGATATAATATACAATTTGCTTAACTGGTTCTACCAATTCGCCTTTATTATAAGCTTCCCAGTCAGAAGGTTCCAATCTCCATCTGGTAATGAAACGATTGTCATCTGCTTTATGAGAATCTTTAGAATAATCTAACTGACGAATAGAGAAGTAGCCTACCCTATCATCATAGTTTCTTGGAACGATTGGATCTTCTGGAAGCAAAATCCTAGATTGATTCATTTCAATTGATAATGCGCCAGTTAATTGATTGTCAGGAATCTCACTTCCTTTATAAGTTAGGATATGTCTGATTTCTACATTTTCAGGAAATGCTTTACCATGAACGATTACAGACCTGCTTTTATCAACAGAAGAAATTTTGAATGCTTTTCTTTGGTAATCATAAAGAGCACCAATCATAGGAACATCAGATGTAAAGAAATCCTCTACATCAATTACAAAGGATGACGAGTCTTTACCTAATGCCTCAATTTTAAAGGTATGAATGATCGGTTCAAAATTATTATTCTTAACGGATTCATAAATAGGATCATCTGCATCCGCTACTGAGTTGAAAGAAACAGAACGTAACAATAATTGATTATTTTTCTTTTGAAAACGAATTACTTGCTGAGGACGAGATTTCATTCCTGCTCCTCCAAAATTCAATCCTTTAACGTGACCAGAAATCCTGGAGACAATCAAAATTTCTCTTTCCAATAAATCTTCCGGTATTTCAAAATAGTATTTGTCATCTACTTTATGGAAAGTAAACAACCCCTCATCAGATTCTGCATCTGATGTAATTACTTTGGAGTATGGCTGGTATTTTGATTTTGAACTATTTTCTTTCTTGGGTTCATCTTTTTTCTTTTTGCCAAATAGCTGGGCATGACTTTCTGAAGCAGAAAGCCCTATAAAAGCCATTATAGCAAGACTTAATATTATTTTTTTCATTGTATATACATTTAATTTTCTGCTAATTTAACAGTACAGGTTTATTAAGTTTACAATTTTCAACTCTTTTCCATGAATGGAAAAATGGAAGCTACTATTGGAAAAAGTATTCCCTTGAAATATGATAAGCCATTAGATCATAAAATTTTAGTCTTAACCCTAACCGAAAGATAAAAATGCTTTGTTATAATTGAATTAAACCTTAGCTTTGCACCCTGAAAGAAGAGAGCAATTTTATTTTATTATAATTATTAAATCATGGCAAATATTGGTAGGATTACCCAAGTAATTGGCCCGGTAGTGGATGTGAGCTTTGAAGCAGAAGGCGCAAAATTACCTAACATCTTTGATGCATTTTCAGTAAAAAAATCTGACGGTTCCGTTATCGTTCTAGAATGTCAGCAACATTTAGGTGAAGACAGGGTAAGAACCATCGCGATGGATGGTACAGAAGGCTTGACCAGAGGTATGGAGGTTTTAGATTCTGGTTCGCCTATCTCAATGCCAACTGGTGAAGATATAAAAGGAAGATTATTTAATGTAATTGGTGACGCTATTGATGGTATTGAGCAACCGGAAGGAAAAACTAGGTTACCAATCCACAGGGATGCACCAAGATTTGAAGATTTATCTACTTCTTCTGAAGTATTATATACAGGAATTAAAGTTATCGACTTAATTGAACCTTACTCAAAAGGGGGTAAAATTGGTTTATTCGGTGGTGCCGGTGTTGGTAAAACCGTATTGATCCAGGAGTTGATTAATAATATTGCAAAAGGACACGGTGGTTTGTCTGTATTTGCCGGTGTGGGTGAAAGAACTCGTGAAGGTAATGACTTGCTTAGAGAAATGTTGGAATCAGGTATTGTAAAATATGGTGATGAATTCATGCACTCTATGGAAGAAGGCAAATGGGATCTTTCAAAAGTGGATAAAGAAGCTTTAAAGGAATCTAAAGCTACTTTCGTGTTTGGTCAGATGAATGAGCCTCCAGGTGCTCGTGCTCGAGTTGCTTTGTCAGGTTTGACCTTGGCTGAGTATTACCGTGATGGTGATAAAGACAGTAATGAAACAGGTAAAGATATTCTTTTCTTTATTGATAATATCTTCCGTTTTACTCAGGCCGGCTCTGAGGTTTCTGCCCTTTTCGGTAGAATGCCATCTGCTGTGGGTTACCAGCCTACTTTGGCTACTGAAATGGGTGCCATGCAGGAAAGAATTACTTCAACTAAAAATGGTTCCATTACTTCCGTTCAGGCTGTTTACGTTCCTGCAGATGATTTAACTGACCCTGCTCCAGCTACTACTTTCGCTCACTTAGATGCTACTACAGTACTATCTCGTAAGATTGCTGAGTTAGGTATCTACCCAGCAGTGGATCCATTGGATTCAACTTCTAGAATTTTAGAAAGAAGTATCGTAGGTGACGAACATTATGATTGTGCACAAAGAGTAAAAGAGATTTTACAGCGTTATAAAGAATTACAGGATATCATTGCTATCTTGGGTATGGACGAATTGTCTGAAGAAGATAGACAAACAGTTTATAGAGCAAGAAGAGTACAAAGATTCTTGTCTCAGCCTTTCCACGTTGCAGAGCAGTTTACTGGTTTGAAAGGGGTATTGGTTGATATCAAAGAAACAATCAAAGGTTTCAATATGATCATGGACGGTGAGTTAGATCACCTTCCAGAAGCAGCTTTCAACTTGAAAGGTACTATTGAAGAAGCCATTGAGGCAGGAGAGAAAATGTTAGCAGAAGCTTAAAATTAAAATCATGCTTTTAGAAATCATTACACCGGAAAAAAATGTGTTTAAAGGAAATGTAGATTCTGCTACTTTTCCGGGAAGCAATGGTTCTTTTCAGGTTTTGAATAACCACGCCCCGCTAATCAGTTCATTAGACAAAGGAGATTTGAAGTTCTCCGATGGTAAAAATGATACTACCATAATAGTTGATGGCGGAGTGGTAGAAGTTTTAAATAATACGATTACTGTTCTTGCTGAAAAGGTTATTGAGGAGTAGTTTAGTTAAATATTTATAGAATAATAAGCCGATTTACTAAAATGTAAATCGGCTTTTTTCGTTATAATTCTACCTTTATTTCTAAATTCTTATTACCAACTATATCTTGTAAATTGCATCCAAATTGAATTTGATCAATGAAAACATATTTTAGGGTACTTTCTTATGCAAAACCATTAGGCTGGTTAGCACCACAATATTTAATTTACGCTATACTACAAGCTGTCTTTAGTGTAATAACTTTGGGTATTTTGACCCCGGTCTTAAATGTATTGTTCAAAGTTGAAGAAGAAGCAAGTAAAATACCTGAGTCCTTACCAGAATTTAATCTCAGTATTCAATATTTAACAGATGTATTTAATTATTATTTTCTGTCTATAGTTCAGGAAGATCGATTTGCAGCATTACAATTTGTATGTGTGTTATTGATCGTTAGTATCTTTCTCTCTAACTTATTTAGGTATTTATTAGCAATTATTTCTGCAATAGTGAAAGCTAATGTGATATCAAACCTGAGAAATGCACTCTACAATAGATTAATAAATATGCATATTGGTTTCTTTACAGAAGAGCGTAAAGGAAATATCATGTCAAAAGTAATGGCTGATGTTCAAGAAGTGGAAGGGACAGTAGTGAACAGTTTAAAGGCTGTAGTCAAAGAACCATTCTTGCTTATAGGCTATTTTATTGCGCTTTTCTTCATTTCTGCCAAGCTTACCTTAATAACATTGATAATCCTTCCCATTTCAGGTTTTATCATATCCTACATTGCCATTTCCTTGAAAAAGAAAGCCAGACAGAGCCAAGAAACAATAGGTAGGATATCTGATATTTTAGAGGAGACCTTAAGTGGAATGCGTATTATCAAGGCATTTAACGCTATTAATTTCTCAAAAAATCGTTTCCAAAAAGAAGTTAAAAACTATGCTGAATTCAATATTAGCATGCAAAAAAGACAAGCCTTATCAAGTCCTACTTCTGAATTTTTAGGGGTGTTTGTAGTGGTGGGAGTCTTATTGATTGGTGGAGCAATGATATTGGAAGGAAAATCCGAATTAGATGCGGGGAGCTTTATTACTTTCATTGCCATTTATTCACAACTTCTGGTTCCAGCTAAAGCCTTATCTACTGCTTTCAGTAATGTACAAAGAGGATTAGCTTCTGCTGAAAGAATATTTGGAATAATAGATTTAGAACCTGCTATTAAAGATAAAAGCACAGCTAAAAAATTAGAAGAATTTAAAAGTGAATTAAGCTTTAAGAATGTTTCCTTCGCTTATGGGGAGGAAAAAGTATTAAAAAATATCAACATCAATATTCGTAAAGGAGAAACCATTGCTTTGGTAGGACCTTCCGGAGGAGGGAAATCAACCATGGTAGATTTAATTCCTCGCTTTTATGATCCAATTGATGGGGAAGTACAACTTGATGGGATTTCATTGAAAGACATTACAGTTGAAAGCCTAAGAGCTAAAATGGGAATCGTTAGTCAAGAATCTATTTTATTTAATGATACAATTTTCAACAATATTGCTTTTGGGAAACCAGAATGTACTTTGGAAGAAGTAATGCAAGCTGCTAAAGTTGCCAATGCCCATGATTTTATTTCTCAAATGGAAGGTGGTTATGAAGCTAAAATTGGTGAAAGAGGAACCAAAATTTCTGGTGGACAAAGGCAAAGAATTAGTATAGCTAGAGCAATTTTGAAAAACCCAGACATTTTAATTTTGGATGAAGCCACCTCTGCACTAGATTCTGAATCGGAAAAGTTGGTTCAAGATGCTTTAACTAATTTAATGAAAAACAGAACATCTATAGTGATTGCTCACCGATTAAGTACTATTCAAGAGGCAGATAAAATATATGTGATGCAAGCAGGCGAAATTATAGAAGAAGGTAAACATGAAGTTCTTATAGAAAAGGGTGGGGTTTATAAAAAGCTAATTGAAATTCAATCTGTTAGTTGAAATTAGGATTGCATAAATTCCAAAAAAAAATCGAATTAATGGTTCTTCCTCTACTTGACAATACTAGTTGTTAAAATATTTCTATATTTGTTTATATTCATAATCAAAACCAACTCAACTCCATTTTTATGAAGACTTTTAGAACTATTGTTTTTGTGGCACTTCTCATCTTTCATATAGCCACGGTTGTAATTATATCGATAGGAAAAAACGATCTTAATTTCTTATTTGATTTGTTTAAGCAAATGGATCTGGTTCAATACAGTGCTATTGCTGGTCTTGTACTTTTTCTTATTGTTGTTTTTCTATTTAAACAAGAAGAAAAAGCCAAAGCTAAGTTGATTGAAAAACACGAACATGAAATCAACCAATTTAAAGCGAGGCTTTATGATAAAAAAGAATCTGAAACTGCTACTTCATCCGTAGAGCCTCAGTCTTCTGGTGAAAAAGAAGAAAGTCCTAAGAATGAAGCACCAGAAGAAGATTCAACCAAAACTGACGATACTAATCCCCAATCATAACAAACTGAATGATTAACCTTATTAAAAATGAACTGAATTCAGCTCAAGAAACGCTGGATAATTTTTTAAACCAACCTGAGCAGTTAGCCAATATTGAAACTGCAGTTGATATAATGGTCGAATCCTTCAAGCAGGAAGGAAAAGTGATGAGTTGTGGAAATGGTGGTTCTCACTGTGACGCCATGCATTTTGCTGAAGAATTAAGTGGAAAATTTAGGGAAGCTAGACCAGCCATAGCCGCTATGGCCTTATCTGATGTTAGCCATATCACATGTGTTGGAAATGACTATAGTTTTGATTTTATATTCAGTAGAGCTATTGAAGCATTGGGCAGAAAAGGAGATGTTTTATTAGCCATCAGTACTAGCGGAAATTCAAAGAATATTTTAGAAGCCTGTAAAGCTGCCAAAGCCAAGGGAATGAAAGTTATAGCGCTTACAGGTAAAGATGGAGGTAAATTAGCTCATGTATGCGATGTGGAAATTCGAGTTCCACATGAAGGTTATGCCGACAGGATTCAGGAAATTCACATCAAAATTATTCACATTTTTATTTTACTGATAGAAAAAAGATTAGGGTATGTTAGCTAAATCTTATGGAAGTTCAGTTTTCGGAGTAGATGCCAATGTAATCACCATAGAAGTTAATGTAAGCCAGGGCATGAAGTTTTACATGGTGGGTTTACCCGATAATGCTATTAAAGAAAGTGAACATCGTATTGATGCTGCTATAAAATACAGTGGTTACAAAATGCCTCGCCAGAAGGTAGTAGTTAATTTAGCTCCTGCAGATGTGAAAAAAGAAGGTTCTGCTTACGACCTGCCCATTGCTTTGGGTATTTTAAAAGGTTCGGAACAAATTTTCACAGAGGAATTAGGGAATTATATGATTATGGGTGAGTTGGCTTTGGATGGCACACTTAGACCCGTAAAAGGTGTTTTACCCATTGCCATAGAAGCCAGAAAGCAAGGCTTTAAAGGATTTATTCTTCCACAGGAAAATGCTGCCGAAGCCGCTATTGTTAATAATTTAGATGTAATAGGGGTTTCAAACTTAAATGATGCCATTGGAGTTTTAGAAGGTACGTCTGACATCAAGCCAGTGGAAATGGATACTCGCGATATCTTCTTCACTAATATTAATGATTATGAAGCTGATTTTGCTGATGTTCAGGGACAGGAAAATATTAAAAGAGCTTTAGAGATAGCAGCTGCTGGAGGACATAATGTGATTATGGTAGGACCTCCCGGGGCTGGGAAAACTATGTTAGCTAAAAGATTTCCTTCTATTTTACCTCCATTAAGCTTAACCGAAGCTTTAGAAACTACAAAAATTCATTCAGTTGCAGGAAGATTAGGAGCCAATGCTTCTTTGATTGCTACAAGACCATACCGAGCTCCTCATCATACTATTTCAGATGTTGCCTTAGTAGGAGGAGGAGGCATTCCTCAACCAGGCGAAATTTCCTTAGCCAACAATGGAGTACTTTTTCTTGATGAACTTCCAGAGTTCAAGAGAACAGTTCTGGAAGTGATGCGCCAACCTTTGGAAGAACGGAGAGTCACCATTTCCAGAGCAAAAGTATCGGTTGATTTTCCTGCCAACTTTATGCTGCTGGCAAGTATGAATCCATGTCCTTGCGGATACTACAATCATCCGGAAAAGGAATGCGTTTGTCCTCCAGGTTCTGTCAAGCGTTATCTGAATAAAGTAAGTGGACCACTTCTGGATAGAATTGACTTACATGTGGAGGTTACTCCGGTTTCTTTTGACCAGATGACAGCAGACCGCAAAGCAGAAAGCAGCGATACCATTCGTAAAAGAGTGATAGCTGCAAAAGAAATACAAGAAAAACGATTTGAAGGCCTAGAGGATGTTCATTCCAATGCCTTGATGCCATCTCAAATGGTAAAAGAAGTTTGCGAAATAAATTCCGCTGGAAAGGCGTTGTTAAAGAATGCAATGGAAAAATTAGGGCTATCAGCCAGAGCTTACGATAGAATTATGAAAGTTTCCCGTACTATAGCTGATCTGGCAGGAAGTGAAGATATTAAAATAGAACATTTGGCGGAAGCCATACAATATAGAAGTTTAGATAGAGAAGAATGGGCAGGTTGAAGTTAGTTTTTATAACAGTTATCTTATTAGTTTTTAGTTTTATTGGTTACTCGCAAGAACTCGTTTATGATGTCACTATTGAGGGCAGACCAGTGGGTAATATGTTGGTGACTAAAAAAGTCTTGGATAGCGGAAAGGTTTATTTTTCGGCTGTAATGGATTTAGAATATAAATTATTCAGGCCAACTCAAATGGTCCAATTAATGGAAGCTATTTATCAAAATGATACTTTGCGTCAAGCTTATTTTGTTGATAAAAGAAATGGAGAGCTTATTCAAGAATCTAAAATAGAGCGATTACAAGGAAAAGAATATTATCGTACCACTAAAGACAGCACGAAAAATTGGCACGAAAAACCTGTTTTAAATAGCTTAGTTAAACTATATTTTAATCAACCTCAAAAGCGAGATTCAGTATTTTCTGAAATCACTCATAAGTATAATACAATTGCCAAATTGCCCGAAGAAAGCCGCTTTATGATGGTAAATGAAGAAGGAGAGAAGTCTATTTATGAATATAATGAAAATGGAATCTGTGTTCAACGTAATTTCAACCTTGGTGCTGTAGAATATAAAATAAAACTAATTGAGGAGGATAAGAAGTAGTTTTATAAGGAAATTTTATTTCGGTATCTCTTTTTATACATCAATGATGTGTCAATATAAGCATTAATAAAAATAATATACATAGACTATAGATATAACAGAAAAGGCCTCATGTTGAGGCCTTTTCTGTTATAAAACTTTGGGTTAGCATTTATTAAAATTTTAAATTAATTCCAGCTTGAACCATAGTCCCCATAAAACCAAACTGATTTACTTCCCATGGATATCTAAACCTGCCACCTAAATCTGTTCCCGGATCTCCTTTAGGGTCAATTTCATCTGGATAAACATCAAACAAATTATTAACACCCAATGTAGCGCCCAAATTATCATTAAACTTATAGCTCATATTTAAATCTGTAATAATTTTAGCACTAAAAACCTGATCTTTATCTGGATCCTCAGGGTGTCTCCAGGTTACTTCTCCAAATCTTGTATTGTTTAAGGTTGCCGTAAAATCACCTATTTTATAAGTTATTCCCAATAACACCTTATCTTGAGGTCTGGCACTTGTAATTCGGGATCTTTCTTCCCTGTTAAAAATGTTTATTCCAGTTTCTTCAATAGGAGCAGGCGTATTGATGGTGCCATTAATTTCCATATTGTTATAATTGGCTGCCAAAGTCAAACTTAAATCTCCAGCACCTAAAATAATATTATCATAACCTATTACCAGATCTACCCCGTCAGAGACAGTGTTAGCACCGTTAATAAAGAATTTTAATGCAGAAATGTTTTGCTGATTTAAGATAGACCCTACAGCAGAGGTGGTATCGTTACTTGTAATCTGACTTGAGAATACTATTCTGTCATCCACCTCAATATGGTAGTAATCTAAGCTAAATGAGAAGTTATTGGCAAAATTGGAAGCGATACCAGCAGTTATGTTAAAAGATTTTTCCTGCTTTAACTTTGGTACGCCTAATGACCTAACTACCGGGCTTAAATTATTAAAAGTCCCTTCATTCTGAAGTTGACCATCTACTACTAATGTTTGTACATTACTGAAGTAGATTTGATGTAAAGATGGTGCCCTGAATCCTGTTGAAACGGAGGATCTCAAAGTTAAGATATCATCCAACATTTTATAACGTGCATTGAATTTCCAATTGACATTACTGCCAAAGTCACTATAATTTTCATACCTCACAGCACCGCCAATTAGTAGATTATCACTTACATCGTATGCCAAATCTGCATAAACCCCCACATTATATCTGATGGCATCTTCTTCATTGCTCGGCTGTAAGCCTGGGAATGATTGTGCTCCTCCTCCAACATAGGAAGCTTCTTCTCCTGCAGTAGCCACAAAGTTTTCAAAGCGAATTTCCGTGCCAGCAGAAAATACAAGATTTCCGAATTGCTTCCCTACATCTAGGTTTGATACTGTATGACCAAATTCATATCCTCCAGCTCTGAAATTAGTTGGGCTGTCAGCTCCTAAAGAAGGATTCAGGGTGTTACCTATGGTGTAATCCACTTCATTCCTTCCTGAGGTAAGGCTAATGTCATAGCCCCAGCCATTTCGCTCCCCATCTATTCCTATCGTTAGTGTATTGTCTAAAATATCTGAGTTAAAAGTAGGCTGAAAACCTTGATAGGTTGTGCCTGATTCATGTAGCAAATTGAATGGGTCCGGAACCCAGTAAGGAGTTCTGTATATTGCATAACTAGTACCTTTTCTCAGCGTAATACCACCAAAAGAATAGAGAGAGGCACCTCCTTTTAAGTCGAATCTTGAATTATAAAAGGCATTAGAGCTTGTAAGTTCCGGTATACCTACTGTCATTCCTAGGTCAGGATTTTGTTGTATCCAGGAGTTATCTGGACCAACACCAAAGAGGACATCTTCACCAGGCGTGCCTGGCCTATTTGTTCTTTGTTGATCATAAAAAGAAGCTGTCACATTAATGAAACCATTATTACCCACTTCAAAACCTGTATTAAAATCGGAACCTATCCTAAAACCATCACCCTCAGTAGTAATACCGGAGTTAACAGAAAACTTACTCTGTTCAGTTTCTTCTTTTAATATAATATTAACTACACCTGCAATAGCATCAGAGCCGTATTGTGCAGAAGCACCATCTCTTAAGACTTCTACACGCTCAATGGCAGCAGCGGGAATACTTTTCATATCTACACCAACTTCCCCCCTGCCAGGAGTTTCATTTACATAAACCAACGCACTTGCATTCTTTCTTTTTCCATTAACCAATACCAAGGTTCTACTTGGCCCTAAATTCCTTAAATCAGCCGGGTCAAAATGTGCCGTTGCATCCGAAATAGTCTGATTGGTAGAATTGTACGAAGGAACAGTATATGTCAGCATTTTATCCACAGAGAACTGACCTGTTTGCTGCATATCTTCAATTTTGATGTTGTCGATAGGCACGGGTGAGTCTGCTATAGTCCTTGGCTTAAAACGTGAACCTGTCACCATTACGGTTCCTAAGGACAAAACATCAGATTTAAGAACTATCCTTAACTGCTTGTTATTAGAATCTACCAATACGGATTCCTTTAAGTAGCCCACAAAACTGATTATCAGGTTAGAAGGGTCATTGGTGGGGATTTCAATTTTAAATTCACCATTTAGATCTGTAGTAACTCCCGTGCTAGTTCCTTCAATTACTACGTTTGCCCCTACCAGGGGATCATTGGTATCTCCATCAAAAACTTTTCCACTCACTGTATATTGAGCCATGATTTTTCCACTAAATATGGTAAATACTGCCATAAGTAAAAATATTTTGTAGTTTTTCTTATCCATGTCATTTTATATTTGGTTATAATTCAAATATGTAAAATAAATTAATATGTTGCTCACGGAATGGGGTTAAATCTCTAGAGGATATGAGAAAAGCAATAAAATATACCTGAATAGTTTTATTCTTCTAGATTGTTAGATTTTATGCTAAATTGTAATAGACTATAAATCTGGAGATTAGCTCTTTCTGTAAGGGTTTTTAAACTAAGTTGAATTATTTCGTTTTAGCTAATTTTCTGTCAATTGCTTTAACAGTTGACCTGGCAGTTCTTCCCACGCCTATCAAAGTAGCAGAAGCAAAACCTGTCCATCCGCCATAGCCCACTAACCAGAGATTTTCTTCCTCTACTGAGCGGGTTCCATCTGTTTTAATTTTGCCTCTTTCATCCGTAGAAACTATGTTTTGAAGATGTTCAGTAGCAAAACCAAATCCTGTGCACCAAATGACAGCATCAAAAGCTTCTTCTTCACCATTTTCCCATAACACTCCATTTTCAGTAAAAGTAGTAAACTGACCTTCAGAGTGAAGGACATCTCGATCTTGGGCTTGTTTTACTGAAGTGACCATCACAATATTGCCTAAATTATATTTAGAGGCATAAAACTTTTCACCTTTCTTTTCAGCATAATACTTAGCGGAAGCTTGATCAAATAAAACCCTGCCATCTACATCATCCGGTAAAAATTCAGGAGTTTTTCGGGTAGCCCAAGCGGTATTGGCAACTTTCGAAACTTCTGCTAAAATTTGAGCGCCTGAATTTCCTTCCCCTACTACCAATACCTTTTTATCCTCAAAATCCTCTGGATTTTCATAATAGGCAGAATGAATTTGCTCTCCTTTAAAGCTGTCTTTTCCAGGTATATTAGGAATAAAAGGTTTGCCCCAAGTTCCGGTAGCAGAAATTATGGTTTTGCTGTAGAAAATTGATTTATCTGTAATGAGTTTGAAATGATCCGATTCCTTTTCTACATTTTTAACCTCAAAAGGTCTTTCAACTGGTAGTTTGTATCGCTTTTCATATTGGCACACATAATCAATGACTTCCTCTTTAGTCGGGAATTCATTATCCGATTTAGGCATCAACCATCCTGGTAAAGAACTATGCTCTGCTGGGGAAAAGAGCGTTAAGGAATCCCAGCCATGTTGCCATGCACCTCCACAATCTTCCTGATTATCCAGAATCACATAATCCAAATCTGTTCTGCGAAGGTAATAGCCGCAAGCTAGGGCGCTTTGTCCGCCTCCTATAATTATGACATCGTATAATTTTTTATCGGACATATATGAGTTATTTTTAGAGTGCAATTAATGAAAACCTGTCAGGTTTCTATTTACTATTATATTCTCTTTATCAAAAACAGTAGGATTTTATTAAAAGTAAACCTGACAGGTTTAGATGTACTATTGAAGTATCTAATAGTTTCGCAAGTTGGCGCACGCGTTTCACGTGTGCCTGGTCCACAACTAATACTTCCATTTATTTGCCAAAGCAACCAAAGAAAGCATAACCGGAACTTCAACTAATACACCCACAACCGTTACTAAAGCCGCTGGACTTTGCAGTCCAAATAAGGCAATGGCTACAGCCACTGCTAGTTCAAAAAAGTTGCTCGCACCGATCATAGCTGCAGGTGAACATACTGCATGTGATAGCTTTAACTTTCTACCCGCAAACCAGGCTATGAAAAATATAAAGTAAGTTTGAAGAATAAGTGGAACGGCTATCAGTAAGATGATAATTGGATTATCTAGGATATTAGGTCCTTGAAAAGCAAAAAGTAAAATCAAAGTCAACAATAAAGCAATAATGCTTACGGGCTTTAGCTTTGGTAAAAATACTTCCTGAAACCATTTTTCGCCTTTTTGACTGACCAATATTTTATTAGTAATTACCCCAGCGATTAGTGGAATGACTACAAAAATCACAATACTTGCTGTTAATGTTCCATAAGGAATACTCACATCAGTAATACCCAATAAAAAGCCAACCAAAGGAATAAAAGCGACTAAAATGATGAGGTCATTAACTGAAACTTGAACTAAGGTGTAATTTGGATCACCATCAGTTAAATAAGACCAAACGAAAACCATAGCGGTACATGGTGCTGCTCCTAGTAAAATAGCACCCGCTATATATTCTCCAGCCATTTCGGGGTCAATAAAAGCGGAATACAAATGCTCAAAGAAAACCCAGGCAAAAAATGCCATCGTAAATGGTTTGATTAACCAATTAATCACCACTGTCATAATCAATCCCTTAGGAGCTTTTCCAACTCCTTTTATACTGGAAAAGTCTATTTGCAGCATCATAGGATATATCATCATCCATATTAAAATGGCAATAGGGAGATTGACTTTATAAATTTCCATATCACTAAGAAAGGAAATATCATCTCCAGTTAAGTAACCTATCAAAATTCCTACGGCTATACATAAGGCTACCCAAACGCTTAAGTAGCGCTCGAAAAATGCAATTTTCTTTTTACCTTTAGTTTCGCTCATTAGTTTTTAATTTTTGAGAATACATAGAACATTTCGGTAGCAATCTGTAGACTGCGCTTTTCATACTTCTGATGCTTTAAAGGACTGTCATCAAAAGCTTTTGGGTCTTCATAGTTTAGAGCAATTCTTTTTTCCGTGCCTGGAATAAATGGGCAATTTTCATCTGCATCGGAACAAGTCATCAAAGCAGCAAAACCAATAGAAGGATTAAAAGGATGATCGTATGTTTTTGAAAAAGCAATAATAGGGTGACTATCTGAGCTATATTTTATGGCAAACACTGGATTTTCTTCTTTGGGAAGTTGAACGGATTCAAAACCAGCTTCTTCCAGAACTTGTAAAATCATTGGATAAACTGCAGTTGCGGCTGTTCCGCCTGAATAGCATGTAATTTGCTTCATTTGGAAATACTCTGCCATTGCTTGAGCCCAAACCTGAGACAGATGGCTCCTTCGAGAGTTATGAGTACAGATGAAATTTAAAGAAATACTTTTCTTAGAATTGATTTTCTCTTGCAGATAATCTATAAAAGGATTTAAGGCTTCCCTTCTTTCAACTGGGATAGATTCCACATCTAAATTTTCAATGTATTCAGTGAGTTTTTGGAACATTTTAGTAAATGATTTGGCAAAATTCTGTTTTATCGTAAACCTGTCAGGTTTTGTATAAATTACTTCCTCAAGCTGTGTCAGCTTTATTTGGTATTAGATTAACGAAACCTGACAGGTTTGTTGGGCTTAACAACATCCCCCACCTGGAGCACAAGCATTAGAACTTGAACCCGAGACATCAGCCAATTGCACTTTAGGTTTTGAAGCAGGAATTCCACATTTTTCTTTAGCCAAACAATCGGTTTGGGTATTGACCAATACAAAATATTCTCCATTAAAATCCAAATGATATTTACCGATGGTGGTCCCTTGATATTCTACTTCAACTTCCAGATTATCCTCTATCCCTAATTTTTCTTCTGATAAAGTAATTATATCATGAAGTTTTTGAGCTCCCAACCTATGGTCATAATCACCAGCTTCCCATAATTGGAAATTTACTGTTTGATCATTTCTCATAGTTCCGCCACAGTCAATGAAATTACGAGTAATGATACCCACTTCTGTAATGTGAAAGTGTTGAGGAACAAACTCTCCTTTCGGTAATTGAAATTTGACTTCGTCTAAGTTGTCAAGGGTTGACTTGATTTCTGAAAGATGCATGTTTTTTATTTTAAAGATTCTGCTTAATTGCTGTATTGCTATATTACGATGGTGATGCGCAAAAAAATATCAGCAGCAATCCTGCTGATTAGGGTTTTTATATAAATCAAAAATTCCGCTGAAAAGGTGTTTTACTTCCTCCCAACGTTTGGGGTTGATACAGTAACTAACCGATACGCCCTCAATTGTCCCCTGAATAATTCCAATATCTTTTAAAGCTCTTAGGTGTTGGCTGATGGTAGCCTGCGCCAAACCCAGCTCAGAAACTAAATGCCCATTTATACAAGCATTAGATTTTAACAAATACTGAATAATGGCAATGCGAGCTGGATGAGCAAAAGCTTTTGCCACATTAGCAAGGTCATTTTGCTCTTCTGTGAATAGATCTGATTTAGTTACGCCCATTTGGATTTTATTATATTGCAATATTACGATAAATATACGCAAAACTTTATTTTAGGTTCAGTGATTTACTGAAATTTTAATAATGCTTGAAGAATACTATCTTGATTTAAATCAAATGCAACTATACCAATGGCAAGGCGTGTAATCATTATATTTTAGCCATTTGTGAACAATTCTCAATCTAAATAATTGCTATAAATAAGTTTTAATCCTAACTAATTATATTTAAGGAAGCAGAAAAATATGATATTAAGCATTCTATCTGTCTTTATTCTAGCCATTTTGGTGCCTACGCTCCATAAAATAACAGGTAATAAAATAGCTTATCTTCTTTCCCTTGCTCCCATTAGCATTTTTATTGCTCTTTTTTATTACCATTTAAACGGTACAACTTTTCCAATTAGAGAAAGCTGGGAATGGAATTCTTATTTTAATTTGGAATTAGCCTTTTATTTGGATGGGCTTAGCCTGCTCTTTGGATTGCTCATTAGCGGGATTGGTTTTTTGATTTATATCTATGCAGGTTTCTATATGAAGAATGCTAAATATAATGGCCGATTTTTTATGATCTTAACGCTCTTTATGGGAGCAATGCTGGGCTTAGTTTTGGCAGATAATTGGTTGAGCATTTTGGTATTTTGGGAATTGACCAGCATCACTTCCTTTTTATTGATAGGACATAAAAATGAAAAGGAATCAGCTCGCTATGCTGCATGGCAAGGTTTATTGGTTACTGCACTTGGAGGTTTAGCGCTTTTAGTCGGCTTGGTTTTAACTGGAATTGTAACGGAGGAATACACCATTTCAAACTTAAGTCAGCATCATGAGCTACTGACTCAGCATACACTTTACATTCCTATTTTACTTTGTGTGGCTGTGGCAGCTTTTACTAAGTCTGCTCAATTTCCTTTTCATTTTTGGCTGCCCAATGCTATGGCAGCACCCACTCCGGTAAGTGCCTATTTGCATTCTGCTACTATGGTAAAAGCGGGCATTTATTTTTTCGCTCGATTCTCACCGATTTTGGGCGGAACAATCGAATGGCAAATTTTACTTTCATCCATAGGTGGAATCACTATGATAATGGGAGCTATAATGGCTTTTAAAGCCGATAACATCAAAAAACTTTTAGCTTATTCCACCATTAGTGCTTTGGGAATTATGACAATGGCTTTTGGATTAGGAACTGAAACAGCGATTTTTGCTGGAACGGTTTATATCATTGCTCATGCCTTATACAAATCCACCCTATTTATGATGGCGGGCATTTTGGACAAGCAAACTGGAACGAAAAAGATAAGTGAATTTCCAGTTTCGCTCTATAAAAAGCTTCCACTTGCTTTTGCTATAGTTTGCTTAGCAGCTTTGTCCTTTGCAGGTATTGCCCCATTTTTTGGTTTTGTGGCAAAGGAATTACTATTAGAAATGGTTTTACATAGCCCTATGCTATCTGCAGTTTATGTTGCTGCCATGCTTATTACTTCTGTGTTTTTTGTCGCTCTTCTTTTCGTTTTAACGCACAAGGCTTTCTTTAAAGGATTTAAAAAGCCTGCGCTTAAAAATATCCATAAAGGAATTTATATAGCTCCAGCTGTTACAGCTCTAACTGGTTTAGTTTTTGGTCTTTTTCCAGATGTATTATCTAACTTAACTTCTTTAGCATCCAGTAACATTAGCCCAGAATTTGAGAGCAAGCACTTAGCATTATGGCATGGATTTAACAATGCCTTTTATTTAAGTTTGATTTCCATTTTGCTTGGGGCAAGTATTTATTTTTTGAGCTTAAAAGTGAATTGGAAATTAAAGTTAGGTTTTTTAAAGCCGCTTCAACCTTCAAAAATATATGACTTCTTATTTGATGGTTTAATTACTTTCGGTCAATGGCAAACTCGAAAAATACAGACCGGCTATTTAAGGAACTATGCAATGGTTACACTATTAGTAATTTTAGTTCTTACTGGATTTACCTTTTTCTACAAGGCAGGAATCAGGATTAATACAGAATCACTTGATATATATATATTCGAATTGATACTTGGATTAATAGTTCTTATAGCTTTAGGATTCACCTTATTTACGAGCTCAAATATTTCTGCTTTACTTTCATTATCAGTGGTAGGTATTGCAATTTCCATAATTTTCATGGAAGCAGGGGCTCCTGATTTAGCCATTACTTTCTTCTTAATTGATGCACTAACCATTACCATTTTCGTACTGATTTTGCATAAGCTTCCTAAAAAGATGTTGCGAAAAAAGAATTTTGACAGGATAAGGGATGGATTTATTGCTGTAGGAACTGGTCTTTTAGTAACACTTATTTTATTTTCAATTACTTACAACCCTTTAAATTCAAAGCTTAAAGAGTTTTATGCAGAAAATAGCTATTCAGCAGCAAAAGGGAAAAATATGGTGAATGTTATTTTAGTTGATTTTAGAGTATTGGACACTCTAGGAGAAATATGCGTCTTGGCTATTGCCGCTTTGGGCGTTTTCGCTTTAGTGAATTATACAAAAAATAAAAAGTTAGATTGAACTCATTTATACTAAGAAATAGCGCCAAAATTATAGTACCCTTTATGCTGTTGTTTTCGGTATTCCTTCTTTTTAGAGGGCATAATTTACCGGGGGGAGGCTTTATTGGTGGGCTTATGGCAGGAGCTGCTTTTATATTAGATGCTTTTGCCAATAATGTTGCACATAGCTTAAAAATATTACGATTTGAACCGGTTAAAATAATGGCCACAGGCTTACTTTTAGCAGTTATTAGTGGGTTCTTAGGACTAATTCTTGGCGATGGTTTTTTTAAAGGATATTGGTTGAATATAGAAATACCATTAATTCCGAAGTTAGGTTCACCCTTACTTTTTGATATTGGAGTATATGCATTGGTATTGGGAATGGTATTAAAAATGGTGCTCCCTAACATAGAAAATGATTGATTGAATGGAGTTTTTATTATCCATATTGGTAGGATTACTTTTTGCAGCAGGTGTTTATCTGTTACTACACCGAGATTTTGTAAAGTTAGTTATTGGCATAGTCATAATTGGTAATGCTACTGCTTTATTCATTTTTGTGGCAGGAAGAATTGTGCGTCAAAATGCACCTTTTATTCAGGAGAATGGATTGCCACCTGAAAATTTTGCTGACCCGGTTCCACAAGCTTTAATTTTGACGGCTTTAGTGATTGGGTTTGGTATTCAAGCATTTGCACTTATTGTTTTCAAGAAGGTTTATGATATACCGAAAGTGGACAAAATTGATGACCTTAAAAAATAATTGAATGGGATACGAGAAAATCATCATTTTACTTACATTAATAATTCCGATGCTTACGGCTATCATCAGTCTTTTCTTTAAGAAGAATAGGATTGTAAATAACTATATTTCTATAATTGGTAGTTCCCTGCTACTGATCACAACAACAGCATTCTTATTTCCTTTAATTGTAGAAAATGAAATATTAACCACTCAAGTAGGAGGTTGGAAAGCCCCTTTTGGTATTACAATAGTTGCAGATATGTTTTCAGCTATTATGCTGGTCATTGCTTCATTTGTAGGTTTAATGGTCAATATCTATGCTTTAGAAAATATTGATTACAAGAAAAAAGAATTCAGCTTCTTTGTATTCTTTCAATTTCTCATGATGGCGGTAAATGGAGCTTTCTTAGCCGGTGATATTTTTAATCTATATGTCTGGTTTGAAGTAATGCTTATTTCCTCATTCGTTTTATTGGTTTTAGGAAATGGCACGAAACAACTGATTGCCACCGTAAAGTACACATTGCTCAGTTTTATTGCTTCTGCCTTTTTATTAGTTGGCGTAGGAATGATTTATGGCATTAGCGGAAGTTTAAATATGGCGGATGTGGCCCTTTATTTTCGAGAACATCCTAATGAACCGCTTATGACAGTTGCTGCTGTTTTATTTATGTTGCCATTTGCCATTAAAGCAGCCTTGTTTCCACTCTATTTCTGGTTACCAGATTCTTATCATACTCCTAAGATAAGTGTAACCGCAATATTTTCAGGTTTATTGACTAAGGTAGGAGTATATGCTTTGATTCGTTGTTTTACGCTGATTTTTATTCATGATGTCCATTACACCCATACTATATTAATGGTTGCAGCAGGATTTACGATGCTTAGCGGTGTATTCGGTGCACTTTCGAAAGTAAATATGCGGAGAATTTTATCCTTTCATATAGTGAGTCAAGTTGGCTATATGGTTCTTGGTTTGGCACTATTCACTCCTTTGGCAATAGCTGGAGCAATATTTTATATTATTCAACACATATTGGCAAAGACCAATTTATTTTTGATAACCGGTGTGGTGGAAAAAATAAAAGGCACTTCAAATTTAAAAGGAGTTAGTGGTTTGTATCACCGATTCCCAGTGTTCTCGATAATATTTTTAGTGGTAGCTTTATCTTTAGCCGGTTTACCCCCTTTATCAGGATTCTGGGCAAAATTTATTCTGATAAAGGCAGGCTTTGAGCAACAAGAATATCTCATGATTTTTGTAGTATTGATTACGGGTCTGCTTACATTATTTTCAATGATGAAAATATGGGTGAATGCGTTTTGGGGAAAACAGCAAGAAGAGCCAGATAGAAATCTTATTACAAATGAAAAGAGTTTATTTAAAGAACACTGGAGCTTACTTATTCCGATAATACTGATGGCATCATTTACTTTATTTATTGGATTATTTTCCATGCCATTAATGAAATATGCGACTATAGCAGCAGAGCAATTGATGAACCCATTACAATATATTGAAGCGGTATTGGGAACAGCTAATTAAACAATTGGAGGTTTAGACGTTAACAAAAGAAATGAGAAAGACTTTTATACTACATCTTGTATTATGCAGTGCCATTAGTTATGGATTAGTTAATTTATTCAGTTTTAACTTTTTGGGCCTGGAGATCTTAGCTTTGTTAATCGTTATTTTCCTGTTACTGTGGTTGTCTAGTTTTATTTATTACCGTTCATATTTTAATGCTTTGAAGGGAGTTATTAGCTTAGCTTTCTATTTTTTGAAAGAACTTATCATTTCAAATTTTAGAGTGATTTATTTTATCCTGTCTCCTGGCCATAAATTCAGACCAGCTATATTGGAGTTGCCTTTAAGCTTAAAATCTGAATTTAGTATTACACTTTTGGCAAACCTCATCACTTTAACACCTGGCACTATTACTTTGGAAATAAGTAAAGATAAAAAGTCCCTATTTTTTCATGTAATAGATGTTCCAGAGCAAGATTTGGATAAAGCAAAGCAAAAAATCAAGAACGGGTTTGAAAAACGAATAATGAAGATTAAATCATGAGCTATTTTGAAATTTCTTTATGGGGTGCACTTTTAGCCTTGATAGTGGCATTATTTATTACACTAATCAGATTTATTATGGGACCCACCTTTATGGACAGGGTAGTTACTTTTGATTTGATGACTGCAAACTTGATTGGAATAATTACGATTTATGCTATGGTCTCAGATGATGAATTATTACTAGACATAGCCTTAGTGCTTGCGATGATTGGTTTTTTCTCTATTACTGCTTTTGCTTATTACATTAAAAAAAGAACTGAAAAATGATTAGTGAAATCATCATATTGATATTTGTTTTTTTTGGAGTGTTACTAATGTTTATAGCTTCTTTAGGCTTATTTAAGATGCCTGATTTATATACCCGAATGTCAGCTGTAACAAAAGCGGTTACTTTCAAAGTAGGGCTTATCGTTGTGAGCGCAAGTATATATTTTAATAGTTTTCCAGTGATTTTAAAAGCTATCTTGATAATATTTTTACTTCTTTTAACAACACCGGTTTCTTCTCACTTATTGGGAAAGGAAGCTCATGAACGGAAAGCACCATTGTGGAAAAAAACTATAATTGATGAGCTTGGTAAATGGAAAAAGAAAAATAATTAAATTTATTCTTTCTTATTATCAGAATCTGCATCTTCTAAGGTCTTATTTATTTCATCAATAATATTATTAAGTTCTTGAGAAGGAGATCTTAATTTTTCAAATATATTTTTCAGTTCGTTCGGGTCATTGGAATATTCAGAGATATTGATCAGACCCATTATTCTTGCTAAAGGACCTCTTACTTTGTGTGCATTGATATTCGCATAATCAATAATTTGTCTGTTTTTGGATTCTATGACTTTGCTTCTTTCGTTTACCAATTCCTCAAGGTTACGGTTAATCGCTTCATACTCTTCATTTTTAGCAATAAGCTCTTCTTGTGTTTCTTGTAATTCTTGGTTAGTGCTTCTTAAACGCTTTTCATATTGAGAATTTATGCGGTTATACCACAAAAGTGTGGTGGTTGAGAAAAATGCTACAAATAGAGGAGGAAGTTTAAAGTCACTAAAATTAGTCACTAATTCTTTCATTGCCTCAGGTGGATCACCATAATAAAGTAAAACTTTATCTATAAACAATGTTACCAAAAGGTAGTAAGTAAAGAAAAGGCCAATGTAAATCTTCTCCTTTTTATGGTCAAATAAAATAATTGGGATGGAGCAAAAAATTGCACCAGCATATTGAAACCAAATAAATTGACCAGGATAAAAATCACCAATAGCAATCGGAATACCTAAAAGGATTAAGGCAGGGAAAAATAAAAATATACTTTTTGATAAATTATAGTGCTTTTTGTGATTCAAAGTAGGAATCAGAATCATCAAAATAAATACCCCAACTCTTCTGTAGGCAGCCAAATAATTTTCAGTGTTAAACACATCATTTATCCATACTAAAATCATGACTACTGCTAAGAATAAGGACATAGCATTCGTAAGGAACACCCTCCGCCTCTCATCATCATCCATATTTGAATGAATTCCTGCATTAGCCCAGTATTTTAAGTAACCCGTCAATATATAGATTGTTAAATTTTAGTCTAACTCAAATTAAAAAATAAAGTTGAATTTTTCACAAAAATACGATTAAGCTTTTCTTTCTTTCTTTGAAATAGCTTTTTTATTCATTGGCTTTCCTTTTTTTAGTACCTTTGGCGATTGAAACAAATTAAAAAATAAGTGACCTTAATAAAATCAATTTCCGGCATTAGAGGAACCATAGGAGGAAGGACGGGAGATGGATTAACGCCCGTTGATATCGTAAAGTTTAGCAGTGCATACGCAGCTTGGCTAAGAACTAAATCTGATAACAATAAAGTTGTTATAGGAAGAGATGCAAGGCCTACTGGTGAGATGGTGTCCAAGTTAGTTTCTGCTACCCTCCAGGGAATGGGAATGCATGTAGTGGATTTAGGATTATCAACTACTCCTACTGTAGAGATAGCAGTTGTCCTAGAAAAAGCAGCAGGTGGAATAATCCTTACAGCTAGTCATAATCCAATTCAATGGAATGCTTTAAAACTCCTGAATGATAAAGGTGAGTTTATTTCTGGAGAAGACGGACAAGCTATTTTGGATTTAGCGGAAAGCTCAAATTATGATTTTAGCGAAGTAAAGAAAATTGGAAAATATACGACTCAAGATCATTATATCCAAAAACATATAGATATGGTAATTGATTTACCATTGGTAGATGTGGCAGCTATTCGTGAGAGAAAGTTTAAAGTAGTAGTGGATGCTGTAAATAGTACAGGAGGTATTGCAATTCCTAAGCTATTAAAATCTTTGGGCGTAGCAGAAGTAAGAGAACTTTATTGCTACCCTGATGGGAATTTTCCTCATAACCCTGAGCCATTACCCGAAAACATCACACATATCAGCAATGAATTAGCTAATGGACAATACGATTTAGGATTTGTATTAGATCCTGATGTGGATAGATTAGCCATTGTAAATGAGGATGGAACTCCTTTTGGAGAAGAATATACTTTAGTGGCTGTAGCAGATTATATTTTAAGTCAGCAAAAAGGGAATACTGTTTCTAATCTTTCCAGTACTCGTGCATTGCGAGATGTAACTGAGAAAAGAGGAGGAACATATGAGGCTTCCGCAGTGGGAGAAGTAAATGTAGTAACCAAAATGAAGGAAACCGATGCAATTATCGGTGGAGAAGGTAATGGAGGTATTATTTATCCTGAATTACATTACGGTAGAGATGCATTAGTTGGTATTGCATTATTTCTTACTCACTTAGCAAAATTTGGAAAATCTTGCTCACAACTCAGAGCTACTTTTCCTAGTTATCATATCTCTAAAAATAAAATTGAATTAACTCCTGAAATTGATGTTGATGGTATTTTGGAAGCTATTCAAGAGCGATACAAAAATCAACCTATTAATACTATAGATGGTGTTAAAGTTGAATTCGATAAAGAATGGGTGCATTTGCGTAAATCAAATACTGAGCCCATCATTAGAATTTATTCTGAATCCGATTCTGAATCAAAAGCTGAGCATTTAGCACAGAAAATGATATCTGATATTAAGGAGATTATTGCATATAAAGAAAACTAGTATTATGGCAGGTATTTATTTAGATAATGCAGCAACCACCGCTTTAGATCCAGAAGTTTTTGAAGCGATGAAGCCTTTTATGCTGAATCATTATGGTAATCCTTCATCTATTCATTCTCATGGACGAGAGGTAAGAGCAGCCATAGAAAAGTCAAGAAGGACAATTGCTGAATTATTGAATACTTCTCCTTCTGAAATATTTTTCACCTCAGGTGGAACAGAAGCTGATAATACTGCTTTAAGATGCAGTATTGAACAAAAAGGGATTAAAAAAGTACTGACCTCCAAAATAGAACATCATGCGGTATTGCATACGCTTCAACATTTGGAAAAAGCTGGTCAAATTGAGTTGGATTTTGTTCCTTTGGATGGAAATGGTTCAGTAGAGTTAGATGCTTTAAAAGATTGGTTGAGTAAAAATCCGGATAGTCTTGTTTCATTAATGCATGGCAATAATGAAATTGGGAATATATTGGATATAGAAGAAGTTAGTTGGCTTTGTAAGCAGTATGGAGCTGTTTTTCATTCTGATACTGTGCAAACCATGGCACATTACAATCATAATTTACAGGAAATTAAAGCACAACATATAGTAGGGGCAGCTCACAAATTTCATGGTCCTAAAGGAGTTGGTTTTTTATACATTAACAATGAACATAAAATTCATCCTTTTATTCATGGTGGTGCGCAAGAGCGAAACATGCGTGGAGGAACGGAAAATGTTTATGGAATAGTAGGCTTAGCTAAAGCAATGGAAATAGCTTATAGAGATATGGAAGAACATCAAAACCATATTCAGGGATTGAAAGATAGAATGATAAAGAAGCTAAAAACCAAAATTGAAGGAGTAGCATTTAATGGGTTATGCGAAGACGAAGATAAAAGTCTTTATACCGTATTGAATGTATGTTTACCCCCTTCGGATATGAGTGATATGCTTTTATTTAGTTTAGATATTAAAGGGATATCAGCAAGTGGTGGCTCTGCTTGTAGCAGTGGTAGTGATGTTGGTTCGCATGTGATTGCTGAATTAGGAAAAGCTTCTGAAAGACCTAATGTTCGTTTTTCATTTAGTAAATATAATACTGCAGAGGAAATTGATAAAGCAGTTGATGCTTTAGCCGAAATTTATGAGCAAAAGACTGTAGGATAGAACTTAACCTTTTCCAAAGTTTTAAACTTTGGAAAAGGTTGTTTTTTGTAATTTTACAGTTTAAGCAAGGCCTTTAAAAAGCCCATATTTTCGCCTTTCTCTTTTACAATCATCAAAGGAATTTCGCTGTCGTAAACCACCACTTTTTCAGCAACACTTCCCAATAAAATTGAAGCTAATCCTGTCCTTCCTTTTGATCCCATTATTATCATATCGGCTCCTTGATCCGAAGCAAATTCAAATATTTTATCTGCTGGGGAATCATCTTCATCTAGCACATATTGACAATCAGTATCCTGAGGAAAGTCGTTCTTTTTTATAAAGTCATTGAAATCAGTTTTTGCATGCCCTTTCATAATGGTTGCAAATTCATCATAATCTTTTCCTGTTTTATGGTAGCCACTGGGTACTCTATAAACATGCAATAAGGTTAATCCTATGTTTTTTTCTTTTGTAACTGCTAAAGCTTCTTCCACTGCCAGTTTGGAATGTTTAGAAAAATCTATAGGCACTACCACTTTGTTTAACTTAAATTCAAAATCTTCAGGGACCATCATTAGTGAAGTGTGTGCGACTTTTGCTACTTTTTGAGGTATTATTCCTCCACCCTTCAGTTTTCTTTTCCTACCCAACACCATCATGTCAACATCTTTAATATTGACCCACTTTAATATTTGGTCAGATGGATCTCCTTCCTTGATCTCAATTACTTTCTCGCACTCATAATCAGTTTCCCAGGCTTTCTCAACCATTTTATTGATTGAATCTGCAATAGATTCATCATTCGGAGCCATCAGGTCAGGGTAGTTTTTCTTTAAGTCTTCAGATAGTTCTAAGTCTTTAGCAACATGAATAAAATACACTTTCTCACTTTTCAAAAATTCGGCTAAATGAGATGTGTATTTTATCAATAACTCATCCATTTCAGTTAAGTCAAGTGCAACTAAAAGTCTTTCTATTTTATACATTTTCAGTTTAGTTTTATTAGAAATTCAATCGGTACTGTAATTTAATAATTTATCTAACGAATTGTAGCTGACATAGTGGTAATTTTGTCTTGCTTTTTTATAGATATTCAAAGCAAGCCTTTTTCCGGTTTCTGTTTTAACTAGTTCACTGTAAATTGGCATTAAAAACTTTTTCCTGCCAGTATTGACTAAAAAGTTTTCCATTGCACCATAGGCAGTGCGATAATCTTTTTTAATAGCTAATAAAAACCACTCAGTTAATATTTCCGCATTACCGCTAATGGTAAAATCAAATTTTTCATCCAATGCTTTTACTTCAGTATATTCGATAGAATCTGGCATTTGATGAAAGAAGTGTAAGAATTCATGGGTGCTCCAGTCTTGCGTTTTTAAAGTATCAATATTTCCAGTATTTAACCATTTTGCAATTGAGTTCTCAACCTTTCTAAATCTTTCAGAATTTGGTTCCGGTAGATTATCAGGAATTCCAGCCCCATAAACCCAATTGGAAAATAAATCTTTTGGAAGCTCGATATCATTTTTTCCGAATAAATTTTGCTCCATGTATAAAAGAAATTGCTCTGTATTGATGCTTTCAAATGTGTATTCATTGAAATATTGCTTTAAAAAATTGTCAAATCTTTCTCTTCCAGTAAGCTCTTCTATTTTTCTCAAAAAGAAATAGCCTTTATCATAGGCAATGGCAGTCATTCCTACATCTGGATTGCGACCTTCTAAATCTAATTTTAAATGGGAGTCTTTAGCATTTCCGTTATCAATCAATTCTTTAGATTCCTGCTTTAATTCTTTAAGTGAGATAGAAGCCAGCATTTCGGAGTAATCCTTACCGTAGAGGGCCTCCATAATCCGGTATTCAAAATAAACTGTAAATCCTTCATTTAGCCAGAAATCATCCCAAGTAGCATTAGTTACTAAATTTCCTGACCAGCTATGTGCTAGTTCATGAGCAATTAAGGAAACTAATGATTTATCGCCAGATAAAATTGTAGGAGTTGCAAAAGTTAATCGCGGGTTCTCCATTCCGCCAAAAGGAAAACTTGGCGGTAAAACTAATACATCAAACTGTTCCCATCTATATCCCCCATAAAGCTCTTCAGCTGTTTCTAAGAATGATTGTAAGTCCTCTAAATCAGCAATCGCTTTTTCCATAGTGGCAGGCTCAGCATAGATTCCTGTTTCAGATCCTGTTTTATGATATTCTAAATCCCCAACGGCCAATGCCATTAAATATGCAGGGATTGGCTGTTGCATTTTAAAACTATAATACCCAGTAGTATCTTTTTCCTTTGGGTTTTCAGCACTCATTAAGGCTAAATTTCCTTCAGGTACCTTTACTTTAGCTTCGTAAGTAAAACGGATACCAGGAGAATCTTGAATAGGAATCCACGATCGACAAAGAATAGCCTGAGACTGAGTAAATAAAAAAGGTGAATTCCCTGTGGTTTGTTGTGCATTCAACCATTGTAAAGCTTCAGCATCAGGAGAGGTCTTATATTGAATACTTATGGTTTTGGTATCTTTAGATAAAGGAATATGTAAAGCTTGGCCTAATAATTCATTGATTTCTTTTAATTCATATTCTATAGAATCATTTTGATTTCTCCAGACTTTTTGAATATCCAAGTTTTTTGTATCTAAGATTATTTTCTTAGACTTGGGATATTTTAGGATATCATATTGGGCTACAGCCTGAATAGTTTTGCGATCGAAATCTATAATGGCATCCCAATTTAAATGGGTGATTAAGGCTTCTTGAGGTTTAGCAAAAGAATGCTGATCGTAATTTTGAAAATTTTGTATAGTAATTCTATTGTTTCCCATGTCTTTGTTTTGATTACAAGAGAACAAGCCTAATATTATGCAAAATAATAAAGCTGATTTTTTCATTTTATGGTTGTCAAAATTATTTATATCCTCTTTTTGAATGTTTTTTGTGAAAAATTTAAATCTAATACTAAATTAGTTAAATGAAATTAGGTAACCTTATTTGTAAATGATTAACTTTAGTTTACACTAGAAATATTATTATTTAAAGTAAAAAAACTGATAACTATCGAAATTTAGTTCAAGATTTTGAAATTAACGTATTTTGTTATCATATTTGACGGTATATGTTTAGAATGTCAGGTACACATCAGCGCCCCACTGTAGTAATAGATATAGAGAAGGGGTTTTTTGAAATTTCAGGTTCTTCGATCCCAGAGAACCCTATGGATGTATTTTCTCCAATTTTCGATCATTTAAATCGGTATATGGAAAACCCATTGCCAGTAACTGAATTACATTTCAGATTAGATTACTTTAATACAAGTACTTCCAAATTGATGTTGGATATGATTCATAAAATGGAATCATTGATCGATGAAGATGGTAAGGAAGTGAAGATTAAATGGTTTTACAGAGAATCTGATGATGATATGATGGAAATAGGAGAGGATTTTGCAAACTTATGCAGATTACCTATTGAGATTATTCCTTATAGTTAAACAGCCCCCAAGCCCCAGCCCCCTATAATCCCCCAAAGGGGGATGATCGCACGGAACAAGATATATCCATATGTTTGAAGCGATTAGAATAAAGATAATGGAGCAAATTTTCTGCTTTAGCAGAAAACTTTTGTGTTCTTTTGTCTCTATTGTGGTTAAAAATATTGTTTGTTAACCAATGCTATAGTTAGGACATTTCCACCACGACTTATCCTGTATTTAATAACAGCACTCATTTCTTAGCGATTAGACGGTGAAAAACCGTCAAACCGCTCGAAGATTGTTCTTTGCTTTTATCCCCCGGGAATAAATTCCTCCTTTTGGGGTTAGGCGGCTTTTAAGGTTAGAGGGCTGGGCTATCAAACCTCCTCTAAAAACAACTCCAACTTTTCAATAGTGACATGATCCATTACTACTATTTTGTACCATTTTGGATTCTTGTGATTATCAGGAATTAAACCATATTTTTTGCAAATAACTGGCTTTAAATATTGGGCTTTAATCGTCACAATATTGGCATCAGGATATCTATAGTATTCCATGTTTTTATCTTCCAATGCTTTGCATAACCATTGTGTTCTGTGGTTTAAGACCAATGTTTTCTCATACCAACCATTGGGTCCATAGGTCATTAAAATCATCCATATTGCAATAGCATTTGCCCCGGAACGAGATCCAATTAAAGTGAAATCCTGTCCTTCTACATAACTTGCTTCTTGAGTGTTTGCATAATGCATCCAGTTTTTCCGGATTAGGAAAATTCCTGTTCCGTAAGGAGCTTGAAGCATTTTATGGGCATCGAGTGTAATTGAATTTATATGAGGGTTGCTAAAATTTAAATCATTTTCAGGCTTTGCAAAAGGATAGAAAAAACCTCCGTATGCTCCATCCACATGAAGCTTAAAAGGCAAGTCAATTTCAGTAAAAGTATCAGTATAAATATTGACATCATCTACTGATCCAAACATGGTGGTCATCATATTGGCCATAATGATAAAATATTTTTTACCATCCTCTTGGGCTTGAGAAATGGTGTCTTCTAAAGCTTCTTTGCTGATAGAGCGATCATTTTCATCTACAGCAACTTTGTAGAAATCAATTTGCAAAACATTAGAAGCTTTTGCTGAAGAGTAATGAGCATCTGCTGAGCTAATGAGTGCTATTTCATTAAGTTTTGCTCCATTCTTTTGCTTAAAATAGTTTCTATAGATCCACACTGCTTGCATATTCGCTTCTGTACCGCCCGATGCCACATAGCCATCATATTCGGTCTTGCAATACAATATATCTTCTGCACAAATTTTAATCACCTCCTTTTCAAGTTCTTGAGTTCCTTTAAAAAAGCTTTCTGATTCGCCTAAAGTATGGCAACCAATATGATTAGGATTATGAATTAAAGTGGATAAATAAGGGGCGTCCTCCAAAAAAGGAGCATTCTGATAAAACACCTTATCATCTAAATGAGAAGCCGGTAAACCAATAATGTTTTCAGTATAATAATCTACATTTTCTGAAAGTGCAGAAAATATCCTTTTTCTAATCTCTTGCTGAGATAGTTTTTTCCACTTTTGCATAAATAAGAAATTTAAATGATTTTGAATTTTGTCAGATTCCTCGTGCGGAGATCCTGGAAAGGTGTCACAAAAATAGGGATTTTAAACAGATTTACAATAAGGTGTATAACTGTAAATCAGGAAGAAGTTAAAATAATTTAAACTAATTAATTCAAAGGTAAATTATTTTTATCCTTCCTAAAATTGACTGGTATTGATTTGGAATTAAAAATTAAAGCTTGGGTTATAAGTCCTAAAATTATCAATAAACCTAATTCTAAATAAGAAATACTGGCATTGCTGGTTACTATGGAACGTGAGTTTTTATATAAAGCCTCTCCTTCTGTCATTTGAATTTTCGAAAGCTCATTCAATAATTTTATATTTTTATCATACAGAATATTTAATCCAGCAATTTCCTGTTTAGGTTTCTTTTCTAATGTTCTCAGTTTATAATTATTTTGGAGAAAATCTTTAAAAACTGCTTTTTCTGCAACCGTTAAGTAAGTGTTTTGATAATCTTTAAGTAAAAAATCGATCTTATTATTGAGGGCTAAAATTTCACTTTTAATTTTAGAATCTATTTTAGAGTCGTACTGAGTAAGTAAATATTTCTTTTCTTGAGTGGCAGTTGCTAATTTGAAAATATAGTTTTCTACTAAAAGTCTATCCTTGTAGACTGAACCAAAAGTTTCACCTAACTCATTTATATTATTATTTTCCCACCGGTTATTGATCAAAACAATTACAAGTATAATTGTAATGGCGGAGGCTAATTTTAGTTTCTGTTGAATAAAGTAAGAAAAATGCATAGACCTTTGCTTTAAATAAAAATAAGGTAGGCAATTTTTCAGACACTAAATAACCATAAAGCAAAAATACTTACTTTTGTTAGAGAACAGCTGTTTTACCCTAATAATTACGCACTTCAAAATCTTAGGAGCTAGAGAAGCACTATGTCTTTTACGATCTCTTTGCCTAATTCTTCCCAGAATAAATGGATGATTCTTTCTTTGCTCATAAGCAATTCTTGCTTTAGAGCACTGGATTCAACTGTAACAAAAAGCTTATTGTCTTTCATAAAAACTCCTTTAGTTCTGCTGGCGATTGCTTTTCCCATTACTTTTGGCCATAGATTCACCACTTGCGTTTGATCAACCTTTCGATTTAGATGATAAGCATCAAACATTTCATTGATTACCTGTCCAAGCGGAGTAGCTTCCGATTTTCTGACGCTGGCGGGATGTGGGTTTTTCTTTTTATACATTTTCTTTAGGCGTTAAGTCCAGTTCAAAGAATTTTTTTTCTGCCTTGATATCTTTCAAATATTCTTTACTTCTTTCGGGTCTGGCATCGGTCAGGAATATTTGGCCGAATCTACCATCTGCCATCATTTTTAATAAATAGGCAATTCTTTTATCATCCAGTTTATCAAAAATATCATCCAGCAAAAGTAACGGCTTTTGATTTTTAGATGATTTCAGAAGTTCAAATTGCGCTAATTTTAGGGCAATTACAAATGATTTCTGCTGTCCTTGCGAGCCGAATTTCTTTACGGGTTTACTTTCCGAAAGAAACACATAATCATCTTTATGAATTCCCATTGTAGTTCTGCCTTGCCGAAAATCCTTTTGTTGTTGGGATTTAAAATCTGTTTCAAATGAATTAGTTACGCGAGTATCGTAATCTATGCTTACCTCTTCCTGACCATCCGATAAATCTTGATAAAACTCTTGAAAAAACGGAAGAAAATTTTTCATTAAAGCTTTTCTTTCTTCTGCAATCTTAATTGCCAATGGAATCATCAATTCATCATAAGGTGCTAATTGATCAGCTGAA
>NZ_JAGXGF010000210.1 GCF_024636815.1 Marivirga sp.
TTTCCTATCCCACCTCTAAACAGCGATTTTCTTCCTAAAAATTCCTTACAATAGCCCGCTATTGCTTCAGAATTTTTAGTTGAAACTCACTATTTACAGGCGTTCTGAATCCTAAATTAGAATCGAACTCAGGTTATTAGGCGGTTCTGAAAAGTATCCCTCCTTATTGTCGAAAATTAAATCGATAAATATTTCCGCCAACAAGATTCATTTCCTTTTCATCCACTATCATTATTTCATTATCCTTCGTAAAAGCAATTCCTGCTTTATGGGTATAATGGTTAAATTTATACTCCTTAAACCTACCTTTTGAAATTTTAGAATCCTTGAAATCTGTTATGGTAATGATTCTGTTATGAAACAATAAGGCAATAGTCTGCTTATTTTTCGAAATATCAGCCCCAGTAATCCAATTATTTACCATAGCTCCTTCAAGCTTGAAAGCATCTACCTTTTTTGCAAGGTAATCGCCACTACTAATTGGTAAAGTGTAAACATTTACAATATGATCGTAAGGCTTAGTTCTGTTTTTAGTGAATAGATAAAGAGAATCATTTAAATATAAAAAAGCATCTACATCGAAATTCTTTCTATCAGAAGTAGGCGGAAAACTTTTTTGATCTTCAAAACTAAATTTTATAACTTTTGCAAGTGTTCTATTAGATGTTATGCTATCAGGATTAGGGATAATGTATATCTTTAATTCCCTTTTGTCAGATTTATTATTACCAAAAGCACCAATATATAAATTTCCATTTTCGTCCTTTGTTAAATCCTCCCAACCTCTATTCTTATTAAGTAAGTGAATGGTTTTAATTAAATTCCCGGAAGAATCGATCCCATAAAGAACTGGTATCCCACCATCATTGTGTGTCCAAAAGACTTGATTATTAAATGTCTCAAGACCGGAAGCCTCATTTATGGATTCAGGCAATTCTCCAGTTTGAACAAAACTAAATTGATTTTCAGAAATTTCTTCAAGAATCGGAGTACTGATTTCTTGTGCAAAAGCGCAGAAAAACAAACTAAACAAGATGGCTGTTAATAAAAGTGTTTTCATTTTTCGGCTACCATTTTTTGTTTCAAACACGATCTATAAGTATCGAGCCATTTTTCAGCGGTAAACTTCCAATTAAAATCTAAGCTTCTTTTAAGCCCCTTCTCAATTAATCGAGAGCGCAAATCCTCATCTGATAAAATCAGATTTATATTTACACTTATATTAGATTTATCTAAAGGATTTACCAAGACTGCTGCATCACCGGCCACCTCAGGTAGAGATGACAATGTTGAAGTCAGCACAGGAGTACCACATGCCATAGCTTCCAGTATTGGAATACCGAAACTTTCGCGCGTTGAAAGGAACAGAAACAAACTTGCTCCATTATAAATATATTTTAAATCAAAATTTGAAATATATTGTTTGGTAATGATGTATTCATCAACATCCTGAAGGTTATTCCTTTTAATTATATTTTTATAATAATCTTTTTCAATATCTACAATTACCAATGGGTGAATTTCTTCCGCCAGACTATTCCGTACATATTCTGCATATGCTATAATTGAATTCTCCGTATTCTTTCTGGGATCTTCACTTCCAAATAACATTATATATTGTTCTGGTAATTCATTTTGTTGAAGAAATTGTTGAACTATTGATTTATCCTCTATTACTTCAAAATAATCTGAACTTGCATTATAGTAAGTTTTCAATTTTGAATCCGGTATATTAAAATAGTCTGCAATTTTATCTTTTTCAAAATTAGAAACGGTCCCGATTTTCTCACATCTATGAATTATTTGAGGGACTATAAACCTTCTATATAAATTTCCAATCCTCTGGTAAAGGCTTCCACCAAGGAAATCCATTTTTTCCAAATAAATTATATCATGAAGCGTAAGTATTAAAGGAATACTTAAAGCCAATGGAGCGGTGTTCGCAGTACAGTGCAATAAGTCTAAATTATACTTATCGGCAAGCTTAGGTAAATGTACTTGTTCCCAAGTGGCGTAATTTGAGGAACTTTTTTGAATAAAATGAAAATTAGAAGGCACATCTAAAAATATGCTCGAAACTTTAGCATTTTTTGCATTACAAAATATATAATACTCATTCTCTGTATCGAGTATTTGTAATGATCTAATAAGTTCAATTGCTACAATATCAATGCCGTGTTTTTTTTCACGAAATATTCTTTGTGCTTCTATTCCAATTTTCATTTTCAATAAATCCTAAGGTTATAATTATTTAAAAGTCAATGGCTCTAACTGTTAAGTAAAATTGTATTTATTAAATAAATTCCATTTTACTCCACTTAAAAATCCTTTTAGATTCTTCCAGTCTTTTTTAAACACAAAAACCATTAGATTCTTGGGGATGCTAAACAAAATGAAAAATACAATCCAAGATATTTTTTTAAAACCGTGGGTATGTCTTCTCATAAATAGCAATCTATTTCTAGACATATAATAGGTTTTCAAAGGTGAGTTTTTCCCGATACTCATCGACTCTTTATGATAAACCGTACTATTTCCATTAAACCATATTTCAATTCCGGCCTCTTTAGCCTGGTGGCACCAGTCAATCTCTTCATAATAAAGAAAGAATTCAGAAGACATCATCCCAACAGTATTAATAAAATGCCTGGAAACCATCATGGCAGCCCCATGTATAATTTCAGTTTTATACACACTATCGAACTGACCTCTATCCTCCTCTTTATATCCTATTCTGATAATTCTTCCATTATATAAATTAACTTTTCCACTACCTGCATATTGCAATGTATTGGTATCGTAATACTTGATTTTTGGGCTTAGCATCCCACATTCGGGGTTTTTACTGAAATGCTCCACTAGAATTTCAATAGTATTTTCCTCGATCTCTGTATCATTATTTAAAAAAAACAAAAACTCCCCTTTTGCCTTTTCTATACCAAGATTATTCCCGCCTGCAAAACCTAAATTTTCTTCACTTATAATAAAATCAACCATCGGATATTTTTCAATAAGTGGATCAATCGGCTCCTTCAAAGAACCATTATCTATAATGATCAATTCATAACTTAAATAAAGCTGATTTAACACACTCTTGATAAAAGACTCCGTTAACGCAAGCTGATTAAAATGAACACTTATTATAGTAACTAATGGTTTTGGCATTTGATTTTATTTAGTTTCCCTATGGGGAGTATGAATGAATTTTTTATTTGCTCCTTTTAATTTGAAAAGCAACATAACCATTTGACCAAAAATCAAAGGGAGTCTAATAATCGACAACAACAACCTTCGATTATAATATTTCCTAGGAATTGCCAACAAAACTCCGAAGTCCAAAACTATAGCTATTAAACCCCAAATCAATCCTAAGGCAAAGTTCAATTGAAAATATAAAACCCCTATAAAGTGTGCTAAGAATAACATATTAGCTAATCCCAGATTGATTAAACGAGGTAATTGCAAGTTCCTCAAAATGATACTATTGAACAAATCAAACTTGCCAGTAAAAAAGGCCAACATCCCTTGCCAAAAGTAGCGAGCCAAATAAAAATATTGGCTTGAAATCCATCGCTTTCTCTGATTCTTAAAAACCTCAGATTCATCAACCTTTTCATCCATCACAATGGCAGAATCTGCAAAATAAACTTTGACTTTCTGACGGGTTAATCTTAATTCCAGCTCTCTATCAAACCCTCCTATAGAATTCATTTTCGAAAGTTCATTTTTCAATATCTCAAAATCAAATGACATACCCGAGCCTTTCAAAGAGGAAGAGAAGTTTAATACGGTACTTCCCTTCCCGTAAATTGAATTATTGATGCTTTCACTTAAACCATCTAAAAATGATATCGTATTATTTTCATTTTTTGCAGCTCTTTGCCCTTGAATAGCCATTTTTCCTTCAACATGCAATTCATTAACTTTATGAAGGAAATCATCCCCCATTATATTGTCAGCATCCAATATAACTCCGCAATCAAAATCATGATTATTGCCAATATATTCGAAAGCTTTATTTAATGATTTTACTTTTGTGCTTTGCTCAAAGCTGACTTCCACTACATTTAATTCCTCTATTGATTTTAAGAATTCAACAGTTTCTTTCTTTAGGGAATCAGCAATAATAAATACTTCAAATTTATCAGAAGGATAATTATGGCTTATTGCTTTCTTTGCTACAGACAATATTACTTGATCTTCTTTATACGCAGGAATAAAGACCGCAAACTTGAGCCGCTCGGAGCTTAAGCCTTTGACTTTATCTTTGTAAAATAATGATGCGAGAGCAAAAATAAATGTATAGAGACTAACATATATAAAATATGCTACCAATAGTATCTCAATAAAATAAAAGATGTATTTCAACTTTTCATATATTAAAAATCTGAATATGTATTTATTTGAAAATTGTAGTGATGAAAAATGAAACTTTAAACTTTTTCTTCTTGCAATAAAGCAGGTACAGTCTTGAATAAAAGCTTCATATCATTTTTGAAAGAGTTATTCTTAGCATAATCAAAATCTAATGAAATTCTTTCTTCTTCAGACATTTCCGCCTTACCCCTCTTGGTTACCTGCCATAGACCCGTGATACCTGCCGCTGCCCTAAACCTAAGAGCACACTGATCTTTGGTCAATTGCTGAGCTTCATATAGCGGCAGAGGCCTATTACCAACAATTGACATATCACCTTTTAATACATTGATTAATTGAGGGATTTCATCTAAGCTAGTATCTCTTAAAAACTTCCCAAATTTTGTTATCCTTGGGTCGTCTTTAATTTTGAAAAACACAGAGTTAGCCTCTGAAGAATCATCAGCATTTGAATTTGTGCCATATTGATTTAAATGAGAGAGTTTACTAAGTTCTTTATCAGCTCCATCGGCCATAGATCTAAATTTTAAAAAGTTAAAAATCTTATAGCCTACACCCGCTCTTTTAGACACATAAAATACAGGGCCTTTAGATTCTAATTTTATGATTAAGGTAATAACCAACATAATTGGACTAAATAATAAGAGCAAACTTCCTGAAACTATAACATCAAAAATCCTTTTGGTAGCTCCAATTTTATAATCTGGCATTATATTTTTTGAATTATTTTCCTCTTTAGACAGCCTCTTAAAGATTTTTAAAAATTCAATCCAATAATTCAATTTCTCTGGATTGAAATTGATAGGAAAACAATCATCACCACCTAATTTTAAAACTTTCTTTTTAGTCTCTAATTCGATTTTATCTGAAACAATAATTATCGGGATAGTTTTATTTGAATTTCGAACGGTATGGGCAATTTTGCTCAAGTTGATGAAAAAGATATGGTCAATATAATTAGTATGAAAAATAATGGCATCAGGATCCTTAGCTGAAGAAATATGTTCGATAGCTTCAATTAGTTGTTCAAAATTAATTTTCTCCACTCGGGTAAAGACACTTAATTTTGGTTCATTGAAAGCCTCATTACTTATATAAAATATTTTTTTATCAAAAGACCTCTCTTTGATTAAAGAACGATTTTCAATTTTATTATCTAAAAGTGTATTTATAGTATCCATATTATTATTGTTCAATTTCTTTAAATATTCCATCTAACATTTCATGTAATTGCTCAGGATCAAATGGTTTTTGCAAATAACCTTTAGCTCCTAATGCCAAGCATCTATTCTTAAAAGCTTCCTCTTTTCTATTGGTGATAAACACAAAAGGTATTTCGGAAAACATACCACTTTGTGAAATGCTGTTAAAAAAATCAAACCCATTCATTTTAGGGGTTTTAAAATCTGAAACTATCACTGACGGGATATTACCTTCTGAAAGCCACTTCATTCCTGCCAGACCATCATTTTTAAATATTAAATCATAGTCAGTTTTCAATAAAACATCCAACAAAAACCTCATTGGCTCATCATCCTCAACTATCAAAATCGTATGTTTTACCATCATGTGTCTTTTTAACGATTATTATACAAATAATTTCTATATAAATTTTTCAATATTATTATTCTATTAATATTTCATTGATTTATTTTAATACTAAAATTTATAATATATTCACTATACATCATAAATATTATGTCCTTATTTTTACTTTATTTTATATTAAAAATTAATAAATATTTTTAATATACTTATTATCAGTATTTTATATATTTATTAAATTTTATTTTTATTACTTTTTTCATTTTTTATTACATTATTACAATCGATTTTTACTGAATTTTTAACAGTTCGCATAGAAAAGAATAATAACAGTATTTTTGATGTAATATTTTAAAGTAAATTATATATATATTATTACGTATAAAATCACATAATTGTTCGTTAAGTAATTAATAGAAAATCAAGATTGAATCAATTAGCATTAATTATGAAAAAAATATTCTTAATAATTACACTGATATTATTGATAGGAATGGGAGTTTATGCTTTCTACGAAAAATATTATCCTAAAATAGTGGCAAAAGCAGTAATAGATGAAAAATACGCTAAGGTTCTTCCGGAAAAATATGCTAAACAACTCGCTATAATCAGTGATACTGTAAATAGTAAACTTGACGAAGTCATCTCTATCACATCTGCTGAAGGGATAGGATTCCACCAACTAGAAGCAGCTGTTTTAGAAATTCAAAGGAAAGATGTTGAATTGATTTACGAAAAATTAAAAAAAACTAAAATATTATCAGTAGAACAGGTTTTTGATACAATCTCCAATAACCTAAAATTAGAAAGTCTGGATATTAATAAATTGAAAGAACCCTTTTTATATCATGTAGAAGCAGAACATATCGAAAAAGGAATAAAATACATTGAGAAGCATGATCTGTTTAACACTCTTAATGATGAAAGCGCTAGAGAGATTGTTCTTCAAATCTTGAAACAAAAGAAATTGAAAATTGAAAAAAAGCTGAAAGAAGCTAAATGAGTTTGCTGATTTCAACCACCTCAAAAGGTGTTATCATAGTATGCATGGAAATATCATATTGATCAGCAAAGAAA
>NZ_JAGXGF010000211.1 GCF_024636815.1 Marivirga sp.
ATTGAAATCAAAACGGGTGAATCCTTTAATGAATTGACTGAAGAATTACTTCTCAATGCTTTAAAAATGAATTCATCAAGCTGGAAACTGGAGGAAGCAAAAAACAATAATCACGTCACCTATTATAATGAATTCTACAATGAAGTGCCAAAATATCGAATCATTACCTATACTGATGGCGGACTTTACAGTTCTGTGAGCGATATGACCAGATATATGCAAGAAATGATGAAGGGAGTGGAGGGGGAGAGTAGTATAATGAACAAAGAATCATTTTTAGAAATGATGAGAAAGCAATTCGATGGAGAAGAGCTTACAGAGGGTATCTGCTGGGATTTATCCTTTGAAGGTTTGATAGGGCACGCAGGGAATGATTTTGGAACAACTACACTAATGTATTTTTCACCCAAAACCGGAATAGGGAGAATCTTATTCACAAACATTTCAATTGAAACAGCGGAGCAAGAAGAGACCTTCTACGGAATTTATAATTTGCTTTTTAAACATGATTTAACAAACAAAGATGGCAGGTAATATAGGCTATGACATTCATGCTGGCTATAGGCCAGTTCGCTGCAAACCTCAACCGTTTTCAATTGCCTATCAAGCAATAAAAGTCTCTATGGTAAATCCTGTAAATCCCTTAAAAAGTGAGTACGCTAAAATATATCGCCATGCTTAAAAACTATCTCAAAATCTTCTTCAGGCAGCTTTTTAAAAATAAAGCCTATTTCTTCATTAATATTGGTGGCTTGTCAATAGGTATAACCGCGGCCTTGCTTATTATGATGTACGTGCAGTTTGAGCAAAGTTATGATGCAGATTTAGCAGTATCTGATCAATTATACAGATTGAATCTTGCTTCTGTCTCCGAAGGTCAAGTAGAGGAGCATAGCGCCCGAACCGCTCCAGCCATGGGGCAACTGGCTTTGGATGAACTCCCTGCAGTTGAAGCTTTTAGCCGAGTAGTGATTATGGGAGAAGTCATTGCAGGACTAGGAGAAGAATTTATTCGCGAGGAAAATATTTTTCTGACTGATGCTCAATATTTTGATTTTTTTGATGTGGAAATCAAACAAGGAGACTTGGAGCAAATGGCATTGCCTTTAAAGGTAATGCTTTCTGAAACTACTGCTCAGAAAATATATGGTGATGAAGATCCTACTGGAAAAGTACTGGAAATTAACAGCACTAATTTTGATGGAACAGTAGTGTTTGAAGTGGCAGGAGTATATGAGTCCGTTCCTGAAAACAGGCATTTAAAACCAGAGATTTTAGTCTCATATGCTACGTTGCATCATTTTATAGGGAAGCAGGTTGATCAGTCTTTTGATTGGCAAAACATGTACACCTATTTGAAAATCAATGAAAAAGCCACTATTGAAGCTGTTCGGAGCCAAATGAATGATGCATTGCAAAGCCGTCATGGAGAAACATTGAAAGCCGCAGGAAATGAATGGGAACTTGAATTCCAGGCAGTTGATCAAATCCATACTAATCTCCAATATGCGGGAGAATATAATGCCGGTATAGATGGAAGCAAATTAAAATATTTTATATGGATTGGCGCTTTTGTATTGTTAATGGTTTACCTCAATAGCATTAATATCACAAATTCACGGGCACTTAACCGAGCAAGGGAAATTGGCGTGAGAAAAGTTACTGGAGGGAATAAACAGCAGCTTTTTCTTCAGTTTATGATGGAATCTCTAATGATCAACTTCATGGCTGTGTCAATTGCTGCAGTTATCCTCGGTACAAGTGGTAATTTTATTGTAGAGGTACTGAGCCTGAATTTACCCGCTTCTGCTTTTGGATTTGACCAGCTATATTCATTTCTACTAATCTTATGGATTTTCGGAACTTTGATTTCTGGTATATATCCGGCTGCTGTATTGACTTCCTTTTCGCCCTCAGACATACTGAAAGGAACGCTAACTTTTAAATTAAGAAACACTTTTGCCAGACCACTCTTGGTTTCCCAATTAGTCTTCTGCTTGATCATACTTTCAGGGATTTTCACAGTTTACTATCAACTCAATCACATGCGAGAGCAAGAACTGGGTATTGCGTTGAATGATAAACTTATAGTGCGTTCTCCTATGCTTTTTGTGGAGGGAAGTGGAAATTATCAGGAACAGATGAACAATGAATTAACCAAAATTGAAGGAGTAAAAGCTGTAGCTGCAACCAATGAAATTCCCGGCAATGAAGTGTATTGGCGTACCGATAATGTTTATGTGGAAGGGAACGATAAAAGTGGCGCTATGTACAGTATATTAAACGTAGGCGAAAATTATTTTGAAACTTTTAAAATTCAGTTAAAAGCAGGAAGATATTTCAATAATGCACTTGAAGAAGGAAGCGAAGCCATTATCAACGAAAAAGCTCTGGAAACTTTAGGTTTTAATGAGCCAGAGAATGCCATTGGAGAGCAGCTTTTCAGCAATGGCAATGCAGTCCCAATTGTTGGTGTGGTAGACAATTTCAGACAGCAAGGGGTTAATAATCAAATCAACCCACTAGTATTAAATTACTCCCCTGGTGATTTGAATTATTATATTCTGGATTTTAATAAAGAGGAAGTTGGTAAAATCCTTCCCCAAATAGCGACTGCTTTCAATACCTTATTTCCAGCATCACCTTTCGAGTATTATTTTCTGGATGAACATTTTGATAAGCAATATAAAAGTGAATTGCAATTTGTGCAACTATTTAGTCTGGCGGCAATAATCGCCATAATAATAGCAGTAATGGGTATTGTGGGCGTCACCACTCAACTGATTATCGGAAGAAATAAGGAAATCAGTATCCGCAAAATTATGGGGGCATCTTTTACAGACGTTTTAACCTTGGTTTCTCGTGAATATCTGATTTGGTTGAGTATCTGCTTTACCGTGGGTATTCCATTATCCTTTTATTTATTCTCCAACTGGCTAGATAATTTTCTGGTCAGGATAGAGCTTGGCTGGTGGTTTTATGTAATCCCAGCTGTAATCATTGCAGTCATTTTTTTAGCTTCAACACTTGTTCAAACAGTGAAAGCAGCACTGGTAAATCCTGCTGAAACTTTAAATGATTAGTAGGGAGTGATTGAACCATTTTTTACTAGAACAAAAATGAAAGATAAATTATAAATCTATATCCATGCTACTCAACTACCTAAAAATCGCCCTGCGCAACATCAAGCGTCACAGCCTGCGCTCTTTCATTCATGTGATAGGCTTATCTATAGGTATAGCGGCCTGTTTTGTCATCTATAATTTGGTTGCCTATGAATATGGTTTCGATACCTTCCATCCTGAGAAAGAAAAAATTCATAGGGTAATGAGTGTAACAGGTAATGCAGAAGAGAAATGGCCTAATTCAGGGACTCATTTTCCTTTGGCAGAAGCGGTTAGAAATGAATTGCCAATGGCAACAGAGGTAAACCATTTCTACACCTCCAGTTCAGTGATGGTAAGCTCTGCAGATGGAGAAAAGAATTATGGCAGGCAAAAAGGAGTGATTTATACCGATTCCTCTTATTTCAAGATGTTTCCTTACCAATGGTTAAGTGGCAATAGAGTCACCGCTTTAAAAGACATGAATTCTATTGTGCTTACTGAAAAAGCTATGCAGAAATATTTTGGCGATATTTCACCATCAGAAGCATTGGGCAGGGAGTTAATGTTTGCAGATACAATTCCAACAAAAATAACTGGAGTGGTTGCTGATTTTGAAGAAAATAGCGATTTTACTTTTACAGAATTTATTTCAATGGCTACTATTTTAAACAAACAAAGTAGTCGTGAGGAAATTCATGTGGATAGTTGGGGAAATGTCACCTCTTCTTCCCAGTTGTTTATAAAAATTGATCCTAATGACTATGAGAAAGCAGAAGAAACCCTTTTAGCTATTAAGAACAAATACATTAAACCAGAAGGGGATTGGCGGACTGATTTTTATTTGGAACCATTAAGTGAGCTTCATTTTAGTCAAACTTACAGTACCAAAGCAGCCAATAAAATGGTCATAAAAGGACTCATTGCTATTGGATTTTTTATTCTATTTATTGCCTGTGTCAATTTTATTAATTTGGAAACAGCCCAGGCCAAATTGAGGGCAAAAGAAGTAGGGGTAAGGAAAACGCTAGGGAGTAGTAGAAAACAATTGGTAGCACAGTTTCTTACCGAAACATTTATAATTATACTTTTAGCTATAATAATAGCCTTGTTTTTAAGTGAACTTGGGATAGCTTACTTTAAAGAATTGCTTCCCGAAGGCCTTACTTTTGAGTATTGGTCAGGCAATAATTTAATTTTTCTTTCCTTACTTTCTATCTTAATATTACTGCTTTCAGGCATTTATCCAGCTTTACTCTTATCGGGATATTCTCCAATAAAAGCCTTAAAGGGTGATCGTAAATGGAAAAAAGGCTTTGACTTTCAATTTTTTCTACGGAAAAACCTGACCGTGCTTCAGTTTTCATTATCCATTGCCTTTATTATAATAGTGATGGCAGTAAGTGGGCAAATTGATTATTTGTTGAAAAAAGATGTAGGCTTTAATAAAGAAGCAGTGATGTATGTTAATACATCTTTCGATCACACTGATCAACGGAATCAGATTTTGAGAGACGAGCTTAAAAAACAATCTTTTATTCAGGATGTGAGTTTGAGCAGCGAAATTCTAATTTCTCAGGGGCTTTGGACCACTTCAGTAAGTTTGTCGGAAGATACAAGTGATTTTGAATTGGGTATTCAGATAAAAAAAGCGGATACAGCCTATATAAATTTATATGATGTACCGCTTATTGCAGGAAGAAACTTTAGAATGGCTTCTAATGAAATTCTAATTAATGAAATGGCTGTTAAAAAACTGGGTTTTGAAAATCCTGAAGAGGCCATTGGAGAACGAGTAAATTATAATCAGGCTGAATTAATCATAGTAGGGATTGTAAAAAATGTTCATACTCAATCCATGTACGAAGCCATTAGACCTATGATGATTAAACCTGATAATATGGGCTTGTTTACGACCAATATAAAATTAAAACCTAATATTGATTTGGTAGCTGCCAAAGAGCAAATGCAGGCAAGCTATCACTCCATTTATCCTAACGAGAGCCACGAATTCCAATTTTTGGATAAAACCATAGAAAATTTTTACCAATCTGAATTAAGGATGAAACGCGTATTAGGCTTTGCCACGGTATTGGCGATTTTAATTAGCTGCTTAGGGCTTTTTGGCCTGTCTTCTTTCACAATAGCACAACGTACGAAAGAGATTAGCATCAGAAAGGTATTAGGCGCTTCTTTATCCAATATTTTAATGCTGATTACCAAAGAATATGCATTCTTGATTGCCATTGCATTTGTATTATCCATTTTCCCAGCTTGGTATTTTCTGAACAATTGGTTGAGTAGTTTTCAGTACCGCATGGAATTATCTG
>NZ_JAGXGF010000212.1 GCF_024636815.1 Marivirga sp.
CCATTTAAACCTCAATTTTACAGAGAAATCACACAGGATGATATTATACGCTTAACGGAAATCAAAATCAAGAGAATTTCTAAATTTGATAAGTTTAAGGCGGATGAGTTAATGCGCAAGTTAGAGGATGAATTGGCTCAGGTAGAGCATCATTTGAAAAACTTAACAGAATATGCCATTGATTATTATAAAGGCTTATTAGAGAAATACGGTAAAGGAAGAGAGCGTAAAACTGAAATCAAGAGTTTTGATAATATTCAAGCTCATACAGTTGCTGCAAACAACCAAAAGCTTTATGTTAATAGGGTAGAAGGCTTCATTGGTTATGGAATGAAGAAAGATGAATTCGTGACCGATTGCTCGGATTTGGATGATGTAATTGCCTTCAAGCGAGATGGGACATATAAAGTAGTCCGAATCGAGGAGAAGGTATTCGTGGGCAAAGATATTATTCATGTTGATATTTTCCGCAAGAATGATGAGCGTAGGGTTTATAATGCTGCTTATTTGGATGGGAAAACAGGTCGAACTATGGTGAAAAGATTCCAGGTTTTATCTGTAACTCGCGATAGAGATTATGACCTTTCTAAGGGAGCAAAGGGATCTAAAGTATTGTATCTGGAAGCTCGCCCTAATGGAGAGTCAGAAGTAATTAATGTGAAATTATCTAATTCTTGCCGAGCAAGAGTAAAAGTATTTGATTTTGATTTTGCTGAATTGGAAATTAAAGGTAGAGGCGCAGGAGGAAATATTTTAACTAAATATCCTGTAAAAAAAATCGAATTCAAATTGTTGGGAGAAAGCAGTTTTGGTGGATTGAAAATCTACTATGACCAATCTGTTGGTAAATTGAATACAGACGAAAGAGGTCAATTGATCGGTTCTTTCCATGGAGACGATAATATTTTGGTGATTTATAAGGATGGTTCTTATGAACTGAGTAATTATGAATTGACCAATCGATTTGATGGTGAGAAGGTAGAGTTAATTGAGAAATTCGATCCAAACTGTGTGATTTCTAGTGTATATTATGATGGTGCTTCCAAAAACTATTTTGTGAAGCGTTTCCAAATTGAAACACGTACAATGAACAAGCCTTTTGTATTTATTTCAGAGCATAAAAAATCTACTTTGACAGTGGTAAGTACTGATAAAGATCCACAACTAGAAGTAGAATTCCGCAAAGGAAAAGGTAGGGAAAAGGAATCTGCTACTTATGATTTCGATATGTTGATTGATGTGAAAGGTTGGAAAGCAATTGGAAATAAACTTTCTCAATATGATGTCACGAAAGTAAAATTATTGGAAAGCAAGAAGGAAGAGAAAGCAAAAGAATATAAAACAGGTGATTCAGTTGATTTGGATGTGGATGATGATAAAGAGCAATTGGGTTTATTCTAAAGGAATATGGATGCTGAATTAAATCATTTTCTCACCCAAAAGTTTGGAGAATTTCTTTCTGATGAACGAAAGCAGTTTATTGAATCTGTTTTGGAGAATCGAACAGATTTTATCAGAGTGGTTTTAGAGGACATTCGTGATCCTCATAATGCCAATGCTATTATTCGGTCTGGGGAATGTTTGGGGATTCAGCATTATCATATCATAGAAAATGAAAATGCATTTAAACTGGGCAGAGGTGTAAGTAGGGGTGCTATCAAATGGGTAGATGTTCATCAATATCCTGAAAGTAAAACGCCTACAGCTGATGTTTTACAAGATTTAAAATCGAAAGGCTATAAAATTGTAGTGACAAGTCCGAATGCAGAAGCTTGTTCTCCTGAGGAATTAGAATTAGATAAACCCATAGCTATTGTAATGGGAAATGAGAAAGCAGGCATAAGCGAAGAAGCAAAATCCAAGGCAGATGAGTTTGTCCGTCTTCCCATGCATGGGTTTACAGAAAGCTATAATGTATCCGTTGCATCGGGCATTACATTTTACAGTTTAGTCAGTAAAATGAGGGCATTCGTAGAAAACTGGCAATTTAATGAGCGAACAAAGACAAATTACCGTTTGCAGTGGTATAAAAAATGTATGGCAAGACCTGACGATTATGAAAAATTCTTCGTTAAGGCATTTGAATCACAAAAAGCATAATGTTTAAATTCTTCATCCGTCTTGGTCTATTTCTTTTAATATCTGTAATTGTATTTGCTATATTTTCCAATGTTTTCATCATTTCGAAAACCAGCACCTATATCTATGAGGATATTAATGAAATTCCTGAGAAAGAAATTGCCTTGGTTTTAGGTACGAGCAAACGAAATATGAAAGGGGAAGCCAATAGTTTTTTTGATAATAGGATGGATGCGGCAGCGGAGCTTTTTCACAAAGGAAAAGTGAAAAGTCTATTGTTGAGCGGAGATAACAGAACTCGCTACTATAACGAACCTAACGATATGAAAAAGTCATTAATGGAGAAAGGAGTACCAGAAAGTGCAATTTCTATTGATACTGCTGGCTTGAGTACCATAGAAAGCGTATATCGTTGTAGTGAGATTTTTAATCATCAAGATGTTGCTATTATTACTCAAGAATTTCATGCTTTCAGGGCGTTATATATTAGTCAATATTATGAAATGGATGCTATAGCATTTCCAGCAGCTGAAGTACCCGTTTATTCTTCCACAAGAGTGACTATTAGAGAATTTTTTGCTCGTCCTAAAGCATTGTTAGACTTATATGTGTTAAAATCTTATCTTGATTTTGAGGGAAAGAAATAATTTCCCTTGTCTCCCAAAGTTCGTATTATTCCATTTTAGTTTCCATGCTACTGTAGCCAATTAAATTAATATTTATTGAATATATTTTTACTGTTTTATAAATTACTGTACCTTTATATCGCACACGATTAAAACGTAACAGATTAATTATGAAAACTAATTTTATTAAGAATGCACTTCGAATTTTATTGGGGGCAATTATGACATTAGCCGGAATAGGGCACCTTACTTTTCAGCGGGAAGAATTTCTTGCTCAAGTTCCGCGATGGTTGCCCACAGATCCTACTTTTATGGATTTCGTAGTTTTATCCTCTGGGATTGTAGAAATCACTTTAGGTCTCCTAATGATTTTTCTATTTAAGCATAAAGCAAAAGTAGGAATTGCTTTAGCCTTGTTTTATATCCTGATTTTCCCAGGCAATATCTCACAATACACCAATGGAATTGATGCTTTTGGTCTTGATACCGACCAAAAGAGACTAATTAGGTTGTTTTTTCAGCCTGTCTTAGTAATTTGGGCACTTTGGTCAACAGGCGGATGGAAATTCCTGATATCTAAATTAAAAAAATAATCTAAAATGGATGATAAGTTTAGCGCACTTTATTTAGAAAAACAGTTGTGTTTTCCGTTATACGCGGCATCAAGGTTAACCACTAAATTATATGCACCATATCTGAATGATTTAGATATTACTTATCCGCAATATTTAGTAATGTTAGTCTTATGGGAACATCAAGAGCAAACAGTCAACAAAATCGGGGATCGATTACTCTTAGAATCTAATACCTTAACACCTTTATTAAAACGACTCGAAAAGAAGGGCTTTATTTATAGGGAGCGCTCTGAACTTGATGAAAGAACGGTAGTTGTTTCATTAACAGAGGAAGGCGATAAGTTAAAATTAAAAGCAGCTGAAATTCCAGAAAAAATAATAGGTTCTTTTAAGGAGGATACTGTTTCAGAAACTGAAATTTATGCTTTTAAAGAAATGCTTGAAAAGTTGATTAAGGGATTAGAAAGTAAATTGAAATAGTGTAAACAACCCTTAGAAAGATATCTACTAAGGGTTGTTGACAATCCACTTATTCATTTAGAAGTGCTTTTATACTTCTTCAATGGAAAGTTTAAAAATGGAAAATGGAGGTAGCAAATTAAAAACTCTGCCCATCATCTCCGCCTGATTTCTGATCATCGTTAGAGATTCTACTTCTTTTTTGTCTAGCTTTATAATCCAGCTGACCGAATTTATAACTAAAATTAAGACCAAAAGAACGAAATGGAATAGAAAATACATTTCGTTGATAGAAATCACTATCCTCGCTACCTAATTCTGTTTCAAAAGGTTTTCTTTCTTTAAATGGTTCAATTATAGATAATCCTATACTTCCTCTTTTATCCCAAATTTGCTTCTTAATTCCCAAACCAAAAATAGAGAATGATGGATTATACCCTTGTAAAGTTTGTCGTCTTGGTCTAGCAAATCCAAAGGCATCGATCATCCAATCATTAGGTAATTTAATGTTGGAATTGATGTTTCCGCTAAATAACCAAGCATTATTTTCAACATCTTGTCCTTGGATAAGTCCTTCTGACATAAAATAATTAGCATTGATTCCACCACGAATAGTCCAGATTTTAAATAATTCAGTGGAGATAAATAAGTTTGATCCTACATTTTGCTGTGTACCCACGTTCTCAAAGGTGGTTACCGTTGCATTTCTTTCTGCATCTTCAAAAATAACGGACTGAATTACTTCGCTAATGTCATTGTAAAAGAAGGAAAGGTTAACTGAAGTTCCTTTTAAGAAGGTGCTGAAACCTAATTCATAATTATCGGATAATTCAGGATTTAGGTCAGGATTACCAAAGCTTATATTTCTAATATTTCCGATTTCAACATAAGGATTCACATTTCCCAAACTAGGTCGTAGGATTCTTCTATTATAAGATAATTTTATGGAATTGAACTTCCCGAATTTCTGATTCACAATGATGCTTGGTAACCAATTCTCATATGATATGGGATCGAAATTACGTGCAGTTGCTTCTTCAAAACTACCTTGAAGACCAGTATATTCATATCTAACACCAGCTATTACTCCAAGCTTTTTGGTGATATTGGTTTGAGTAGAAACGTATCCTGCAAATACATCTTGATTGTAGTAGAAAATATCGGTTCTGTTATCTACAACTTGATAATTATTGGAACCTTCAGGCTGCTCTTCATATTTGAAATCACTGTCAATATCTCTGATGATGGATTTGAAACCAGTTTCTAATTTGAATTTTTCTCCAAAAGGATGCGCATAATCAATTTGAACGGTGTTTTCTCTATTGTTGCCGTCATTAATATTTCTTGCTACTTCATAATTTTCAGTTGTAGGTTGGTTAATTTCAAATTCTTGATCTCTTACATTTCCATCGATTTTGTAAGATGCTGAAAACTCTCTTCCTTCCTGCTCAGGAAATTTCATTACATAATCAAATGACCATTCATATCCCCAGTTTTGAGATAAGTTATCTTGAAATCTTTGATAGGTATTTTCAGTCCCACCCAAATTTTCTGAAACCGTATTAGTTCCCTCAGAATTGCTATTAAATCCTCTTAGCCTTAAACTTGTTGATAAACTATGAAATGCATTGAAATCATAAAAAGCACCCATATTTCCAAAATAACCTAATCTGTTGCTGAGGTTTTCACCTTCTTGTCTTCTTATGTTTGTTTGTCCATTTGTGACTGTTTTCTGATAGAAATCTGTAGTAGCATACTGCGGCCAAGAATAAAATGAACTACCATTGACATTAAATCCCAATCTTCCTTTTCCTGCGTTAATCCCAACTACACCACGATTAATTCGCGTTCCAGCTGTTAGATCTACATTTCCTGCAAATCCTTGTGGAGTTTGTTTTTTGGTAATGATATTGATAATACCTGCTGTGCCTTCTCCATCGTATTTAGCAGAAGGAGAGGTGATCACTTCCACACTTTTAATTTGATCAGAAGGGATCATTTTTAAAGCATCTCCAGTATTGGCGCCAAACATACTGCTTGGTTTACCATTAATAAGAATTTGTACATTTGAATTTCCTCTTAGTGATACGTTTCCGTTCTGGTCAACTGATAAAAGTGGAGCTCTCCTTAAAACATCGGAAGCATCTCCTCCCATATTAGCAACATCTTGCTCAGCATTGTAAACAATTCTATCTATTTTATTTTCTATAGTTTCTCTTTGACCTGAAACAACCACTTCGTCTAATTGATCAGTATCAGTTGTAAGTTTGATGCTTTCAAAATCATGATCAGGTTCTCTTGGTGTTAATTCTACTTCCTGAGAGAATTTTTGGTAACCTACAAATGAAACCTCTACTATGTATTTCCCTAGTTTTAGTCCTATTAACTTAAAACTTCCATCATCTCCTGTTACCACACCATTCACAGTCTCACCGTCTTTTGGTGATTTTATGACTACCGTAGCGTACGATACTGGTTCAGAATTATTTCCAGCAACGATTGTCC
>NZ_JAGXGF010000213.1 GCF_024636815.1 Marivirga sp.
AGGAAAAGCTTTTCCATATAATCCAATATACTGCGTTATCTTCCCTCGATATAGCCCGCTATATCTTCTCAAAGACGCCTTGTCTATTGAATTATATGAAAATCTGAATTTACAAATTAGAGTCGAACTCAGGTTAATAGATTAAATCTTATCAATAAAATTCCATTTTAAATTTTCAGCTTTTCCTTTTTTATTAAATCTTCTCACCTTACGCTGAACATAATTCAATTCACGGTACTGATCCTCCAAGCGTCTTAATTCTATGCGTTGTTCAATCAAGGCTTGTCGATATGATTGAACCCTATTTACTAATTCGCTATTTCTTAATTCATCATCATTTTCATCTTCAATAGAATAAGTCTGCAAATAGCTTTTATTCCTAACTATCGATTTTTCAACATCTTCTAATCTTCCCTTTATATTAATAATTTTTCCTTCCTGATTAAAAGCCAGAGCATTCACACTACTAGTGATGGCTAAAAGTGCACCGGCATAAGGAGTAACTTGATTAGCAATGGTATGATCTTCAAAAAATGAACTTGTTGCACTGAAACTACCCAGGAAAAAGGTAGTAAAAAGCAAGCCTTTTTTAAGTCTTTGATTTCTCTGCACTCTGGAATCCAGCTCTCGAATTTGTTTCCTTAGCCCTACTAATAAAGCATCTGTAGACTTTTGATAATCAATTAATTGCTCATACAACTTTTGAGTATTTACGCCTTCGTTTACAGTTACATTAAAAAACTTACTATCCGAAGCACCTTCAGGATCAGTAACTGTAAATAAAACATCAAATTGTACTGGTATCCCATCTGCTTTCACTATATCAAAACCTAAAGTATCACTCATTAGAAATAGTCGACCTCCCTCCTGCTGGACATACAGCCAGTCGGGCTCATTTTCTAAGGAGTATTTTAAATCTGAGATAGGATGGTTGTTATCCTGAATAAACACTCTTCTTTTTATATCATAACCTTCTCTAATACTTAAATTACTCAGTTTTGTAATAAGCGGAGGATCATTTTTTTCGCTTTTGAGAATTGTTATTTCTTTTTCAACAAAATGTTGAGAATCTTCTGCTTCTTCAGCCTTTAATTTAATTTGGAGAGGAAATATTGAGCTGATATTACTCATTTCCATAGAGCTGAGTTCCCATGTGAAAATTCCCTTTTCATTGATAGTTGGTGCTCCTACTGTAACTGGAATATCAACTGAATAAACAACTGGATCATTATTTGGATCATAAACTGAAAAATCAATATCCAATTCCTGATCTGCAGTAATTATGTACGTATCATTTACATTATTTCTTAATCTTGGTGGTAGCTCCTGGCCTATAATCTGAAATCGAAATTTTCTTCTATTAACTGCATTTGTATTGTCAATTGCAATCAAATCCAAATCATAATATTTTTTAGAAGCTTGACTTTGACTAGGTATCCAATCAAGTAAAAGTCTATTTCCAATTACATGAGTCTCCGCTTGATCGATTGTAGGTAAATCAGTATCATTATTCCAGATGTAGGTAAGCACCACATCATCTGCATTTCTACTATTACGAGTAGAGGCAATAAATTCAAGATTATACTCTTCTCCTTGCAATAATTTTATAAAAGCACGACTATCAAGTGAATCTGGCTCCATTTCAATCGTGGGAACAGAAGCTCTTGCATTAACTTTAATAAGTGTTTTAGAAGTGGCAATAATTTGATTGGAAGAATCTTTCAAATAGAAAAATGCAGATTGAAGTCCAATATCATCATTACTAGTTTCCCAGAAGAATTCGCCTTCTTGATCATCAAAATTAGCATCTAAAATATCGCTTTTCCATGTAAGTTTAAGATTAGGATTATCTTCTTTATTGTACTTAACTAAGAAAACCACGCCTTCTCCAACTCTAGCTTCAACCAATTCAGGTGATTCCAAGATAATTTCATCTTGTGCAAAAAGTTTAAAAGAAAGTACTGTTAAAAAAAGGATTAAAATATTTACCCTCAACATCATAGGATTATTTATCTAATTAAATCGCTTTGCAGTGCTCTTCTTTTCATAATCCTATTCACCATAGGATAACTAAGCACAGAGAGTAAAATGATCGCAGTCCCTACATAGAATCCAAAGCTCATTTTCTCTTCCTCACCAAAAATAAGAAAAGCTAGTATAATTCCATAGATTGGCTCTAGGTTAACTGTAAGGTTTACTACAAAAGCGCTTAATACTTTTTGCACTTTAACTGACATAGAAAAAGCTAAAACAGTACAAATTCCAGCCAAAATAAGAAGGTAAAACCAATCCCATTGTATTGGAACAAAATTTAAGATTTCTGTATCGAAATAAAATAGATAAAGAGGGATTAATAGAACTGAACCGATAAAAGCACCCATCATTTCATAAAAGGTAATTACATAATGATTATGGCGGTGTGTCAATTTCCCATTCAAAACAGTAAAAACACTGGCTAGCATTGCAGATAAAATAGCCATTATTAATCCTTCAATATATTGAAATTCCACACTAAATATAATGTATAGACCAATCACTACCATTATACCTAATGCTAATTCATAAACTTTTACTTTTCTACTACTCATTAAGGGCTCTATCAAACTTGTCCAGAAAGAACAAGTAGCTATTCCAACTAAACAAACAGATGCTGTAGAAACTCTGGCAGCAGCAAAAAAGAGGATCCAATGCAATCCTATGATTAGGCCCACACCAGTAATTTTTAGGAATTCTTTAATCCCTAATTTAAAGCTTAGCTTCCAGAGATACAGTAAAAATAAGAGTATTATGGTAGCAAAAAGAGTACGGTAAAAAACCACAGCTACAGCTGAAATATTAATAAGGAGCCCTAAAATTGCAGTCAGTCCCCAAATCAGAACTATGAAATGTAGCTGAACGTAATTTTTTACCTCATTTGTCATCGGGGTACAAATTTATAAAGAACCAATCCTACTATGCTAAAGGTAATATTTGGTAGCCAAACAGCCAAAATAGGATTCATAGTTGAATTTTCGGCTATAGCTTTGCTCAAAATAAAGAATATTATAAAGACAAAAGCAATGACAAAGCCCAGTGCAATTTGAAAACCAGTTCCTCCCCTTTTCTTCTTGGATGAAACTACCACTCCAATGAAAGTTAATATTATGGCCGCAAAAGGAGCCATGAAACGAATATAGCGTTCAATAAGATAAATCTTAACATTATCTGCACCTCTTTCTTTCAATAAACTTATATAATCATTCAACTCTGTTAGTGTGAGAGTTTCTTGTAAACCGTAAGTATTCCCAAAATCTTTTGGAGTGATATTGAGAACGGTGTCCATCTCCTTTCCTTCCGAGAAAGTTTCTTTCATTCCATCAAATTTCCTTAATGTCCAATCTTTAACTTTCCAATTACTTTGTACGGAATCCCACTCAATTCTTCTCGCACTTAATTTTTCCTTAAGTTTTTTATCTTCAATCAATTCCAAGGTAAAGCGATAACCAACATCTCGTTGATTATTATAGCTTTCCATATATGCATATGTTTCAGGAGCAATTTTTAAATGTATATCTCTATCGGTAAAATAAAATGGTTTTTTAATGTAGGCAGTTTCAAAAGCAATTCTTGTTTTATTAGCATCAGGAATCACATAAGCATTTAAATAAAAACTAGAAATAGCCACTATTCCAGCTCCCATCATATAAGGGACTAACAACCTTCTAAAACTCATACCACTTGCTAACATGGCTACAATTTCAGTATGGCCAGCCATTTTTGAGGTGACAAAAACCGCTGCAATAAAAATTGTGATAGGTGTGATCAAATTTCCTATCCATGGAATAAAGGCTCCATAATAAGGTAATACATCAATTAAACCTAAATTGTGCTCCATGAAATCATCATTCTTTTCTGTATAGTCAATTACCGTGACTATAGCCAGAATAATAATCACCACAAAAGCGAAAGTGGACAAGAACTTTTTAAGTATATATTTATCTAATATCTTCATAATGATTTTACAAACGGGTCATTAATTTTTTAACCATTTTTTCTTTCCATTCATAAAATGTGCCAGATATAATTTGCTCTCTGGCTTGTTCTACCAACCAAAGATAAAAAGTTAAATTATGAATGCTGGCAATTTGAGCTCCCAGAATTTCTTTTGAGTGAATTAAATGTCTTAAATAGGCCTTTGTATAAAATGTATCCACATAAGTTCCCAATGTTGGGTCAATAGCAGAAAAATCATCCTCCCATTTTTTATTTTTGATATTTATGATGCCTTCGGTGGTAAATAACATTCCATTTCGAGCATTTCGAGTAGGCATCACACAATCGAACATATCAACTCCCAAAGCAATGCATTCCAATATATTGGCTGGAGTTCCCACTCCCATCAAATATCGAGGCTTATCCTGAGGAAGTATATCGCAAACCAATTCGGTCATTTCATACATATCTTCCGCAGGCTCCCCAACAGATAAACCACCAATAGCATTACCAGCCCTGTCTTTGGAAGCTATTTCTTCTGCAGACCGCTTTCTTAAATCCTTGTAAGTGCTGCCTTGTACAATTGGGAACAATGATTGCTCATACCCATAATGGCCTTCCGTGTTGTCGAACTGCTTGATGCATCTATCCAACCATCTGTGGGTCATATCCATAGATTTTCTGGCATATTCATAATCACATGGATAAGGCGTACATTCATCAAAAGCCATAATGATATCTGCACCAATCTTTCGTTGAATATCCATTACACCTTCAGGACTAAATATATGAGAAGAGCCATCAATATGAGATTTGAAGGTTACTCCTTCTTCCTTTATTTTTCTTGTTCCTGACAAACTGTAAACCTGATAACCACCACTATCAGTTAAGATTGGTTTCTCCCATCCATTGAATTTATGAAGTCCGCCAGCCTTTTGCAGAATATCTAAGCCGGGCCGTAAATATAAATGATAGGTATTCCCCAAAATGATTTGCGCTTGAATATCATCCTTTAATTCACGCTGATGAACGGCCTTAACCGATCCTGCAGTACCAACAGGCATGAAAATAGGAGTTTTAATATTGCCATGTGCGGTGGTTAATTCACCAGCACGAGCATTAGAGTTTTTATCTTTATTTGAAATTGTAAATTGCATAAGAATGCAAAAATATAGCTTCTTAAGAATTTATAGTTTTTATTTTCCAATATCTTTGTCAAAAAGCTGAATCATTTTTAAAGTATGGAGCAAATCCACCACATAAGTCTAATTTTCATTGCCATTTTTTTGATTCAAGCTTATTTTCATTTCCGATATTTTTTGCCTTTTATTTTTAATAGGAAAGAACCAAGTCAAAAACATCACAGCAAAGAAGCAGTGTCAGTAATTATTTGCGCACACAATGAACTCGAAAACCTGAAGCAGAATTTACCCCTATTTATTAATCAAGAATATGAAAGCTTTGAAGTGATTGTAGTTAATGATAGGTCTAATGATGGAAGTAAAAATTGGTTAAAGGATCAAAGTCAAAAGCATTCACATTTAAAAGTATTGCACATTGAAAAAACTCCAGATAATTTTAACTCAAAAAAATATGCTCTCACTAAAGGAATTGATAGTGCTGAACATGATATTATTTTATTGAGCGATGCAGATTGCCATCCTGCTACTGTTCATTGGGTTGACAGAATGTCACAATCTTTCACAAATTCAATTTCTATTGTTTTAGGAGCTTCTTTATATAAAAAAAGAAAAAGTTTTCTTAATCAATTCATTCGTTTTGAAACTATTCATACTGCTTTGCTTTATTTATCCTTTGCATATAAAAAGGAAGCCTATATGGGCGTAGGCAGAAACTTAGCTTATAGAAAATCTTTATTTTTGGCTTCCAAGGGATTTAAAGATTTAAGCCCAATTATGGGTGGAGATGATGACTTATGGGTCAACAGGCACTCTACACACGAAAATACAGAAATATGTATTCATCCTGAAAGTTTAACTTTTTCTAATCCGAAAGAAAATTGGGGTTCATTTTTCAGACAAAAGAAAAGACATCTATCAGTAGGTAAATATTATAAAATCAGAGATAAAGTCAAGCTGGGGGTCTTTCATTTTACTCAAACTTCATTGTGGATATTATTTATATTGGGCATAATGTTGGGAAGTCCGACTGATTGTTTAATTTTATGTTTCCTTATTTTAATGTATATAGCAGGACAATATGTCGTATTTTACAAGCTTAGCATTAATTTTGGGATAAGATTCATGCATTATAATTTACTCATATTAGAAATCCTATTTATATTATATTATTGGATTTGGGGAATTTATGCTTCACTAACAAAGCATCTTAAATGGAAATAAATAAAAATAGAAATTTTTCAGAGAAGGCATTAAAAGATTTTAGATTAATCGACCAGGCAGTTATAGCTAAAGACCAAATGGCATATGCAGAGTTGATGAAAAGATATAAAAAACCAGTATATCACATGGTTTTAAAAATGGTGAGAAATGTGGATGATGCAGAAGATTTAACCATTGAAGCATTTTCAAAAGCCTTTAAAAGCCTTCACCGATTTAAAAAAGATTATACTTTCAGTACCTGGTTGTTTAGAATTGCAACCAATAATGCGATTGATTTTATCCGTAAAAAGAAACTGAGAACTATTAGTATCCATTCGTCCTACACAGATGATAATGGAGATGCTGTTGAACTGGATGTGGAAGATAAAGGGAATTTGACTCCTCAAGATAGAGCCATTAAAACGCAGAGAATTGAATTGATGCGCATGTTTGTGGATAAATTACCTTCCAAATATCAACGCCTGGTGAAGCTTAGATATTTTCAGGAACTTTCTTATGAAGAAATAGCCACAGAATTAGAGGCCCCTTTAGGCACCATAAAAGCGCAATTACACCGCTCAAGAGAGTTAATGCGTGAACTAATCACAGGTAAGGAAACTCAATTCTGATATGGATAGCAGTGCTATAGTGGAAAAGTACTTCCCAGAACTGAGTGCACAACAAAAAGCACAATTTGAAGAGTTAGGCAATTTGTATGCCGAATGGAATGAAAAAATCAATGTCATTTCTCGTAAAGACATTGATTATATTTATGAAAAGCATATTCTTCATGCTTTAGCTATAGCTAAATTTCAAGACCTTTCAGGTAAACAAATATTGGATGTAGGGACAGGTGGTGGATTCCCTGGTATTCCTTTAGCAATTATGTTTCCTAATGCCCATTTCACTCTTGTAGATTCTATTGGTAAAAAAATAAAGGTAGTAAAAGCTGTCACCCAATCATTAGGCATAGAAAATGTAGAAGCGCATCATCTAAGAGCTGAAAAGACAAAAGGTAAATTTGATTTTGTTGTTAGCCGTGCGGTTACTCGCATGAAAAGCTTTATACATTGGGTAAACCAAAAAGTACAATCTGATAATCCCGAAGACAATAGTGGAATAATTGCCCTAAAAGGTGGAGATTTGGAAGAAGAAATGGCTGAGATAAAAAGAATGTATCAAGAAGTTTCAATCTCTGAATACTTTTCAGAACCTTTTTTCGAGACTAAGAAAATTGTTTTTGTACCCTTCTAATAATATATAGATGAAAATTATAAAGTGGATTTTTATAGTATTGGTCGTTTTAGGATTGATAGGTTTTATCACTTATTTGGTAATAGATGAAGATTTACCCCAAGGCGAGAAAGGCGAAAAAGCTGAGCGATTAGCGGATAAAATGTTATCGGCAGTCAATGATTCTGCATGGCAGGAAATATCTGTAGTGGAATGGGATTTTGCAGGAAAACATCAGCTTGTATGGGACAAAGATAGACATTGGGCTAAAGTATCCTGGGAGAACTATAAAGTATTTATCAGATTAGATTCCAGAAAAGGAGTAGCTTTTGCTAAAGGTAAGAAAGTAGAAAGAGAAGAAGTACTTAGTAGATTATTAGAAGATGCTTATGAAATATGGGCAAATGATTCATTTTGGTTAAACCCCATTACTAAAGTGAGAGATGCAGGCACTGAAAGAAGATATGTCGCCCAAAAAGATGATAATATAGAAGGCCTTTTGATTACCTATAAAAGTGGTGGAGTTACCCCTGGCGATTCTTATTTATGGCTAATTAATGAAGAAACAGGAATGCCGGAATCTGTAAAAATGTGGGTGCAAATTATCCCTGTTGGAGGTATAGAGTTTAGTTGGGAAAATTGGCATACTACTTTGGGCGGAGCTAAAATTGCACAAACCCATGAAAGTATTTTTACAGTGAATATTTCCGGACTTGAAACCTGGACAAGGATAGATGAATATCCGAAAAAGGAAGAATTTAATGTTTTAGAATAAAATGGTATATTAAGTTACTATCACAATCTAAATTTATTATATCATTAAACCTCTAATTCTGAAAGTATTGTTTAAACAGAGTAGAAAAATTAACATTAAAATCTCAAATAGATGAAGATTTTAAAATGCTTATACTACCTTTGTATCCCATAAGTATAGCAGGCAATTCAAAAACAACTTATGGCATCTCAAAAAAATACTAAATTCATCTTTGTTACCGGTGGTGTAACCTCTTCCTTAGGAAAAGGTATAATCGCGGCTTCTTTAGCTAAATTGCTACAAGCACGTGGTTTCTCTGTAACTATTCAAAAATTAGATCCTTATATTAATATTGATCCAGGAACACTAAATCCATATGAACATGGAGAATGTTTTGTAACCGAGGATGGTGCAGAAACCGATTTGGATTTAGGTCATTATGAAAGGTTTTTAAACATCAATACCTCTCAAGAAAACAATGTCACAACTGGTAGAATCTATTATAATGTAATTACAAAAGAACGAGAAGGTGCTTATTTGGGTAAAACAGTTCAAGTAATTCCTCATATTACGGATGAAATCAAAAGAAATATTTATGCCGTTGCCGAGAAAAACGAATATGATATTGTTATCACAGAAATCGGGGGTTGTGTAGGTGATATTGAATCTTTGCCTTTTATTGAAGCTGTAAGACAAGTGAAATGGGATGTAGGAACTAATAATTTCTTAGTCGTTAACCTGACCCTTATCCCCTATTTGAAGGCTGCGGGTGAATTAAAAACAAAGCCTACTCAGCATGCTGTAAAACAATTATTAGAATCCGGTATTCAGCCTGATATTTTGGTTTGCCGAACAGAACATAAATTACCCCAAGAAATAAGAAAGAAATTAGCTCTTTTCTGTAATGTGAACATTAATTCAGTTATAGAAGCAATGGATGCTGATTCTATCTATGATGTTCCATTATTGATGAGGAAAGAAAAGCTGGATGAAAGAGTATTAGCTAAACTAAAGCTTTCTCATAAGGTAGAACCAGAATTGACTCAATGGAAAAACTTCTTAGGTAAATTAAAAAATCCAATCTCAGATATCAATATTGCACTGGTAGGTAAATACATAGAATTACCTGATGCTTACAAATCCATTACTGAATCCTTTATTCATGCTGGAGCTGAAAATGAAACTAAAGTAAATGTTAAGTGGATTCATTCAGAAGAAGTCAATGCAGATAATGTAGATTCATTATTAGGAAATGTCCATGGAGTATTAGTTGCACCTGGTTTTGGAGAAAGAGGAATAGAAGGAAAGATTCATACTATCAAATACTGCCGTGAACAAAAACTACCATTTTTTGGTATTTGCTTGGGAATGCAGTGTGCGGTAGTTGAATTTGCAAGGAATGTATTAGGCTTAAAAGATGCTGCCTCTACTGAAATGGATCCTAAAACTAAAAATCCTATTATTGATTTAATGGAGGAACAGCAAAGCATCACTCAAAAAGGCGGAACAATGCGTTTGGGATCTTATGCTTGTGAGTTAAAAAAGAATACAAAAGCCTATCAAGCTTACGGAAAAACGAAAATTAATGAGCGTCATAGGCATAGATACGAATTTAATAATAGATATTTGCAGGATATTGAAGCTGCAGGTATGAAAGCTACCGGAATTAATCCAAAAACAGGGTTAGTGGAAATAGTAGAAATTGCGGAACACCCTTGGTTTGTAGGCACACAATTTCATCCTGAGCTAAAAAGTACTGTTTTAAATCCACATCCTTTATTTGTGCGATTTGTAAAAGCAAGTTTAGAACATAAAATATTATCAGAATCGAATTAATTACAATTTAGATGGACAAAAATCAAGCAACGGGACTTATCCTGATTTCTATTTTAATGATTGCCTATTTCTGGTTTTTTGCGGACGCTCCGCAACAAGCTGAAAATATTGAAAGCAATCAGGTAGAACAAAACGAAAAACAACAAGAAGCTGCTCCTTCAACAAACACCAAGGAAGCAACAAGCGTAATTGAAAATGATTCTAGTTTAAACCAAAAATTAGTGAATCAATTTGGAGCGTTTGCAGGTGTTGCAAAAGGCGAATCTCAAATTTCTACTTTCAATACTGAAACTATAGCAATTCAATTTGATTCAAAAGGTGGTAGAATTAAAAATGTAGAATTACTGGATTTCAAAACGCACGATGGTCAGCCTCTTATCATTTCCAATCAGGAAGATGAAGAGAAAGAGTTGTTGTTTAATACTGCTAATGGTGAAGTCAATTTGTATGATCTCTATTTTGAAATGCAAGGTTCTCCAAAGAGACAGCTTTCAAATGGAGATACGATAGACATTAAATTTGTTGCTCAATTAGCATCAGGTAAAAGTATTGAACAGGTTTATACCTTATCAGGAAATCAATATCAGATAGGCTACACATTAGCATTCAACGGTCTTAATAATGAGGTTCTGGGTGATCAATTAACTTTACGTTGGAATAAGAAAATGCGTAAGTTCGAAAAAGATCTCGAACAGAGTAGAATGAAAGTCACGATGAATTACTATTCCGAAGAAGAAGGAATGGATGGTTTAAGTGAACGATCTGAAGAAGACAGTGAAGAAATTACAGAACCTGTAAAGTGGTTCTCTTTTAAGCAAAACTTCTTTATGGAAGCCTTGATTACGGATATTCCAATGAAAAGAGCGGAATTTGCTACTGATATTGAAGGTTTATCCGATGATTATGTAAAAAGAGGAAAAGCTAAAGTTGAAATTCCTTTAGCTGAAGTAACCAACAAAGCGGGTGAATTCAAATATTATTTTGGACCAAACAACTATAAAACTTTACAAAAAGTAGCTCCTGATTTTGAAGAAAATGTTTATTTAGGCTGGTTTCCTATCAGTTTAGTAAATAAATATGTGATTATCAATGTGTTTTATGTATTGGAAAAATACATCAGTAATTACGGCTTGATTATTATCATATTAGTGTTTTTAATCAAACTAGCACTCTCCCCTCTTTCCTATAAATCCTATGTCTCAATGGCTAAAACGAAAGTTTTAAAGCCTCAATTAGACGAGATTAAGGAAAAGCATGGAGGTGATATGCAAAAGGCTCAAGCAGATCAAATGGATCTCTATCGAAAAGTAGGTGTAAACCCTCTTTCTGGTTGTATTCCATTATTGCTACAAATGCCGATTCTATTTGCCATGTTCTATTTCTTCCCAAGTTCTATTGAACTGAGGCAAGAATCTTTCTTATGGGCAAGTGATTTATCAACATATGATAGTGTATTAAGTTTGCCATTTACAATCCCATTCTATGGCGATCACGTGAGTTTATTCACTATCCTAATGACATTGTCTACCCTTTTAATTACATGGTCTCAGGGGCAAGTAAGCTCAGTACAAGGCCCAATGAAAAACATACAGTATTTCATGCCTGTAATTTTCATGTTTGTATTGAATAGCTTCCCGGCAGCTTTAAGTTTCTATTATCTAATAGCCAACTTAATCACATTCGGTCAGCAAACGTTGATTAGAAGAATGATTGATGAAGATAAAATCATTGGGATTCTAGAGGAAAATAAGAAGAAGAATGTCAATAAAAAGACATCCAAATTCCAGCAGAGATTGCAAGAAGCAATGAAAGCAAGTGAAGAAGCCAAAAAAGCTAAGGATAAAGGTAAAAAGAAGAAAAAGTAAACCTTCTTTCAAAATAGATCTTAATCAAAAGGTGAGTCAGCAATGGCTCACCTTTTTTATTTCTAACTCAATTAAGTCCAAAATATTTATTGACTCTACATTTTAATGAATTTTAAAAGTAGTCTAATGATGAACTTAGTATCCTTATTAACCTGAGTTCGATTCTAATTTAGGATTCAGAACGCCTGTAAATAGTGAGTTTCAACTAAAAATTCTGAAGCAATAGCGGGCTATTGTAAGGAATTTTTAGGAAGAAAATCGCTGTTTAGAGGTGGGATAGGAAAA
>NZ_JAGXGF010000214.1 GCF_024636815.1 Marivirga sp.
AGGAAAAGCTTTTCCATATAATCCAATATACTGCGTTATCTTCCCTCGATATAGCCCGCTATATCTTCTCAAAGACGCCTTGTCTATTGAATTATATGAAAATCTGAATTTACAAATTAGAGTCGAACTCAGGTTAATAGAGAAACAATTCTGATGAAGTAAATCATCCAAGAATATAACAAACGCAATCCTATAATCGAAAATTCAGTAAAGAATTTGTAATTGAAAGTAGCCTTAAATTTCAATTTGCATTTTACCTCTGAAAAATCTGAAGTAAGATGATTCCGAATTGTATCCATTCCCTTAAAACTTCTAAGAGTTACTAAGCATTAAAACAATTGTAGCCTTAGGATTTATAATTTAGATGGTTCACTAATTGAAAGATGTAACAAATTATTAAAGCATCATTTTGCAACCATTTTTAAATCAATGCAACATAATTTAAAGTTTTCTAACAAAGTTTAAAGTTTTCGCAACAGAGGTACTATGTACCTTACCCCTATTCTTCTGAACTTTATTTTATTCTATAATTCATTTTGAATAAAAGTTATCCCCCATGAAAAGCTTAATTAAAATCTTTGGCTTGTTGATTACTATTTTATTATTGACCATTCAATTCACTCAAGCTCAAAATAAAATTACGGGTTCAGTTAAAGATTCAGAAGCTAACCCCCTACCCTTTTCCAATGTAGTGCTAATTCAACCTAATGACTCTGCATTAGTGAAGGGTACTGTGTCAGAAGCAGATGGCAGTTTTGAAATTAAAAATATAGATAATGGAAACTACATCCTTCAAACTCTGATGATTGGTTATCAACCCTCCTCTCAAACCGTGGAGGTAACAAATCAAAATTCAAGCTTAGCACTCAATATTATAATGAATGAGGATACCCAAAGTCTTGATGAGGTAGTAGTGAAAGCACAAAAACCATTATATGAGAAAAAAGCTGACCGCACAGTCGTGAATGTGCAAAGTCAAATTACATCTTCTTCAAAATCAGTTTTAGATGTACTAGCCAGAAGCCCAGGGGTAATTGTTAACCAACAGAATAATAGCATTTCAATGTTTGGGCAAAATGGAGTGGGCATTATGATCAATGGTAAACTAAGTCAATTACCTATAGAGGCTGTTGTGCAAATGCTAAATGGTATGAATGCTTCAAATGTTGAAAAAATAGAACTGATCACCTCCCCTCCGGTAAAATATGATGCCGAAGGTGTGGGCGGGTTAATTAATATTGTTACCAAAAAAACACCAAATATGGGCACAAATGGTATTGCGGCATTGACTGCAGGTTACAATCAAGGAAAAATATTGGCAGGCAACCTGAGCTTGAACCACCGTCAGGATAGAATAAACTATTTTATTGAGTACGGTAACCGTACTGACGACAATAATCAACTATGGTTAGAAAATAGAACGTTATTTGGAGATAATTTCGACCAGACAATTGATATTAAACAAGACAGGGCATTTAACTTAACGGAACAAAACCTTCGTGCAGGATTTTCCTATGATTTAACTGACAAAACTACTGTCAACTTATTAGCTACCGGACATAAACGCAATTGGTATATGGATGCCACTGCAAATAATATCAACAGGGCAGCCCCTGATTCTACCGTTATCACTACCATGGAGTTAAATGAAAGCAATATCTGGATGGATGCTATGATTGGCCTTGGGATTGAGCATAGGTTTAATAGGCAACATTCACTTGATGCCCATTTTGACTATTTATATTTTGTAAATGACAACCCATCAAATTATGATATTGCAACTCAAATCAATAATGCAATAGTCAGTGAATCAACATTAAAGGTCACAAAAGATACTCCTGTCAACTTTAAAGTCAGCAAGATAGACTACACAAATCTACTCAGCGATAAATTTAAATTACAGGCAGGTGCAAAAGCAAGTCTTTCTGAATTAGAAAACAATGTAATCGTAACAGACTTTGAACAGGAACAATGGATGATCAACAACAGATTTACCAGTTTAGCCAAATTAAAAGAAGATGTTTGGGCCGGCTATGTATCATTGGATTGGAGTATTTCAGACAAGTTGAAGATTTATAGTGGGTTGCGTTATGAATTTACCTCCACATATTTAAGCGAAGGGGTTAATGAAGGATTGGTAGACCGGGAATATGGTAACTTTTTCCCCAACTTTTCGATTTCCAATAAACTGGCTGAAGAAAGTACTGTTAGCCTGGCCTATTCAAGAAGAATTACTCGACCAAGTTTTAATGAAATTGCCCCCTTTGTATTTTTTAGTGGTCCAAATACGTTTTTTGCTGGAAACCCCGCCTTGTTTCCAGCCATTACCGATGGCCTAGACCTAAGCTACCAATTGAAAAGCTGGTGGATTTCCTTAAAATATAATACGACAGATAATCAAATACAGCGGTTTCAACCAGCAACCAATCCTGAAACTGGAGAACAAATATACAGTAGCCAAAACATGGATTATTTCAATAGCTGGGTAATTACCTCAAGCTTGCCTATTTTTATTACCTCTTGGTGGGAAATTCAAAATGATATTTCCCTAAATCACCAATCATTTAAAACCCACAATGGTTTTATAGATAAAGGCTTTACCTGGAACGCCAATTCCACACTTACATTCTCTTTACCAAAAGACTTTACAATTGAAGCTTCAGGAAACTACTTTTCAGAACAATTCATGGGATTATGGAAGAGCCAGCCATACGGCCAAGTAGACTTAGCTATAAAAAAAGCATTTGAAAAAAGCAGCCTATCGTTTTCCTTTATTGATGTGTTTGACACTTTCAACCCTATTGACATTGACGGCAGCATTCTAAATGGACAAGGTAATAGTCATGTTAACTTAGACCTTAACATACAATCTGTCAATATTACCTATACCAAAACTTTTGGCAATAATAAGTTAAAGTCCGTAAATCTTAATTCAGGATCTGAAGATGAAAGAAGAAGGGTGAATTAATAAAAGAAAATTAAAATGGAAAATCAGCTTGTAGATGTAAATCTGAGTTTGAGCTAATAAAATAGATATTTAGAAAGAATAAGCGGAGACAGGAAACCAAACATGAATGCTAAGCCAGTACCATTAAACAGCAAAGAGATGCAGACCATGATTTCTTATTGGCACGGGTCAGCGAAGACGCTGCCGAACTTATGAAGGAACTCAAAAAGAGAACTTCAAAATCAATATTGGATAGGAGCAAGAAAGTAAATTAAAAAAATGGGCTTTAAAAAAATCAACAAAAATAAATAACAAGTTAAATCAATTGTAAACCTAAATTTTTAAAACCATGATTAACACTAAAAACAATTCAAGACGTAAATTTATTGGAACAATGGCAGCAGGAGCTACCGCAGGCCTATCATTCCTTTCGAACCCGGTAAAGGCATTAAATTCGGAGGTTTTACAATCAATTGAATCACCTGCGAGCAATAAAGCCGATGAGATGATAAAAGAGGTAGGTAAAATGCAGCATCCGGTGGCTTTTGATGGGTCCCAGGCTGTGCATTGGGGTCTAATTTGGTCCAACGTATACTATATGACCAATGAAGGAACGGGGACAGCTCCTAAAGACCTTGGTGTATTAAACGTATTGCGACACCACGGAATAATATTCTCACTTAATGATGAAGTAATAAAAAAATATAATTTAGGTGAAGTATTTGGCTACAATGATCCGGTATCCAGCAAACCCGCGCTAAGAAACCCCATGTATATACCAGGAGAAGGTGATATGCCAATGCCAGTGCTAACAGGTATCAAAGGACTTCAGGAAAAAGGCGCGAAATTTTGTACATGCGACATGGCTTACAGAGTTTATAGTGGAATAGTAGCCAATAACATGGGGCTTAATGCAGAGGATGTTTATAATGACTGGGTGGCCAACAAAATTGAGGGTGTTGAACTAGCACCTTCAGGTGTTTGGGCTTTGGGACGCTTAGCGGAAAATAAAATAGCATACATTGATGCCTGCTTGGGTTAAAAATTATGATAATGATGAAAAAAATTATTTTATGCTTTGCATTGGCGCTGATTACTTCAGTTGCTTTATGCCAGAAGGAAAAGGTGAAAATCATATTTGATGTAACCAGTTCAGATACTGAGGTTCATAAGACTGCTGTGAGACATGTAAAAGGTATGTCAGAGGCCTATCCGGAATCTGAATTCGAAATGGTGATTTATAGCGGTGCGCTACCAATGATGCTGAAAAGTGAATCATCGGTAAAAACGGAAATTGAAAGTCTTGCCAAATCTGATAATGTGTCCTTAAAGGTTTGCGCTGTCTCACTCAAAAAAAATAATGCTACCGAACAAGACCTCATCAGTGGTGTGGGAACTGTTCCCGATGGCATTATTGAGATTGTTACTAAACAAAATCAAGGCTGGGGATATATAAAAGAGGCTAATTAATGTAATAATACTTAGGAACAATAACTCATGCCAAGATTAGGAGTCATGGCATGAGTGTTATTGCTAATTAGGAGGAGATACCGGATAATTAAGTTTTTTCAAAAAAAAGGAATCTTAATTATCCATCCTGAAGGTACCACTTTTGATCCAGCCCAGGTTAATAATTTTTCATCCAACTTTTTCAAAATCTGGCATAAGCACGGATAATATTTTACTATTAAAAAAGTAAAAAAAATAAACAATTGTATCTTTCTTTACACTTAGCTTAAACCATACATCACTACAAATCACCCATTAAAACAATAGTTTATACAGCTACTATTGCTTACCTTCAATTAAATCAATAAAGAATTAGTACTTCCGAAATCTATTAAGTATCATTTACTTCTAAGAATGTATTTGATATCTGTACAGAGATCGTTCCTCAATTTAAATTAGCTTTCAATAAACCTAAAAACATGCAACTCAGTCCCATTCATATAGCTTTACTTTCTCCAATAACTAAAGAGAAATTATATATTAAATACATGGTCAGTCTACGATGTAAATTATTGGTGCAGGAAGAGCTCAAAAGTTTAGATATCAAACATTTAGTGGTTGAATTAGGTGCAGTTGAATTGCTTCAGGATATCAACCATGAACAAAGAGAGTTACTCAAACAAAACTTACTAAAATCAGGTTTGGAATTATTGGATAATAAAAAGAGCATTATAGTTGAAAAAATTAAGAATGCTATAATAGAAATGATTCATTTCTCAGATGAACAACTTAAGGTAAATTATTCAGATTACCTTAGTGAAAAGCTGGGATACGATTATACTTATCTTTCTAACCTTTTCTCTGAGGTAAAAGGGATCACAATTCAGCAGTTTATAATTATTCATAAAATTGAAAAAGCGAAAGAGCTCATACTATATGCAGAGCTTAACACATCAGAAATAGCCTATATACTTCATTACAGCAGTGTTGCACACTTTTCAAATCAGTTCAAAAAAATTACAGGCCTTACTCCTTCCTTTTATAAAAAAATAAAAGAGAAGAGACAAGGGAATCTTGAGGATGTCTAATCTCTTTTTTCAATCTAACTTCATTTAACTTTTAATCCCCTTTAGTTTACCTCAGTCTTAACATCAGTGATTTATGTAAATAACAAGATTTATTGTGTAATACTATTCAATGCTTAACAGTCTAATATTGTATCATCATTAAACAAGTGGTGATGCCTGACTGACACAGGGATAAAAAGCCGGGGCGAATCCGAAAAGCCAACAGAGTAGGATAATAGTAACAATGAACAGATGAAGAAAATTAGTATTACAATTTTGATTTCTTTTTTCGCATTTGCCTACGGCAGTGCACAAGATTACAATACAGGTATAGGCCTTAGAGGAGGATTTGCAAATGGAATTACCATTAAGCATTTCGTTTCTGATAAAGCAGCTTTTGAAGGCATAATCGCAAGTCGCTGGAGAGGATTAGAACTAACCGCACTTTACGAAATTCATGGTAGAGCTTTTAATACTGATAGATTAAACTGGTACGCTGGCTTTGGTGGTCACGTAGGTTTTTGGGATGGAAAGGATACAAGATGGGGTGATGATAGAGCATACACCGTTATTGGTATTGATGGGATTTTAGGTTTGGAATATAACTTCTTAGAGTTACCCATTAATTTAAGTGTTGACTGGAAACCAGCTTTCAATCTTTTTGGATACTCAGGCTTTTGGGGTGATGGAGGCGCATTGTCTATCCGATATATTTTTTAATTCATAACGAACAAATTACACTTAATAGTTAACACACTTTTTAAACATAATAATATGAAACAAATTAAAATGATTCCAATCTTAGCAATGGCATTTGCCATGCTAATGGTATCTTGTAAAGATAAAGATAATAATGATCCAACACCTACTGAAGATGCGGCACCAACTGTAGTATCAACAATGCCGGAAAACAGCGATACTGATGTTGCTCGTAACCATAAAGTAGTGGTTACTTTTAGCGAAGAAATGGATCCTTCTACAATCAATAGCACTACTTTCACGGTTGAGCAAGGTACTACTGACATCAGTGGTGATGTAGTATATTCAGGAGTTGAAGCTACTTTCACACCATCGGTTGTTTTTGATGCTGCAAGTGAATACACTGCAACAATCTCTACAACAGCAAAAAGTCAAAAAGGGGTTAACCTTGTAGAAAACTACGAGTGGAATTTCACTACAAGTGGTTCTACCGCTGGTATAGATG
>NZ_JAGXGF010000215.1 GCF_024636815.1 Marivirga sp.
GCCTATATGGAGAAAAACAATATGGATCACAATACACGGCTTTGGGTAAGTTTTGATGCCCCGCATTTGGGGGCTAATATTCCTATTGGCATCTCACAGGCGCTGCATTTTTATGCTTACACTGCAGGTCAAGAGAATGCCAGGGAATCGTACGAAGAAAAACTCACTTCCACGGCAGCAAAACAAATGCTAATAGAGCAATATTATGGTGTAGTGAATCAAAGGCTGAACAATACTGCTGAATTCAGGCAAGAATTTATGACTGAACTAGAAAGTAATGGTTTAGCAGGTTCTAATGGCTTTCCGGTTAATTTAAGAAAAGTATCCCTTTTAAATGGCACCACTTTGGGAAAAAAGAACAATTCTCAAGGTGAAAATTTCCTTCATCTCGAAGGAAAAAAATTAGGCATATTAGTAGCAGAGGCAACTTCTAACTTTATGCAATCCCCAAATGTTCAAAACAGGACATTTAAAGGGGTCATAGCCGCTGGCACTTGGTTACCACCATCAGCCGGTATATTTAGCACTGAAAAATACATCACAAATATAAATCAAAATGGAGCCATGGACGTAACAGCCGGAGCATACCAGCCTACTGGTGCGGAAATACATGCTCAATTTTTGGATGGGTTCAATGAAAAAAACCTCAATATTGTCGCTAATAGTCATTTAGACAATCATACCTTTATCCCTACAGTAAGTGCCTTGGCATTAGAAAACCCCGACTTCAATTGGTCGAATGCCTTAAACAGAAATTTAGTTTGTACAGGTGAAACACCCTTTGACAGCTACTATGCTCCAGAAAATAATCAGCAGCATATTACACCAACTACTGATAATGTAGCATGGATAATGGAGGAGATAAACGGAAATTCTCAAGAGCCGGTAGTAAGATTGTTTCAACAAGATTTAGCTGGAAGTGAGAGGCTTTGCTACAATCAGTTGAAAACTTATTCCTTTGGAAATTGCAAATTAGGCAGCCCTGTTACCTCTTGGAACACTACTACTAACTTAAATATAATGAGTAGTAGTTCAAGCAGTATTACAGTAAAGGAAGGGAGTAGTAGCTTTCGTGGCTATAAATATATAACTGCTAATTTTGCTGATGGCACTAGTTTGACGAAAAAAGTATATGTAGGAAGACCAGCAGACCCATCACCAGTTCAAGGCTCTTCTGATGTAGTACCCAATGCATGGGAATATTATTCTGTGCCTGCCCAAGCCGAAGCAAGCAGTTATAACTGGGTGATTCCTTCCGGTTGGAGCTTCCACCATACTTCCTCTACCACTAGTAACGAGGTTTTATTGGTGACTGGTAGTTCAAGTGGTTATGTCAGGGCAAGGGCAAATAATGCTTGTGGTAATTCCAATTACCGCTCAAAATATGTAACGGTTTCCGGTAACGACTGTGGTAGTCCTGTTTGTTATTTTACTTATTCCCCAAATCCTGTTGAGGAAACCCTGACCGTTGAGATGGAGCCCACAAACTTTGATGTTCTTTCCAATGATAAATATCAAATCAGCCTTAATAATCAATATGGAAAGGTGGTTTATGAGGCTGAAAGCAATAGCATTTGCCATGATATTGATATGAAAGAAATGCGAAAAGGAATGTACAGAATAAAGGTGAGCTATAAAGGAAAACAACAAATTGCTAAGATTTTAAAGCAATAAATTTCACTGATCTGAATGCCCAAGTCTGACTACTATCAATAGTCAAACTTGGGCATTATTTTTAAGTAATATTCTGAATTTGTACCCAATAGCCACTCTAGTGCACGTTGCGAAACATAATGCGTTCCAACTGCTTTTAGAAATAAAAGCCCATCTTAAACCTTAAGTTAGATTATTTTAATCATAATTTTATTATCTTAACTTTATAGTGTAACACGACTTTTTCCGCCATTTTTTCATAAAATCACGGTTTTTATCATAAATTTCGCTTATTTCGTGTTTCTATTTTTTATCTATGGAGTATTTGGAAGCATTTGATTCGATTAGGCCTTATAATGATTCAGAGGTGAATGAAGCCATTCAGCGCTTGATTCATCATCCGTTTTTTGATCAAGTTTCTAAAAGAGTTTTCCCTGATAAATCAGTGGATCAACTGAAGGCTGCATTAACTGACGTGAAAACCGTTAAGGATTTCCAAAAAGTAATGATGTATCCTACTGCGCGTAGAGTACTCGACAATAGCTCGGACGGAATTTCACATGATGGGTTTGATAAAATTAACCCAGATAAATCTTATCTTTTTATTTCTAATCACAGAGATATTGTACTCGATTCTACTATTCTAAATGTTTTATTATTTGAATTAGGAGTAGATACCACTGAAGTAGCTATAGGTAATAATTTATTAGTAAATCAGTGGGTAACAGATCTGGCCAAACTTAATAAGAATTTTATTGTCAATAGAAATATCCCGCCTAGGGAAATGTATTCCTATTCTCAGACCCTTTCTTCCTATATTAGACACACAATATTGGAGCGAAAAACCTCCATTTGGATAGCGCAAAGAGAAGGTAGAACCAAAGATGGGGATGATCAAACGCAACAGGGCTTGCTGAAAATGATCGGCTTAAGTGGAGGAAGAGATTTTTATGAAAATTATGCTCCATTAAGAATGGCTCCTATGGCCATTTCCTATGAATATGACCCTTGTGATGTTTTAAAAGCCAGAGAGATAGCATCAAAGTTGGCTGGTAAACCTATTGAGAAAACACCTGAGGATGATTTGCAAAGTATGATTGCGGGCATAACAGGAGTGAAGGGAAGAGTTCATATTTCCATCGGGAAAATAGTGGATGAAAAATTGCAGGAAATTCGTGAAATCAAAAATAAGAATGATCAAATGCAGGCTTTAGCCGATTTAATTGATGAGCGTGTGCACAAAAGCTATAAACTTTGGCCAAATAATTTTATTGCTTACGATTGGTTGTATGAAGAGCGGTTTTCAGATCATTATACAAAAGAAGAAGCAGAAAAATTTGAGGCTTACCTACATAAGCAAGCCCAAAATTTCTCTGCTAATTTTAATGAATTAAAAGATCCGCTTTTGGCTATGTATGCCAATCCCGTTAAAAATAAATTAAAAGTTGAAGGAATGGCAGAGAGCGAATTATATAATTTTTGCTCTTACTTCAAATATCATTTCAGCTTTAATGTCAGTTTTTGAGTTTGTTGTTTCGCGGGTTACTGCTTCAAATTCAAGGCTGTAAGTGTCCTCTTTGATGTATTCACTCAAATCTGTCCCTGTAGTTTCTAAATCTAATGTACTGCCAACATTTTCCGGAATATCTTGATTTTCAGCTATTAATGTTTTGCCTTCAGTATCATTTGATATATAAATCTTCAAACTTTTCAAAAAAGTAAAAGTCCTGTCATTTGGATTAGTAATGGAAAGTTTAAGTTCACTTAAATTCACATTTTCTACCAAATCAGCTCTTGTATTATTATTCTCAAAAGTTTGTTGAGAAGAAGTGTTAATGTCAGGCGTACCAACATCAATAGGTACATTCACTAGTGAGGAAGAGGGTACAGTGAATTCTGCAGAATTATTAATATTAAAGGTGGCAATCTCATCAATCTTTTCTTGGATATTGCAGCCTGTAAAAATTAGTAATCCAGTAATTAATAAAAAAAATGTAGTCTTCATAAATTAAATTTTAATTTGTTGCAAGGTACGGAGAATTAGTGGAATTGGATGTAATGTCGCCATTTTTCTAATACTTCATTCAAATCTTCCGGCAGTTCGGAATCGAAATGAACTGGCTTATTATGAGATGGGTGGATAAATCCTAATGATTTGGCATGTAAAGCCTGTCTTGGAATAATTTTAAAGCAATTGTCCACAAAAGACTTATATTTTGAAAATTGCGTTCCTTTCAAAATCCTATCTCCTCCATATGTTACATCATTAAATAAAGGATGACCAATATATTTCATATGGGCTCGAATTTGATGGGTTCTACCTGTTTCCAAGTTACATTGAATCAAGGTAACATATCGTAATCTTTCTAAAACTTTATAATGCGTGATGGCGGTTCTTCCAAAGTCGCCTTCCGGAAAAGCATCCGTAATTCTTCTGTCTTTAAAGCTTCTTCCTAGATTTACATCAATTGTTCCTTCATCATCTTCCATTTCACCCCAAACCAAAGCATAATATGTTCTTTCGATGCTATGATCGAAAAACTGTTTGGCCAAGTGAGTCATGGATTTTTCGGTTTTGGCTATTACCAAAAGCCCGGAAGTGTCTTTGTCAATTCTATGCACAAGACCGGGTCTGCCTTCATTTCCCTCCATTTCAGGCAGTTGTTGAAAATGATAAGCCAGTGCATTCACAAGAGTTCCTTCCCAATTTTGATGAGCTGGATGGACAACCATTCCGGCTTCTTTATTTACTATCAGTAAATCGGAATCCTCATAAACAATATTTAAAGGGATATTCTCAGGTTTTACTTCCGTATCGCGTGGGGGCTCAGGTAAAGCAATTCTGATGCTGTCATTAGGATGAACTTTATAATTTGGCTTAATAGTTTCTCCGTTAACCTGAACAAAACCATCTTTAATAGCTTTTTGAACTTTATTTCTGGTAACATTTGGAAGCCTATCCATTAAAAATTTATCTATTCTTAATAAATCTTGTTTAGGATCTACTTTTATTTGATGATGTTCAAATAATCCATCATCTTCTTGCTCTATTTTTGATATATCTTCTTGCATAATTTCTTTCTATCTGCAAAGTTAGTAAAAAGATAGTGTGAACGAACACTAGATTTATTTTGATGGAAGTTTAAAAAGTTAGATATTTATTGCGGTGTATGATAATAAAAAGATGTTAAGATATTTTTGCAGTATACTATTATTGCTTTCGACAATGTTTTGCCAGGCACAATCTGTCTGGGATAAACTAAATAAGGACCCCTTTAAAAATTCTCAAGTTTATTTCGGTTTTAGGGCAGGAGCTAATTATACTACCGTAGATGTAATTAATCGGTATTCTTTAATCAAACCGACCACAAGTTTGGATGAAGGCCTATATGATAAGAAATACCAGGAAGTAGAAAATATGGGGATTATTTATGGAGTCACCTTTCTTTATCAATTTGAACAAAGATTAGTATTAGGAGCTAATGCATCCGTAAATCAAATTCGTTTTCAGTATACACAAGAACAGCCAGGATCAACCAGAAGCGTAAATTTTATACATAATCACGATCTTAATTATTTAGATGTGCCAGTTTTCTTTAGATTTATGTTCAGAAAAGTCAACAGTCAATTTTGGGATAAGTCGAGTAGGAAGCCAACTGTTCCTGCCGTAATTCCATTTGCTCAAGCAGGTTTAAATTTTTCGATGTTGATCAATGCAAATAAAGAATATACAAAATTCACTACTCAAAATGGTATAGAAAGCCAAGAGTTTCAGAAAAACGAGGATATAAAATCAATTATGTCACCTTATACAGTAGGGGCATTTATAGGGGTAGGGGCCAGGATTAGAGTTAGTACCTTTTATATTACAGCAGAAGCCAATTTTAGAAAAGGTTTGAATAATGCAAATAATCAAAATGCTCGATATCTAAATGATAATCTTCAAAATGAGGCGTATGATATTATGGATGATTTTAGTTTTCAGTCAGTTGAAGCTTTAATAGGAGTGATTTTTCCTTTAAAATATTTAAGTAAGAAAGAATTTATGCCGGTTGAAATATGAAAAATGTATTACTTATTATATCGGTCTTGTTTCTATATTCTTCCTGCAGTGAGGATTTGGTAGAATTTACACCTACCGAAAAGTTTAATAGTATTTTTGATAATCCATCAGAAGGGCTTAATTATAAGCCTTTAGATTTAATCGAAACTGATGATGGGGGTTTCCTGATATTATCAGCATTAGCTAATGAATCTATCTTTGTATTGAAAGTCAATAATAGAGGTGATTTTCAATGGAGCAGGCAATTAGAACCTCAGTTTGTAAGTGCTGTTCCAAATTTGATCAGACAAGGTAGTAATTACTATTTTATTGGAAGCACTCTACCGGATTATACGGCAACGCTCTTTGAGATTAATGATTTGGAGCAAACCATTGAAGCTTTAAGGACTTATAATACCTATCGCAAACCCTTAGCTTTTAATAATCTGACTCCAGACACTTATTTGCTGCTCACTTATAATGATACAACAGGTACCGTTCTAAGTAAAATTCAAGATGGCTTTGCAATGGAATGGGCCAGGCGGTATGATGATATTAATGATGCACATCAGAAATTGCAGGCTTTTCGAAACTTAAATAGGGCTGATTTCTTTGTAGATTCTTATAATGCTGGTTCTGTTATTTATTTTAATTCATTAAGAGTTGAAGGCCTAAGCTTGACCTATACAAATGATCAAGGCATAGAAACCGGTAAAATTAGAGGGTCTCAAAGAAATATGATGAACTCTTTCACTCCAACTGGAAATGGATTATTAGCATCAAATTATATATTCAACAATCAATCTTATTTTATAAGTAACTATCAACCGATTGTAAATGATTCTATTAATCTCCAGATTTTAGGGGGACAAATTTTGCAAGACAGATTAAGTATTCAAAAGGCAACAACTACTCAAATTTCGGTTGGAACGGTTAATTATCTGGTTAATGCATATACCACTCTCGATGGAAGGATAAAGCTTAACTTTTATGATTTCCAAAATGGGAGTCAAATTGCTATTAAATACATTGGAGGAGTCGACCCTTTGGAGGTTATAGAAATTATCCCTACAGCAGATGAAGGAATGGCAATTCTTTCTAAAATAACCATAGGAGGTTCCAAGCAAAGGATTAACCTCCTGAAGATTCCTAAAAATGAGATTATAGAAATATTGTAATATCAACAATTTGAAAAAAATTATCGTTATTATTTTGCTATGAATAAATTCATTTTAAGTATATTTCTTCTCACTTCTATTTTTTCCACAACTAAAATTTGGGCTCAGAATGGTGAGCTAAAAATTATTGATGTGCCTGAATTGGAAGAGATTATGGTGCAATCCGAAGGAGATACTCTTAAAGTAATTAATTTTTGGGCTACATGGTGCAAACCTTGTATTAAAGAACTACCATATTTTGTAAACGCACAAAATCAATTTCCTGAGGTAGAGTTTATCTATGTGAGTATAGATTTTTCAGAAAATGCTTCAAAAGCAGAAAAATTTGCTCAAAAAAAGAATCTCAATCCTTCAGGGCTATTTTTAATAGATGATGTGGATTATAATTCCTGGATTGATAAGGTTTCCCCTGAATGGTCTGGAGCTATACCGGCTACTTTGATAATGAAGGATAGTAAGAAATACTTTTATGAACAGGAGTTTCATGAAGGAGAATTAGAAGAATTGATAAAACAAAAATTAAATTAATATAACATGAAAAAGTTAATTTCATTATCGTTTGTACTATTTGCTTTATTGGCTTTTAGTTTTGAAAAAGGTGGATACGAGCTTGGGGACAAAGCAAGAGATTTTTCCCTTAAAAATGTAGATGGAGAAATGGTTTCCATGGATTCTTATGAAAATGCAAAAGGCTTTATGATTATTTTCACTTGTAACACTTGCCCTTATTCAGTTGCTTATGAGGATAGAATTATAGCGCTTCATGAGAAATATGCAGACAAAGGTGTGCCTGTAATTGCCATCAATCCTAATGATGCGGAAAAATCTCCTAAAGATTCTTTTGAGAAGATGATCGTAAGGGCAGAGAATAAAGGTTTTCCATTTCCTTATGTTTATGATGAAACGCAAGAAATTACTAAAGCTTATGGAGCAACCAATACTCCTCATGTTTATGTATTGGATGCAGACAGGACTGTGAAATACATTGGAGCTATTGATAATAATACTAAATCAGCCGAAGATGCGGATAAAAAATATGTAGAAGATGCAGTTGATGCTATTCTTAGTGGGAAAGAAGTACCGGTAAAGAAAACCAAAGCAATAGGATGCACCATTAAGTGGGCATCTTAATTTTTTTTCTTAAAGCCATTTACCACAAAAGCTAACATAACCGTTAGCTTTTTGTGTTTGACGCTCAGTATGTTCCGTTTTTTTTAAATATTAGCATCTCTTAAATCTCATTTAAATTATTTTCATTTGTAACTAATTCTCATGAATTACGCTTACAGTCTTACAAACAAACTTTTTTTTAAGATGAATAAAATAATTTTAGTATTGCCATTTTTGATTTTAAGTTCAATTTTAGTTAAAGCTCAGTCCGAAGATCAAAGTGGAATAAGGGCTTCTTTAAATCTCTCCAATTTATATGTAGATGAGGTGAATGATGAAAATACAAAACCAGGTTTTGCGGTAGGGTTTTATTTCCGTAAAAGTTTATCTGACCAAATCAGTATTCAACCAGAGATTAATTACAGCTTAAAAGGATCTCAAATCAATTACGATGGTGGTTTTTTTACTGGAGGAAGCGGTAAGTATAGATACAATTTATCTTATATTGAAATTCCTGTTTTAGCGAATTTTCATGTAGGAGAAAGCTTATATTTTAGTGCTGGTCCATACGTTGCTACATTAATTGCAGCCAAGGTAAAAGATGTAGATGGAGATGGAAGTATTAACAGTGTTGAAGAATACGATAGGGATGATTTTAATACCTTTGATTATGGTGTAGCAGCAGGAGTTGGTTTCGACTTTACAGGCGGAACAGCTGGTGTTAGATATAACTACGGATTAGCTGATGTTGCTCCTGAAGATCGTGGTTTGGATAATGGAAAGAACTCAGTATTACAATTTTTTATAGGGTTCGAGTTTTAAAAATCTTTATAATAGATATAATGAAGCACAGTTGTTGATAGCAGCTGTGCTTTTTATTTTTCTAGCACCATTTCCAATAGGTCATCTAAGTACTTTCTATTATTTGATAATCTAGGCACTTTATTCTGCCCACCTAATTTTCCTCTTTTCCTCATCCATTCATAAAATGTCCCTTGTGGTACTTTATGAATCACTAAACAATGAAGTGCGATATCTTTGTATCTTTTTGCATCATAATCAGAATTTATTTTCCTGATTTCATCATCTAATACTTGTGCAAAATCTTCAATTTTATCAGGTTCTTTTTCAAATTCTATTACCCATTCATGTGCTCCTTTTTTACCTTGTTCCAGATATTTTGGAGCAGCAGTAAAATTGTCAATAATCACCCCTGTTTTATTACAAGCAGTAGCGATAGCTTTTTCAGCATTTTCTATCATCAGCTCTTCGCCAAATGCATTGATAAAATGTTTAGTTCTACCACTAATTTTAATTCTATGAGGGTCTAATGAAGTAAATCGAATAGTATCTCCAATTCGATATCTCCACAAGCCTGCATTAGTGCTTATAACTAATTCATAAACTTTATTGAGTTCAACATCATCCAAACGAATTGTTTTAGGTTGCTTTTGATCCGTATTTTCCAAAGGGATAAACTCATAGAAGATGCCATAATCTAACATTAAAAGCATTTCGTCAGAATCTTTTCTGTCTTGAATTCCGAAAAAACCTTCTGAGGCATTATAAGTCTCCAGATAATTCATTTTCGGTGATTTGATTAAATCCCTGAAAAGTGGTTGGTAAGGTACAAAAGAAACAGCTCCGTGAATGAATAGTTCTAAATTTGGCCAAACTTCTGATATATCGTCCTTACCACTTAGCTCGAGGATTCTTTGCAATAAAACTACCGTCCACGTGGGGACGCCTGTAAGGCTAGTGACATCTTCCTTCATAGTAGCCTTAGCCATTGCTTCAATTTTACCTTCCCATTCGTCCATCAAAGCTATTTCCAAGCTAGGGGTTCTGATAATCTGAACCCAAAAAGGAAGATTTTTCATGATGACAGCAGAAACATCACCATAAAATGAGTTAGAATTATTGTCAAACTGATTGACTTGCTGGCTTCCGCCTATGCTTAAATTTTTGCCTGTAAATAGCCTGGATCCCGGATTGTTGTTAAGGTAAATAGATAGCAAATCTTTACCGCCTTTAAAATGGCAATCTTCAAGGGCTTCATCTGAAACTGGAATGAATTTACTTCTATCGTTGGTAGTTCCGGATGATTTTGAAAACCATCTGATTTCTGTGGGCCAAAGGATATTTTGATCACCTTTCAATAGTTGATCTATATAAGGAAATAATTCTTCGTAAGTATGTAAAGGAACTCGCTCCTGATAATCCTTGAAATTTTTTAATACTTCGAAATGATATTCTTTTCCAAATTTTGTGTTCCTCGCTCTATAAATGAGTTTTTGAAGCACTTCACTTTGCACTTCATTTGGGTATTTCATGAAAAGCTCCACTTCGTGAATTCTTTTCTTCATTACCCAAGTCATTATAGAGTGGAGGAATTCCATAGCTTATAGTTTTCGTTTTAATTCGAAATGCTTACCTAAATAAACTCTTCGCACTTGTTCATCATTAGCCAATTCTTCAGCGGTACCGGCCTTCAATAATTTTCCTTCAAACATTAAATAAGCCCTATCAGTGATAGAAAGTGTTTCATTAACATTATGATCGGTGATAAGGATACCAATGTTCTTTTCTTTCAATCGTCCTACTATGGTTTGAATTTCCTCCACCGCGATAGGATCCACACCTGCAAAAGGTTCGTCTAATAAAATAAAAGCCGGATCCATTGCTAAAGCACGTGCTATTTCTGTTCTTCTTCTTTCTCCACCGGAAAGCACCATACCTTTATTCTTTCGAACATGCCCTAAGCTAAATTCTTCTATTAAGCTTTCCATTTTCTCTTTTCTGGCCTCATTGCTGATTTTTCGCATTTCCAAAACAGCCATTAGGTTTTCCTCCACAGTAAGAGATCTAAAAACAGAAGCTTCCTGAGCCAAATAACCAACACCTTTTTTGGCTCTTTTATACATAGGCAATCCAGTAATATTTTGTTCATCCAAATAGATTTGCCCCGAATTTGGCTTCACCAAGCCCACTATCATATAAAAAGAAGTGGTTTTACCGGCACCATTTGGGCCTAAAAGTCCAACAATTTCTCCTTGCTCCACACTTACGGAAATGTGGTCTACTACAGTTCTTTTTGAATATATCTTTACAAGATTTTCAGCTTTTAATATCATTTTTATTTATTTGTTTTGAAGCTTCAAAGCAACAAACATACCTAATTAGCAAATTAACGAAAATTATCACTCAATGCGGATATCTTTTAGATAAAGCTGTAAAGATTTTGTACCATTAAAGTGATTTTCTTGAATGGTAAATGCTAGTTCAAATGCATTTGAATTCATAATAAGCGACTTATATTCGGCCATTCCAAAACCAATAGCAGTAATTTTATTCTTACCTTTCTTATCTTTTACAGTCAGCTTTAAATGTTTTTCTTTAAGTATCAAGGGGTCACCTAGTATGGTTAAATGTTTTGCTGCAAAAACGGGTTGCATATTTCCCGGCCCAAAAGGATCCATTTGACTCAATATGGAATAAAACTTATCTGTTATTTGATCTATTTCAATATAGCTATCGATTAGGACTTTAGGGATTAACTGTTCTTCTGTTATGTTCTTTTGAACTATTTTCTCAAAAGCAGCAGAGAAATTAGAAATTTGATCTATTGATAATGTTAAGCCAGCAGCATGTTTGTGGCCCCCAAACTGATCCAAATGTTCTTTGCATGATTCTATTGCAGAGTATAGGTCAAAACCATCTACTGATCGAGCCGAACCCGTGGCTTTTCCATTGGATTCGGTCATGATTATCGTGGGACGGTAATGATGCTCAATACATCTTGAAGCTACAATACCAATTACGCCCTTATGCCAGTTTTTATTGAATAAGACAGTGCTTTTTGCAGTGAGCATTTCGCTGTTTTCTTCAATAGTCTTTAAAGCTTCACTTGTAATGTTCTGATCAAAGTCTTTTCTGGTGGTGTTTTTATTAGAGACATTTTCAGCAATAATTAAGGCCTCATCTTCGTGTATTGCAGTTAATAACCTTACCGCTAGGTGAGCATGATCAATTCTTCCTGCTGCATTTATTCTTGGCCCTAATTGAAAGACCAAATTTGAAATGGTAATTTTATCCTTCAGTCCTGAGGCTTGAAGCAATGCTTTAATACCGGGTCTTGGGTTGAAGTTTATTTTTTCAAGACCATAAAATGCCAGCGTTCTATTTTCTCCGGTTACTGCTACAATATCAGCTGCAATACTTATAGCCACCAAATCGAGCAATTCAAATGCGTGATGTTCGGGGATTTCTTTTTGAATACAAAATGCTTGAATGAGTTTGAAGCCAACCCCACAGCCTGATAATTCTTTATATGGATAAGAACAGTCTTTTCTTTTAGGATCTAAGATTGCAACCGCTGCCGGTAATTTTTCACCCGGGTTGTGGTGATCGCAAATTATAAAGTCAATATTTTTTGAATTGGCATAATCAACTTGATCTATTGCTTTTATACCGCAATCTAAAGAAATGATAAGCTTGCAGTTCTTTTCCTCAGCATAATCGATGCCTTGTTTAGAAATGCCATAACCTTCCAAATAACGATCGGGAATATAGTAATAAAGATTTTGACAATAATTTTTTAAGAAACTATACATCATTGCAACTGATGTAGAACCATCAACATCATAATCACCATATACGAGAATAGGCTCTTCGTTTTCGATAGACTGTATTAACCTAACAACAGCTGTTGACATGTCCCTCATTAAAAATGGATCGTGGCAATCTTCAATTGAAGGTCTGAAGTATGATTTTGCCTCACTATAGTTTTTGATCCCTCTATTTATCAATATTTTGGATAAAATAGGATTGATATTGATGGAATGACTTAATGCATCAATGTTATCTAGCTTAGGTTCTGGTGATAAAATCCACTTTTTTTGTTTTGGCATATTGCAAAATTAAAAAGGCTTCGAACAATATCGAAGCCTTCTTTGAAATGATTTTCTAAACATTATTACTCGCCCACCATTACAAATGCACCCCAATAGAATGGAGACTTGTATTTAGCCTTAATTGTTTTTTGAGCATCATTAAAGGCATCTAATTTATTTTTACCCCCCAACCAATTTTGATAAAAAGCAGTCATCAATTCTTGTGTAGCCTCATCGTCTACAGACCATAAGCTCATGATTATCGCATCAGCACCAGCTACTTGAAAAGCTCTTCTTAACCCATAAACTCCTTCACCATTTTTCAAATCCCCAAGTCCTGTCTCACAAGCTGAAAGCACTACAAGTTCAGTGTCACTTAGATTTAAATTCATTGCTTCGTAGGCGGTTAAAATCCCATCTTGAATGGTGCCCTGATTTAATCCTGAGGATATAAATGAATTGGCACCCGCCATAATCAATCCTGATTTTAAAAGAGGATTATCACTGTATTTATCCTCTTCCTCATTGTCGATTGTCTCATTATCTTCCAGAAAGAAACCGTGAGTGGCAATATGCAGAACCTGTGGGTTTTCAACACTTTTAATTTGAATTTCATCAGCTTCATTTTCTAAATAAGTTTTGGGTTGAGCCATTTGGTTATTTTCATAGATAACTCCGATTTGGTTGACCTCCTCTTTTGTACCTGGCAAAGCTGTAACCAATGCATTACCTCTAATATATCTTTGCAGGCTACCTCTTAAACCTCTATTTAAGCTTGCATTTTCTACAATATCACTAGCATCTGCTTGAGTATCTGACACTGATTCGGTTATCCCCTTATTGTAATTTGGAAAACCAAATAGAGTAGGATTAGATGCTAAATTAGAATTAGATTCCTTTTCGCGATAGGCAATTAAATCTTTCGTATTTGTTAATAATTGAATATTTTGTTCCTCTAATACAAATTTTTCAGTTTCAGTATTGAATAAAACATTAATACTGATTTGATTATAAATTCCATCAGGAGAGAAATATAATTTTTCATATCGCCTAGTATTCTCTGCTATTGGTTTCCAGTAAAAATCATAACTGTAATTATCTTTAACCTGATAGCGGATGGCATTTTTATAATTTTTGATGTATTTATTTTCTAATTCTAAGCCATTTTCAAAAAGAATTAATTTTGGGTATTTCGATTTTTTATCTATTAAAAGTGCCGCATAGTTCACTTTGTTTTTAAATATTCCGCTGCTGTCAGGGGTAAATTCCCTGAATCTTATCATCTCAATGGCTGCTTCATTGTCTTTTAATTTTGACTGGACATCTTTCCAGGTAACGTTTTTAGCTGCATAAGCTTCTGCAAATTCGGAGGAAGCTCTGCTTAGCTCTTTTTCTAGTTCAGCGGATACTGAAATTAAGGAATCTAATTTTAAGTCTTGTTGCTGAATTTCCTCTTCTGACATTGAATACAATTGAGAAATCAATTCTTTGGTGCCTATCCAATTTTGATATTTTTCTTTTAGTTCTGAATTATCGCTATTTAAAATATTCTTTCTTGCTTTTGCGGTAGCATACATGATTAACCCCTTGGTAGCCAATTGATAATCGTACATGTCAGCTAGTAAGGCAGGATCATTTTCACTGTAGGCAATAGCAAAAGAATTGAATTCTTCAAATGTTGATCTTAGTGTATTAGTATAGAAATTAGCTTTTTGTTGTTCGCTTAATGCAGGAAAGTAGGCCTCAATCTGAGCAAAATAATTATCAAATGTTTCCTTAAAATAGCTTTTAGCTTTTTTAGGATTATTTTTATACCAGCTCAATTCAGCTAATTCTTTGCTTGTTTCAGCATAAAGAGGATGGTTTTTATTTAAGTATTTTGATCTTAGATTGTGAGCAGAATTAATATGCTTTTCAGCTTTTTGGATATTGTTCATTCGGAAATTGGCTATTCCCCATCTTAGTTCATATTTAGAATATTCAGGATTACTTTTTTCTAAAATTTTCTGAGAAGCTAAAAAACTCTCATTCATTAATTTGTAGTAATTATCTAAATCATTACTATTGTTAAGTGCGAGTGCTTTTTCTTTTAAAACTCTAATGTATAATTCACTATCAGTTCCAAGTACATCTTTTATGATTGCAAGGGCCTTGTCAAAATACTCAATAGCTTTTTCCTTTTGATTGGTTGCTATTAAATTTTGAGCGTAGTTACTATAGGCGCTGGCATTTTGTAAGGTGGGTTCGTCTCCAATAATATCTCTGAAGATTTCTAATGCTTCATCATAAAGACCTATTTTCCAGTAAAGTAAAGCTAAATTGTTTTTGGTGTTTTCTTCTAAAAATTGATTGCCGGAAATTTTGGCAATAATGTCCAATGCTTGAGTGTAAAGTAATTCTGATTCTGAATATTGAGATCTGTAATAGTAAGGAATAGCCAAAGTCACCAAAGCTTCAGCATATTGAATGCTTTCCTGGCCAAAAACCTTTTTAATAAATTCTAAATTTTCTTTTAATATTTTTTCTGATTTAGAGTAATAGCCGATGTCAAAGTAAGCCATTCCCAATTCTTTATTGACTATATGTTGATATTGTTCGATGACAAATTCAATTTTAAGTAAATCCTCAAGAATTTTCATTGCTTGTCTGTGTTCGCCTAGAATTCCATTAGTTTTAGCTAGTTCTATTCTGCTTTCTACGTAACCAGGGTCAGCTATTCCAATGTTTTCTTTATATAATTCTGATGCTTTTGAGAAATTCTCCTTTGATAATTCAAATTCATTATTGAGTTGTAAGTAATAACCCAGATTAAAATGGATGTCAGCTATCATTAGGGGATCAGCATTAGGAAGCTTTTTTCTAAGGCTCAATTCTTTTTGCATGATATTCAAGGCCTTATCCAAGCTATCAAAAGCTAAAAAAGAGTCACCTAAATAGTATAATATTTCTGCTGATAATGAATCCTCTACTGTTTTGGTATGGTTCAAAATTTCTTGCTCATTTGCTAAAATGAATTCAAAACCATCTGCATTAAATGCTAAATCAATTTTGTTAAAAAACTGTAGGTCACTGCTTTGAGCATTAAGGATTTGAATGGCGCAAGTTTGAGTTAGGAATATAATTAGTAGTAATTTTTTCATAATTCTCTTCTATTTTCTTGAGGTCTTACAAGTTAGTATTAAAAAATAGTAATAAAAAAATAATAATTAGGATTTATGTAATATTTTGATTTATTTTGTTATTAAGGTAAAGATATGCATTAAATTTGTGGGATTGATATAACTAAGAAGCGAATATGAGACATGTAGTATTACTAATTTTATGTGTATGTACATTTAATTTTAATGGGCTTGGACAGTGCCAAGTGGATGAGTCTCAAGTAGTAATTGAGGTTGATGGTTCTTTAGGTCAATATAATGGAGAAATTTTTTGGAAATTATTTAATGATGATACAAATGTATTGTTAGCTGAAAGAACAGCAGGCTTTTTGGGTGTAGGATCTACGGTTAGAGATACACTTTGTCTTCAAGATGGAGTGAATTATCGCTTTGAGGCTTATGATAATTATGGTGATGGTTGGAATGGTGCTGTATACAATATTTTTTATAGTGATGGATTTTTGATTGGTACTGGAATGCCTGATAATAGCAAAACATCTAATACTGGATCTGATTTAGAAGAAGTATTTATTTTTACTGGTGGTGAAAGACCGGGAAATGATTGTAGTTTAACTGCTAACCTCAATGTAAATGAAACGGTACCAATAAATACAGCATTATATTCAAATTCGTATGTATTTGACTCTTTGTTTGATTCTGGTAGGGAGGCAATCTTTCAATTTACTCCGGAAGTAACTGATAATTTTACGATAAGATTAGGCGAAATTCTGAACTTAAATCGGGGTTCATTGCAACTATTTGATAGTTGTTATGATTCAACCCCAAACAGGATTGCTTTCGATACTACTGGAGTAACTAAGACTATATTAGAAATCCCTGAACTTTTATCGGCAGGAACAACCTACTACATAGTGGTTTCAAATAATATTGAGTCTGGGTTTGATGCAATTCAGGGGAATTTAAGTATTAGCTATTCAGGCGACCCAATCAATACTACTTGTGAAACTGGTTTTAATCTTACTGTTGATGGTTCTGCTGTGAGTAGTCGCTCTTATTCCCCTATACCTGCCGAATTACCATTATTCAGTTTAACATCTCTGGATTCATCGGTTTATCAATCTTTTGTTGGGCCACTAACTTATAATTTCACTTTGGGAAGTCTACAAGATATTGTCATTCAATTAGATGGATATAATGTTTTTCAAACAAGTTATGTAGAATTATTGAAGCAAGAAACTTGTGGAGATGCTGCAGAGGTTTCTTATAAAAGGGTTATAACTGAAGGTTCATCGCGTGTTTTTGCTTTTGATGATTTAATTGCCGGTACTTATAGATTAAATCTTTATTTACCCAGTTATGCTGATCCAAATGTTTTTCAAGTGAGTGCTAGAACATTTGCCAATATGGAAACTGCTGAGAATCAAAATTGTGCCACAGCATTGGCACCTGGTGTTTTTTCTCCATTCGATAGTTATGGACCCAATGACATTCAATGGTTTTCATTATTTAATGCTAATGATTCTGGAACGGGAGTACCATGTGCTCAAGATTCTATATTTTCAGCCGGTACATCCGATATTTGGGTGAAAGCTCAAGTTCCCTCTTCAGGATATTTAGTAGTGGAGACTTTCGGTGAATTATATGATGTTTTTGAAATTAGTGATAAGGCATTAGAAACTCGTTTTTCCATTTATTCAGGCAGTTGTGGTAGTTTAACAGAGTTTTATTGTAGTAATAAGTTTGAAAGCCACCAAAAAGATACAATAACTGGCTTAAACGCAGGTGAAGAAGTATTTATAAGATTATGGGATAGAAATGGAGATGATAAAGGTAAAGTGGGCGTTCGTTTAATTGAGCCTACTCCATTACCTCAGCCTCAAGTCGATATCACTTCTTTTACTGATTCACTTTATGTCAATTTCATTAATCAAGGTAGTGAAAGTGAGTTTTTCTATAAAGTATTATTTTCAGAAGACAGTTTTGCGACTACAACTTCTTATGAGGTTAGTTCATTTTCTGGACAATTAGGGATAGGAAATTTACAAGCTGCAACTGATTATTATTTTAAATTTTGGAGGGAAAATAATAAGTTAATAAGTGATACAACAGTGGTTCAAGTCCAAACTGAGCCTTATTTTATTAATTCAATAGCGAATGGTAATTGGTCTGATCCTAATACATGGCAAGGCGGAGTAGTTCCAGCTATTGATTCTGCCGTGAATATCTTCCATAAAGTTAATATCAATCCAGGTGAAAATTTCAATATAAATAAGGTCCTTATTAAAGGAGATGCTGATTCAACATTAAATGCTGGTCTGTGGATATATAATGGAAATTTAATTGTCAAAAATAACGTTTTTGTTACAACTTCATCTACAATATCTACCGATTCAGTGGGTGTTTTTATCTCAACTGATGGTGTTAGTTCTTCAATATTTGATATTGGTACTGACCTAGTTTTTGATATCAGCGATGAATCTGCTGGTGATCAGTTGCAGTTTTCGGCTATTAACAATGGTGATTCAATAAAAGTTAATGTAGGCAATGAATTCTCGTTTAGGCATAACGGAACTGATAGTACCAAAGAATATCTTAAACCCAATATAAACTTCCAATCAGTGGATTTCATAGTGGGTGGAAATCTATTTCTTTTCAATAATAGCTTTAATAATGATCAACCCTTTAATGCTGTTTTTCAAGATTCACGAATTGTTGCTGATGTTTTTGAATTAAATGCTTTTCAAAACACAAATGGTCGATTTCAAGTGAATTTCGTTGGAACTACAGAAATTGACATAAACTTTCATTTTAGAAGGCAAGGAAATGGAGGTAAAATAAAATTTGCTGACCAATCAGCTTTGAAGTTTAGTGGTTTAGATTATCAGGAGATTACTGGTTTCGGAGATTTTCAAGATTCTATTATTTATAATAATCTAGTGGTAGATATAAAGAAGGACATTTACTACGGTCGTGATATACCAGTTTTAAATATTCAACCTTCTTATGAGGAAACTTTCACAAAAGTACTAATTGAAGGAGAGTTAAATTTACTTAATGGTCTTCTTACTGATGAAACTGGGTATTCAGGATTTGGTTTGAAAGAAGTAGTATTTGGAGAAACCGCGACTTCCATTGGAGCTAACCCTAATTCATTTATAAAAGGGGTGGCGAGTAAAATAGGAAACACTCCTTTTACTTTTCCTGTAGGTCATGAAGGCGGACTTAAAAAAATCCGAATTTTAGATAATGAAGAATTCCAACTATCAGATTTAGTCAGAGTATTTCCTGTAAATAACTTTTGTGGATTATCAGATTCTTCACTAGTAAACTCCACTTTGGCTAGAGAGCGTACAGAAGAATATTGGGAAATCACCTCTTCATTAGCCGACAGCAGTGTTGCTGCAACTTTTGAACCAATCATATCAGTTCCTTATGATGAAGGTATTACTGATTTTACAAGTCTGGAGCTTGTGAATTTTTATGATGGAAGTTCACTTGGAAACGGTATTAGTACAGATTCATCTTTTCAAACGGCTATACAATATAGTTTTTCAGGTGCTGATACTGCAAGATTTGGATTAGCTTCTAATCTAGCGGCTGAAAATCCTTTTTATTACAAAAAAGAAATTATAAGCTTATCTCAATATGCAGCAGCCCCGGGAGAAAATGTTACAATAAATTATTCAGGTCCTTTTGCTGCTGTCTCGGATCAAGTTTTTTTTGGAGGAAAATTGGCTACAACAATTAGCAATACTGGAAATTCTCTAACTGTTGCTGTTCCTGAGGGGGCTCAATCAGGTAAAATTGAACTCATTTATGAAAATGATAAGATAGCCTATAGTCGTCAAAATTTTACAATTAAATATAATAATGTTAAAACTTTATTAAATAATAATTACGATGTTTTAACAGCTATTGATAGTGTAAATGGGACTGTATTATTGGGACAAACCAGTATGCAATTAGGCCAGATTGACAATGATGCTAGTTTTGATGCCATGATAATAAGTCGAGATTATCAGGCAGTAACACAGATAAATAATTTATCTGGAACCCCAACTAAACAAGAATTTGATTTATTCAATGAAGGAACTTTAATAAATCCAACTAAATTTAAACTGGGTCTTTCCAATTTAAATGGGGCTATTGGCTTAGATGCGATTTTTGAGTTTGAGGTTAATGGTGATAATGGTCTTTTATATTATGAAAATGATGGGGCTGGAAGTTTCATCCAGTATGGAGAAGGAGAGGCCGAAAGTCAAACCATATACAATGATTATTTATTAAATGACATCAGTTTTGATGGTATATCCGATGCATTATTCAGTGTGTTTAATGTTACTAATGCAAGTAGTATGCTTAGCTCCAGTGGTAATGATGGTAACTGCAGTCCATATGCTTCATCTATACTACCTTTTATGGAGCCAAATAACAAAGATATTTCCTCTATTTTGTTAGGTGATTTTATTGATAATGGTTCTCCTGATATTGGATTTTTGATAAATGATGAAAGCATGATAGGTGTGGTTGATTTATATAATCAAAACACATTATTTTATTACAGCAATAATAGTAGAGCGGCAGGGCAAATATTTGAAATTAAAAATGTTTCATTGCTGAATGATGGAAAAGATCAAATAGTAGCTTCAAATCAGAGCACTAATGAGATTGAAATTTATAGGTTCGATACTGGTACAGCATCTTTTAATATAACTTCTGTTCCTTTGAGTTTCACCCCTGCTAAAATTCAGGCTGAAGATATCAATGGTGACGGATTCCAAGATCTAATTGTATCAGATCAAAATACAGCAGCTCTCCATATTTTACTTAATGATGGTTTAGGACAATTGACCGAAGATTTATCATTAACCTATGCAGGAGGTGTAATTGCTGATTTTGATGTTCTTGATTTAAATAATGATGGCGTTAAAGATTTCCTGATTCTTCAGGAAGGAGGTCAATTATCAGCTGTTTATTATAAAGCTTTGAATTTAAATGTGCCAATTATTAGTGCATCGAATATTACAACATCAAGTTTCGATTTGGCTTGGGATTCGGTAGAAAATGCTGTTGAATATGAAGTGTTTATATCTTTAGAAAATGATACTATTTCATCCTTGGCTTCAGATTCAATTTTTATTTTAAGTGATACTGCTTTATCATTCAACGCATCAAGTCCTTTTGAAACCTATTATATATTTGGAAGATCAATTTCAGCTTCGGGTGACACTTCTGTTTACAGTAATACAATTTCAGTCCAACTAATCCCATTAGCCGTTCCTGAGCCAATAAGTAGCAATCAATCATCCTTAAAATTTGATTTAAGCTGGCCACCTATAGAAGGAGCAGATGCGTATCAAGTTTATGTCGGATTAAATAATGATACCACTTCACTTGGTGGAAATGATTCTTTATTTGTTGTATCCACAGATAGTATTACTTACCAAGCACCTGAATATTCAGAACTTTACTATTATTTTGTGCGCTCTATTTCCAGTTTTGGAGACACCAGTGCTTTTAGCCTAGAGGATAGTATTAAGCTGCCGGTTTCTACTCACTTGGAACAAGATTCATTAGCTATGGTTGCCCTTTATGAAAACAATAATGGAGCAAACTGGACTAGTGCACAGAACTGGACTACAGGAAAGTTAAATACTTGGGAGGGTTTAGTGATGATAAAAGATTCCTTGAAGGCAATTAACCTTCCTTCACACGCAATAACCGGACTCATACCAAATGATTTAGGGAATCTTAATTTTGTGAACGAGATTAATCTTTCGGATAATAACATTAATGACATTAGTGCTCTAGAATCGTTAAACGGAAGTCTTAATAGTTTAAATGTAAGTGGAAATGAATTAAAATTCGAAAAATTAGAGTCATTTAATACGATTCCTACTTTTGATTATGGGAATCAAAACTTTAATTATACGCTTCCAGAAGAATTTTTCAACTTCCTTGGTGCTGATATCTCAATGGTAGTTTCTGCACCTGCAACATCTAATACTTTCCAATGGTATAAAGATTCAGTTCAGATCACGGGGGCCACAGATTCGGTACTTGTTTTCAATAACCTTCAAAGAGTAGACGAAGGTCTTTATTATGTTGAAGTGAATAATAATTTATTAGGAAATTTAACATTATCATCCACAATTTCAGAACTCAAAGTTTCTTCTTTGGAAAGAGATGTAGCTGCCTTACGCCAATTCTATGATTCTACAAATGGTGATGGTTGGAGTTCGATCACCTGGGATACTACATCAGATAACCCAGTGGAATGGTCAACAAATGAAACAGATATCATAGTTGTAGATAATAGGGTAGTAGAAATAAATTTACCTAACAATAATTTGTCAGGTTCAGTACCTGATATTTTGAATGAGGTTTTAGGACTACAGTCAATTAACCTTTCTAATAATGCAATAGAAGATTTAACGGATCTAACTACACTTCCAAACTTAGCAGTCTTAGACGTTAGTGGAAATGCCTTGGGATACGATGATTTAGTACCTAATATCATAATTGATGGATTTATTTTTAATGATCAGGCCAATTTTGGAAATCAGGCTGACCAGAAATTACCTCAAGGTTCAGGATTTTCCATTGAATATTTAGTTGAGGGATCCAATAACACTTATCAATGGTTCTTAAATAACGAGCCTTTAAATATTTCAGACTCAAGTATTATTGTAGTAGATTCTCTCACTTATGGTTTGATGGGTGAATATAGTTTAGAAGTAGGGAATGAGCTAGTCAATGCTGTAGACCCAGCCTTCAGATTAGCATCAAATCCAGTTCAAATTATAGCTTCAGCCAACATCACTGGAGTATTGACAGATGCTAATGATTTCCCAACAGAAAGTGGAAAAGTTTATTTATTCAAATATCTGGAGGGGCAAGCATTTGATAGCGTTCTATTAGATAATGGGACCTTCTTTGCGAATGTTCAAGCTGGCGGAATTTTCGAGTTGCAAAATGTAGAATTAGGTGATTATTTGCTATATGTTGACAATAATGAAATAGCTTATCCTAATTTGTTAAATACATATTTCCCAAATACTATTGATTGGGAACTAGCAGACAACATAGCTTTAAGAAATACAATAAATGATTTAAAGGTGACTATGGAAGGTGATCCTGAAGAGCTTAACGGGACATCAAGTCTTAGTGGGTTTTTAGAGGAAGAGTTTGAGGAAAATGAACGTAGATTACCAAGAAGAAGAGTAAGTGGAGCTGGTGTTAGTGTTAGGAGATTAACTGGCTCAAGTAGGGAACTTACATTTAAATCGATTCTTCAAAATGGTGAGTTAGTAGCCTATTTAGAAACAGATGAAAATGGAGAGTTTACTATACCAAATTTACCAGCTGGGAGTTATACTGTGAAATTTGATATACCAGGTGTTCCTATGAATCAGCAATCTGACATTAACTTTGAATTAACAGGTGAAGACCAAGAGGCTCTTGAAATTTCAGCTGTTTCCGATAATGGTCAGATTACTGTAACAAGGGTAAGTTATACAGCTAATAAATCTGAGCTAACAAAAAATATCACAGTCTACCCTAATCCTTCAACAGCTAAGTATAAAATAACGGGAACAGACGCAGTAACTAATATTAAAATAATAAGCTCAGAAGGTAGATTGATTCAAGAATTATCAGATTTCAATAATTATTCTCAGGAAATTGAATTAGATCTTAGCAATTATCCAGATGGAATGTATTTTATGCAAATCAATTGGAAAGATGGCTTTAGAAGTATGAATAAATTGATAAAAGAATAGAAAAAGTTTCTTAATCATATTAAAATAGGCTGTCCTTAATTGGTCAGCCTATTTTATTTTCAAGCTTCTTCAATATTTCAACATTTAATTCAGTTATAGTATTAGTTAATTAGAAAAAACTATATGCGATTAGTATTTACATTATTCTTATTTTCCCTAAGTATTCAAATAATAGCACAGAATGAAAATATCCATACTTCCTTTTCGATTAATTTAGAAGGTAACCAAAGGCTGACTCAAGAAACTGAATTTAGATTTACTGCAATAGCCTTGAAATCGAAGCAAGTTAACGATTTTTCGAAGATTGGCTTTATTTATGAATCGGATACAATTTATTTTGTTAATGATTTACATTCTAATGAGGACTCTGAATATTTTTATTCCAGCTTAATTCATTTTGACGATCCATTAAAATCAATCGAATTATTCATTCCTGAAAATAAGAAAGATTTGGGAGTTGTACTTATTAACGGCAGTGGAGGCAATGCTAATTTTTCACAACGAAGCAATCAATCTATTCAAAATAATGATTGTGAATTAAATGGAGTAATTCAACAGACAGAATGGAGGGATGGACTTCCTGAACCATCATACAATAGAAGCTTTACCACTATTGAAAATATGATTGTTCATCATTCTGCTGGCTCCAATAATATTTCTGACTTTACACAGGCTGTGAGAGATATTTATATTTTGCATACACAGGAAAATGGTTGGTCCGATATTGGATATAATTATTTAGTTGCTCCTGATGGCGTTATTTATGCTGGTAGAGATCCAGCTAATGGTGAGCAGGATGAAGTAATGGGAGCTCATTTTTGTGGTTCAAATTCTAATGTTATGGGAATTTGCCTTTTGGGAAACTATGAAACGGTCGAGCCCACTTCGGCTATGCTAGGGAGTTTGGAAGAGGTCTTGAGCTGGAAAGCATTTAAAGACGAATTGAATGTTTTAGAAAGTGATCCTCACCCTTTAAATCCTAATTTAGGAGTAATAGCAGGTCATCGAGATGGTTGTAGTACTTTGTGTCCCGGTAAGAATGTTTATGAAAAATTACAGGATATTCGTTTAAATGTAAATGAGCAAGTGGAGATTTGTAATGGTGAAGAAAGTCCTATTATTGATATAGAAATTGATTCTATTCTTAGTCAAAAAATATATCCTAATCCAATCAAAAGTGATTTTACATTCAGTTTGAATTTGACAAAAAATCGCCAGGATGATTTGACATATATTCGAATTTTTAGTTTGGAGGGTAAAAAAATAAAATGGCAAAATCTTTATTTCAGTGAGAATAAACTGGAGGTAAAACTCCCTAGTACTTTAAAGCCTGGAATTTATTTTTTACAGACGAGCTATAAGAATGGAGAAGAGAATTCTCAACGTTTTCTTATTCAATAAATCCAGTGTTTTTTTAATTTTGTTTTGGAATGCCTTTCAACCATATTTGCAACTCATAAATCATCAAGCTTTTGCAAAAAATTAAAACCATTATTTTCGACTTAGGTGGTGTAATCATCAATCTATATGTTGAGAAAACCATTTCAGCTTTTTCTCAAATTTCTGGCTTATCTGAAAAGGAAGTAGAGAAAGCATATTTATCAGCGGATGTTTTTAAGAAGTATGAAAAGGGTTTAATTTCAGATGGCAAATTTCGGGAAAACTTGAGAGATAAATTCAATTTAAAGGCTTCTGATGATGAAATTGATAAAGCCTGGGATTCGATGCTGGGTGAAATTCCTATTGACAGAATTGAAGCTATAAAGAGATTAATGTTAAATTATAAGTGCATTGTTTTGAGTAATACCAATGCAATTCACGCAAAGGCATTTCATAAAATATTAGGAGACTCTTTTCAATATACTCACTTAAATGAGCTTTTTCATGAAGTGTATTTTTCTCATGATTTGAACCAAAGAAAGCCTGATCATGAAATTTATCAAAATGTTTTAAGCTTATCTCAAACAGAATCCAATGAGGCACTGTTTATGGATGATTCCCAATTAAATTTAGATTCAGCAGCTAAATTGGGTATTCAAACACTGCATATTCCAAGAAATAGCGGTTTTATAGATTTATTAGAGAATAAATTATCTAAAATATGATTGAGAAAAATACCCGCTATTACGCAAAGAAGATTTTGCTCTTTGTATTAACTTTTATTACAACCACACTGGCAGGATCAGAATGGATTACCAATCGTATTATCTTCTATTCTCCTGATTATTCTTGGGCAGATTTCTTAGCAGGAATGCATTACTCTATTCCTTTCCTTTTCATTTTAACAGTCCATGAATTCGGTCATTTTTTTACTGCAAAATATCATAAAGTAGAAGTTACCTTGCCAAATTATATTCCTGGTTGGCTAGGTTTTATGGGAACGGTTTCATTTGGTACTTTTGGGGCCTTAATTCGAATAGTAGGCCCTATTAAATCAAGAAAGCAATTTTTTGATATTGGAATAGCGGGTCCAATAGCAGGATTTGTAGTCGCTTTAGGTGTGTTATTCTATGGTTTTACTAATTTACCTGAGCCTGAATACATTTTTGAGATTCATCCTGAATACGAACAATATGGGATGGATTATGCCGATTATGTTTATGATGATAAGGAAATGATGGGCATAAGTTTAGGGAATAGTATTTTGTTCAGCTGGTTTGAAGAAAACGTAGCAGATCCTGAACGATTGCCTAACCATAAGGAAATGATTCATTATCCTTATTTATTCGCAGGATTCTTGGCTTTGTTTTTCACGGCTTTAAATTTGATTCCCATTGGTCAGCTAGATGGTGGGCATGTGATTTACGGCTTGTTTGGAGCTAAAAATCATCAGATCATAGCCTTTTCGCTCTATATGATTTTTACTTTCATTGCAGGTTTAGGGTTAATTACTGCGGGTCTTGATTTAGGTGATTTTGCACTCTATAGCATTTTATATGTCGGTTTTCTGTATTTTTCATTCAAAGGCTTAGGCTTTCAACAATCCACTACTTTAATGATTGCGGTAGGCATGTTTGTAGCTCAATATTTAACTTCTTATATATTTCCTTCTGTCACAGGATTTTCAGGCTACTTACTTTTTGTATTTCTGTTAGGGAGACTGATTGGTGTAAAACATCCAGTTGCTCCAGATGATAGACCATTAAGCACGGGCAGAAAAGTGTTAGGCTGGATTTGCCTCATCATTTTTATTATTTGCTTTAGTTTTGAGCCTTTGGTTATGGAGTAATGAAACTTTAATTCGGTGATTTTTTGTTATATTTATTATTCCATAAAAATATATTTCCATGGATATTGTAAAAGAAAGAGAACGCTTAATAGAACAGCTATCCAAAACTGATGACATTGATATCATTCAAAAGGTTAAGGATGTTTTAAATGCTAATCAAGAGAATAAGGTGGTTGGTTATAATGCTGATGACAGTGGAATAACAGAATCAGAATTAATCGAACGAGCTCATCTTTCCAATCAATCTATAAAAGATGGTAAGACTAAAAGCATAGATCAGATTAGGGAAGAAATGAAAAAATGGTAATTCATGGAGGTAGTAATTACGGGGCCTGCCGAGAAGAGCTTAAAAGAAATTTATTGCCGATTTGAGGAACATATTGCAATAAAAATTATTAATAAAATCTTAGATAGAGCTTACACCTTAAAGACTTTTAGTAATAGAGGTAGAATAGTAGATGAACTCATATTACTAAATCAGAATCACAGATACCTAATTGAAGGTAACTATAAAATTATCTACAAACAGAAAGATAATATAGTCTTTGTAACTGATGTATTTGAAATGAGTAAAGATCCTGCCAAAATAAAAAGTAAACATCAGCCATAATACTTATCCTTGCTTAAGTCTTTGAATTTTTCATAATTAAAACACTATTTTTGCGTTCATCGAACACAACAAACCATAAAATTTTGAATGTCCATTCTCGTTAAGGGTCTTACTAAAAAATACGGAGTGCAGACTGCCGTAAATGATGTTTCCTTTGAAATCAAAAAGGGAAATATTGTGGGCTTCCTAGGGCCGAATGGTGCAGGTAAATCGACTACTATGAAGATGATTACAGCCACCCTGCCTGCGGACTCAGGAATAGTGGAAGTGGACGGAATAGATGTAACGCAACAACCCTTAGAAATCAAAAAGCATATTGGATATCTGCCAGAACATAATCCATTGTATCTGGACATGTATGTGCATGAATTTTTACGCTTTTGTGGAGGGATTTATGGTATGTCTGGGAAGTCATTGAAAAGTAGAGTAGCAGATTTGGTGAATTTGTGCGGACTGCAAAAAGAGCAAAACAAGCAGATTGGTGCATTATCCAAAGGCTACAGGCAAAGAGTTGGGCTTGCTCAAGCTTTGGTGCATGATCCATCCGTATTAATTTTGGATGAACCTACAACAGGTTTGGATCCCAATCAGATAATAGAAATCAGGAATTTGATTTTATCTATAAGCCGAGATAAAACCGTTTTGTTGAGCACTCATATTATGCAGGAAGTGCAGGCGCTTTGCAATAGGGCCATCATCATCAAAGAAGGAAGTTTGGTAGCTGATCAGGCCGTAAATGAATTAACAGAAGAGAAAGAGAAATTTACGATTAAGATAGAGTTGGAAAATCAAGCTGATTTATCATTCTGGACAACACATGCAGAGGTCAATAATTTGAAACTTGTGACAGAAACGGAATATTTATTAGAAACCACTCGCGATATCCGTAAAGAAATTTTGAGCTGGGTCACCCAAAACAATGTAGATTTAGTCGGTATTTCATTGGAAAAAGGCAATATGGAAGAAGTGTTTCACAAACTCAC
>NZ_JAGXGF010000216.1 GCF_024636815.1 Marivirga sp.
GCCTAATGTCTCTATTAAACCATAATAAGCCCTTGCTTGCTCAAACAAAATATTGCTATCGGGATCTTTCCCTTGCCAAGTAACGCCAGTAGTAGAAGCGCCACTTTTCACTACAGAGTGCGTAGTGGCCGAAGCATTAACTACTCCCGGAACGGATTTTAACTGATTTATAAAAGGCTCTAAACGATCAGCTACAGTTCCTTCAATGAGTATTTTAATTACTTGCTGTCTGTCGTAACCCAGGTTTTTGTTCTGAACATATTCAATCTGTTTATACACTACCCAAACCGACACCAAGAGCACGATTGAAATGACAAATTGAAAAACCACTAATCCTTTCCGTGTCCAGACCTCCCCTATTGAGGTAGTCAGCTTCCCTTTTAGAATACTCACCGGCTTAAATCCCGAAAGATAAAGTGCTGGGTAACTTCCTGCCAGTAAACCTGTAAAGAGGGTAATGCCAACTGTAGCTAAAATTAGGCTGGGATTAAGGTCGATACTCAGATGCTTATCAGTAATGGCATTAAACTGAGGTAAAAGTAAAATCACAAAAAGATAAGCCAATCCTAAAGAAAGGAGCGTCATGGTAATAGATTCTCCTAAATGCTGAAAAATTAATTGCTGTCGGTTGGCTCCCAAGGTTTTCTTTACGCCTATTTCCTTTAAGCGTCTTGAAGCCCTTGCAGTACTTAAATTCATAAAATTTATGCAGGCAATAGCCAAAACAAAGAAAGCGATGATAGCAAATAAGCGCACATAGGTAATTCTGCCTCCTGCTTCTTTTCCGTTTTCGAACTTACCATATAAATACCTGCTTGAATACTGCTTTAAAAATGGTTGGACATTTGTTTCCTGCACTCTGTTTTTTATCAAAGGGGCTATTTTTTGATTTACCTGCTTTACATCTGCCTCTTTAGCCAATTGCACATAAGTAAGTGCTATATAATTTCCCCAATGGTTTCGCTCCTGACCCATCAAATCATCAATAAAGACTGAGAAAGGAAGTACAAATTCGAAAGATTCCGTGCTATTGTCCGGCAAATCTTCTAAAACTCCAGTAACCTGAACTTGCCCCTTGAATTTCAGTATCTGCCATTCAAGGGTTTTTCCAATCACCTCTGTAGTTCCAAAGAGTCGCTTTGCCGTTGATTCAGTTAATACAATTCCACTTTTATCAGAAAGTGCCGTTTGGGCATTCCCTTGTAAAAATGGAAATGAGAAAAGTTGAAAATATTCTTCACCAGAAAACTTCCCTCTTGCCTTTACCCTTTCTTCCCCTACAGATAGAGAAAACCCTTCTCCAAAATCATTAGTCTCGGTATCCTCGACAGCTACAAGCACTTCGGGAATTTCATCCTCCAATACATCAGCCAGAAGAGCGGGTACTGGCGGGGCAGAACGGATCGCTCCAGCCTCTTCATGGTGCATATAAACCTGATAAAGCTGATCATTATTTTCATGAAATTTATCCATTGAGAGCTCATCATTTACCCATAAGTAAATAAGCAGGGCGCAGGCCATGCCAGTTGAAAGTCCTAAAAGATTAATAAAGAAAGTGCTTTTAAATCGCTTGAAGTTGCGGTATATGATCAGGAGGTTATGTTTGAACATGGTCTGTATTTTTGCTTAAAACAATATAGAGTGAATATCCAATTAAGATGCCATAGGAGAAAAACAAGCCATAAACCTTATAAACGAAAGTTTGCGCTACATAAATGTTCACATTTGCAATGCTATTGCCCGATTTCGGGCGTTCTGAATCCTAAATAGCAATCAAAATCAGGCAAACAACAAACTACTCACTCCTCAGCGAGCTAACCGGATTTGAATTAGCTGCTTTTAGGGTTCGGTACAGAAGTGTAAGACCGGTGACAATCAAAGTGATCAGCCCTCCCAAAATATAATGAATGGGTTCTATATCAATTCGGTAAGCAAAATTATCAAGCCAGTCTTGCATAAAAATAGTGGTGATTGGTATGGCCAAAATAGCGGCCACCAAAATCAACAGTAAAAACCTTTTTGTAAGTATCAAACTGATCTGTGCAACCGAGGCTCCCAAAATCTTTCTGATCCCTATTTCCTTAATCCTAGCATCTATACTATAGGCTACTGCTGCATACAAACCCATACACGAAAGGATAATGGCAATGATAGAAAAAACATAGACTAAAAATGAAAAGACCCTGTCATTTCCGTACATAGCATCTAAATGGGAAGACAAAAAAGTATAATCAAAGGGCAAATTTGGATGTAAACTTTGCCAATCGGCTTTCAAAGAGGAAATGATTGCTTTCTGATCAGCATCTTTGGTCTTGATATAAATTCTGTCAACATGAGTACGAGGAATAAAAAGTATGATAGGCCCTACATTTTCATGCAAGCTGGCATAGTTGAAATCTTTCACTACCCCAATCACCTCTCCCGGCCAAACATCATTGAGAATAAGCTCTTTGCCAATGGCCTCTTCTTGATTCCATCCTAACATTTCGATCGCTTGTTCATTTAGTATATAGCCGGTTGAATCATTGGCATACTGATCGGAAAAATCCCGACCTTCAAGGATATCAAGTCCTAATGTCTTCGCAAAATCATGATTAGCTGAAAATAAGTTGATTCGGAATCGTTCCTCTTGATTTTCACGGCTTACCAAGGGAACACTGCCATTATTTCCATCGAACATTTCCCCACTGGAAGTGACATTATTTACATATTCATTCTTAAGAAATACTTCCTTCGTTAATGCATATTTTTCAGTTAATAATTGACCATTCATTTGAATCGAAAGGACATTTTCCTGCTCAAACCCTAATTCTTTTTCCTGCAGATAGCCCATCTGACTATTGATCACCAGACTCCCAATAATCAAAGCAATCGTAATAAAGAATTGCAAGCCAACTAATAATGTTTTGACACTAAAAAAGTTGTTTTGATTTATTTCAGCATTACCTAAGGCCTTTATTGGAGTAAAATTAGCAAGCTTCATAGAAGAATATGCACCACCAAAGAACCCTATTATTAAGGTTAATCCTAAAATCAAGGGCCAATATTGAACAAAGTAAGATTCAATAAGTAAGGGTAAACCTAGAAAATTACTTAGTGGCTCATTTGCAAGAAAAACAACGATCAATGCTGAACTCATACTTGCCATAGCAATCAAAAAAGATTCTATAGAATACTGCCAAAAAACAGCTTTCTTCTCTGCTCCCAAAGCTTTTCTCACGCCCACCTCTTTTATTCTTTTCAAAGAAACCATGGTGGACAGATTTGTAAAATTAAATATGGCCAAGATCAAAATAAGGACTGCCACTGCAAGCAATACATACACTGTGGTTATATCTCCCTTTTGTGCAGTTCCATCTCTTTCTGAAATATCTTGCGAGTGAAGGTGAATATCAGAAACAGGCTGAAGCTCCATTCCAATAGCCTTAGCAGCATCTTCTCCCATATATTTAGTGATGAACCCATCAAACTTAGCATTAAAAGCTTCTGCTGTTGAGTTATCCTGCAGTTTAACATAAGTGGGAAATGAAGTCCAACCCCAAGTTTCGAGCGTAACCGGATATCCAAAAGGTACTTCAAATGATTGGAACGAAATTAGCATTGCTAAATCCAAATGAGAAGGCGATGGAGGTGTATCTAAAACTCCGGTAATTTTAAGCAGCAGATCATTTTCCAAGGTAATGAACTGACCAATTGGATCTTTATCTCCAAAATACTTCTGTGCTAATTTTTCCGAGATGACAACTGAATTCTTCTCAGAAAGCACCTTATCGGGATTCCCCTTAGATAGCGGAAAACTAAAGACATCAAAAAAACTTGAATCAACATAAAAGACCTGATTTTCATAGAATTCTTCCTCCTCGATCTGAACTAAGACGCTATTGGCATGTCGCAGACGAACTGTAGCTTCCACTTCCGAAAAATCATTTTCTAAAGCAGGCCCCATGGGTGGCCCAATGGCTGAAGCTTTTTGACCCGTGGCATTTCGAACTAGATTTATTCTATAGACATCTTCTTTGTCTTTAATGAAATCATCGTAGGATATTTCATATTGAATATAGCTTAAAATCAATAAAAAGCTAGTCAGACTGGCTGTTAAACCTATGCAATTTATCAGCGTGAACATTTTATTCCTTTTAAGGAATCTTATAGCGTATTTGATGTAGTTTTTAAGCATAACTCTAGATTTAATTCAAATTATTCATCTTTTAAAACTTCCGAAGGATTGCTATTAGCTGCTTTTAGGGAGTGTAAGGCAACAATACTGATACTAAGAATAAAGGCTATTACACCTGCCAAAATAAAAGTAACTACAGATAATTCCATGCGGTACTGAAAACTACTCAACCAATTGTTCAGAAAATACCAAGCAGGGAAAATGGATAATACAAACGCGATGGCAATCAAGAATGCATATTCTTTAGTAATTAACATTAAAATATTTGACAAAGAAGCCCCTAACACCTTCCTGATACTAATCTCTTTTGTACGTTGAGCTATTGTGAAAGAGGACAATCCAAAAAGGCCTAAACAACTGATCAAAATAGCTACAGCAGTGGCAAATCCCAGTACACGTTTCATTCTTAACTCTGATTGATAAAAATTCTCTACTGTTTTATCTAGAAATTCAAACTCATGACTCTCGTTAGGATAAACCGAGCGATAACTTGCCTGCATTTGCTCTTTTGCGGCTACCAAATCAATATTGGGTTTCAATTTTACATTGGTGGTAAACAAGCCCCTATTACTGGGTTTTATCATCATAGGCCTGATGGCGCTATACATAGATTGTGTATGGATATTTTTAATCACCCCTACAATAATCAGTTCAGTGTCATATTTTATTCTTTCTCCAATAGCCTCATCAGGACTTTTAAATCCCAATTTGGTAGCAGCCATTTCATTAATTAAGGTTTCATCAGATCCAATTCTGTAGTTTCTTCCTGCAATAAGCGGTACATCAAATAAATTTATAAAAGAAGTGTCAGCCGTTTTTATCTGAATACTTAATTCAAAATCACTAGTATCCTCCACCTTTTTGACTGTTGTAGTCCAAAGCCCTTGAGAAATTAGCATTTCACTACTCAAGCTCACTTCCTTAATAAAAGAATGCTTTTTAAGCTCGTCCCTTAGTACTTGATTCCTTGTGTCGTTGAAATCGTAAGCTGTGAAGGTATACATTACCGCCTCTTTATTAAAGCCTACATCTTTTTTCAACAAATAATCAATTTGCCCACTTACTGCCATCACTATTATAA
>NZ_JAGXGF010000217.1 GCF_024636815.1 Marivirga sp.
AATTAATTCCTGGTTTAAAGGCTTGTTTTTAGTGATACTATCTTCAAATGAAGTGTAGACTAATTTATCATTTATAATTCCAGCCATTACGTTCTTCTCTCCTTTCATTAAGCCTTCTAGGGCTCCTAATCCCAATCGACTGGCAAGTATTCTATCCTGTGCACTAGGCGAGCCACCGCGCTGTATGTGCCCTAAAATGGAAACTTTAATATCTTTCTGTTTGATTTCTTTTTTCACTTTCTCGGCAATTTCCATTGCGTTGCCTTCTTCATCTCCCTCTGCTACTACTACAATTGAGGAGGTTTTATGACGAGCCCAACCTTCTTGTAAAGTACTGATTACTTCCTTGATACTTGTGGAGGTCTCTGGCACCATTACTAATTCAGCGCCCCCGCCAATACCTGACCGAATGGCTATATAACCAGAATCTCTCCCCATAACTTCTATAAAGAAAAGGCGATTATGAGAATCTGCGGTATCACGAATTTTATCTATTGCCCCTAAAGCTGTATTTACGGCAGTGTCAAATCCTATAGTATAATCGGTTCCATATAAATCATTGTCGATAGTACCTGGGGCACCAACAGTAGGAATACCATATTCATCAAAGAAAATTTTAGCTCCAGTGAACGTTCCATCACCACCAATGGTGATTAATCCTTCAATTCCTAACTTTTGTAAGTGATCATAAGCTTTTTTTCTACCTTCTTTGGTTTTGAATTCCTCACTTCTGGCGGATTTTAGAATAGTACCGCCTTTCTGAATGATATTACTAACAGAATGAGAATTCATCTTCACAATATCTCCTTCTATCATCCCGTCATAACCTCTATAAATTCCGTACATTTCTATTCCATGGTAAACGGCACCTCTTACAGCGGCTCTTAAACATGCATTCATGCCAGGAGCATCACCACCGGAGGTCATTATTGCTACTTTCTTCATTTATGACTTATTTTTAAGTAAAAATTTCAATCTTTGAAGTATTAATGATATAAATTCAATTTAATAATTTTTATTGCTCTATCACTTCAAAAACAAATTTAAAGTTGGAAAAGCAAGGCTGTTAATGCAAATAAAAAGCACTATATATTTGTTCTAATAATGAATTACTATTCACAATATGAAAATTAAAACTATTCCTTTTTTAAAGTTAACACCTATTCGTCAAGAGGTGAAAGCAGCTGTAAGTAATGTTTTAGATCGTGGTATATTTATAACCGGACCATATTTTGATATTTTTAAAAAGGAGTTTTCAGAATATTTAAAGCTTGATCATGTCATACCAACTGCAAATTGTACCGATGCTCTGGAGATAATTCTAAGAAGCTTGGGAGTTCAAAAGGGAGATGAAATTTTAACCACATCATTTAGCTGGTTTTCTGAGGCCTCAGTTATAAAATTAGTTGACGCAAAAGTGGTGTTTTGTGATATAGATATGGATCATTTTGGTATTAAGTTTTCAGAGTTGGAAGAGAAAATTTCCCCTAAAACGAAAGCAGTGATATTACCCCATTTATTTGGATTAATCCATCCTGAGATTGAAAAAATTGCTGCAATTTGCTCTGAAAAGGGTATTGTTTTGATTGAAGATTGTGCACAAGCCCACGGTGCTACTCTGGAAGGTAAAATTGCGGGTAATTTTGGTGATGTCAGCACTTTTAGTTTTTATCCCACCAAAAATTTGGGTGCTTTGGGGGATGCCGGTGCATTGGTTACTAACAATAAAGCTTTAGCAGAAAAATGCCACCTTTGGGCTAATTATGGAATGTTAACTCGAAATGAGCATGTGCAATTAGGAAGAAATAGCAGAATGGATGAAATGCAAGCTGCTGTTCTTACGGCAAAACTTCCTTTCCTTGATATTGAAAATAGAAAAAGGCAAAAGTTGGCTCAGATTTATTTCGATACACTTAAAGATATGGACTGTGTTTTACCATCTAATGTTGAAGGGCATGTATATCATCAATTTGTAATTAGGACTGATAGGAGGGATGAGCTTCAAAAATTTTTAATTACCAGGGGAATTGAAACCGATATTCATTATCCAAATGCTCTTTCTGATATGGAAGTATTCAAAACAGAGGAAAAATTTCCAAATGCTACTCTGGCTTCTAATACTGTACTTTCGCTGCCGATCCATCCCAATCATACAGTTGATGAAATTGAATATGTAGCAAACAATATTCAGGAATTTTTCAAAGATTAAATCTATCCCTTATTGGCTGAATTATTTTAGTGATTTCTTTAGAAGGTTTAAAGAACAACATTAAAGTGCCGAATATAATGATTGTTAGTAATGTTAAATAAGCAGTGTTTACGATAGGATTAGAGAATTGAGGGACAATACTTATTATGAAAAAACACAAAGCCGAAAGTGAAATGGTACTTAGAGTATGAATTGAAAAAGGCTGAAATTGTAATTTGTAGTAGATGTACACCATCTTAATCAAATTAAAAAAGAACATTGAAGCAAAAGTAGCTATGGCGGCTCCAATCAAGTCGTATTTCGGAATTAGCACAATATTTAAACCAATGGTTAATGCAGCTAATATCAGCACAAAATAGATGTTGCTTTTATAATGTTTCGATGAAATAATGATTTCAGCACTAACTCCAAATCCCATATTAATAAGCTTACTCAGTCCTATCAGAATAACTATTATTTTTCCACTGCTATATTCGTCTCCTTTAGGCATGATGGCATATATATTATCCAGATTGATCACCACAAGAAGGAAAACAAAGCTTCCCAGGATTAACTGATTGATACTACTCTGTTTGTAAATTTTTTTGACTTCATCTAGTCTTTCATTTTCGAATGCATTGGCAATTATGGCATCCGACATTTGGGAAATACTGCGCCTTGGGATTTCTATGACGGTCCCCATAAAAAAAGCAATGACGTAAATACCATTCTGTTCCAATCCTAGAAATCCAGTGACCATTAGTTGATCAATTTGTAAAACAATTACCGATCCCACAGCTCCAGCCATAATAAAGGTGGCGTATTTCATCATTTCTTTTACGAAGGATTTTTTCAATTGGAAAATTGAAAAGTTAAGTTTTAGTTGCCCTGTAAAGAGTAGTATTGAGATTAATAATAAAAGGGAGACAGCATAAGAAGCAACCGAAAGTCGTAAAAACCACTCAAAAGAGATGATTTCCAGGAAATATATGAATACCAGTAAACTGCTCAATATTCTAATCAAAAACTCCCTCATAAATGTAGGAATCACCACATTGAGTTGTGCTTTATAATAAGACTCAAATATGGTAATGTATACCATAATAGCAGCTAAAATGATGATGAGCCAGTACTGATGGATTAGTTCAGGTGCATTCTTTTCGAAAAAACTAAAAACCCATTGATCAATTAGTTGAAAAAGCCCTATAAATAAGGAAGTGGTAAGAAAGGCCATGATCAAAACGAAAGTAAAAAATCGCCCAGAAGAATTATGACCTTTATTAAACCTGGGAAAATATCTTATAGTACTTCTTGCCAATCCTAGTTGTGCAAATGGTGATAAGATGAGAGCCATTGAAATAATGGCTTTGGACAATCCTAATTCTTGCTTACTTAAAAATTCAGGAAAAAGGAATATCATATTAATAGCACCTACGACAACACCAATGTAGTTGATAATAGAGGCATAAGCACTTTGTTTGATGATAACTCCCACTTTTATAATTTAAACTAAGCTGAAATTTAATAAGATGAAATCAATAAACTGCTATTATACTTATGTTTTATCTGGATTGGAAATTCAATCCTAAGAAATATTTCTTTTAGCTAAAAATTTGATTGCTTAGCTTTGGAATATGGAGATGAATAATCAGAATATTAAACTTATAGAATGCCCGAGAGATGCTATGCAAGGTTTGCATGATTTTATACCTACGGAGCAAAAAATTAATTATATTAATCAATTGTTAAAAGTAGGATTTGATACCATTGATGCTGGTAGTTTTGTCTCACCTAAGGCTATTCCGCAAATGAGAGATAGCGCAGAAGTTTTCGATTCTATTGACTGGCAAAGCGCTACTTCAAAATTATTAGCAATTATTGCGAATCAAAGAGGGGCTTCTGATGCAGTGAAATTTAAACAAATTTCTTATTTAGGATATCCTTTATCTTTGTCCGAAACATTTCAACAGCGTAACACGAAGCGTTCCATTGCTACTGCTCTAGAAGATTTAAAAGAAATACAAGAGATGACAGTTGCACACAATAAAACTTTAGTGGTTTATCTTTCTATGGGCTTTGGAAACCCTTATGGAGACCCCTATGATGCAGGTTTTGTTCAAGAATTTGTAGAGAAGCTAGATAAGTTGGATGTAAAAGTAATTTCGCTCTCTGATACTATTGGAGTTTCAAATCCAAATAATATATCATGGATATTTGAACAATTAAGTCCTCAATATCCTCATATAGAGTTTGGTGCTCATTTGCACAGTAATCCTGCTACTATTTGGGAAAAACTAGAAGCAGCTTTTTCGTCAGGTTGTAGAAGGTTTGACGGAGCAATTAAAGGCTTTGGAGGCTGCCCTATGGCTAAGGATGATTTGGTTGGCAATATGGTGACAGAGGATATGGTAGCTTATTTTAATAATAAAAATATAGCATTAGGAATTAATCAAGAAGCATTTTCTGAGTCACAGAGATTAGCTTTGGAAGTTTTTCCTGCTAAGTAATTGGAGTTTCCTCATCCTAGTTTTAGGTGTTTACACTTAAAAGCCTTTTAATCGTTATGATAGCAATACTGAAAATTGGGGTGAAACTCCACAACATGGGAATAGGATACTAATAACTTGTAATAAAAAATGGGTGTGTAATTACTTTTACACACCCATTTTTATTTAAAAACCGTCTAAATCTTTTCTCAGATCATCATCATCAAAATCGAAATCCCCATCATCTTCTGCCTCATCTTCTTCTAAATTATCATCGATTTTAAATCGCCAAGTTTCATCGTCCTCGGTATCATTTAATTTGATGTCATCTGTATCGTCATCAAAAAAATCATCCTCGAGCTCATCGTAGTCCTTGTCATCATATTCGTCAAATTGAGCGAAATCCGATGCTTCGTTAAGTGCCATTTTATTATTTAATTTTATATGGCGAAATCTAATGTATTTTTAAATAAGTTGTATGAACTTTATGTGAAATAATTCTTAATATTTTTAACCTGCTTGGTCATCTTGTTTTTGTGTTCTTAAACTAAGCCTTCCTATACGGACAGCTAATGAGTTTTACTGATGATAATGTAAGACGACTGTTTTGGAGTTAATGGAGAATATTTATTTTTCAATCTTATAAGGCAGGAATTCATCAACATCGCCACTAAATTTGTGTACTTCACGAATAATGGTGGAACTGATGGCTGCATACTCAGGAGCCGTAATAAGGAAAACAGATTCCAATCCTTCATTTAAATACTTATTAACCTGAGCTATACTATTTTCATATTCAAAATCAGTAGTATTTCTTAAACCTCTTAATAAAAAGCCTGCACCAAGATCTCTCGCCAGATTTGAAGTTAATTTATTGTAAACGATAATGGATACTTTCGGCTGATCTTTGAAGGTTTCTTCGAGCTTATTGACCATTAAATCGATATCAAAATAACGATTTTGTTTTTTAGAATTATAGCCTATAGCAATTATGATTTCATCAAAAATCTTGAGTCCTCTTTGTACAATGTCGTGATGTCCCTTAGTAAAAGGGTCAAAAGATCCTGGAAATATTGCAATTCTTTTTGGCATAATCAGAGATTGAAGTAATTTCCGAATACATCAAAATATTGATGTTCAGCAATTTCATCAAATTTAAACCCAAAGTTCAATTTTTTTGTTCTATTCCCGGTTTTTAATGTTGGGAAGTCTTTTTGCAAAGCTTTAAAATGTGAGGAATCTTTTTTGATGAAGCCCCAAAGATTAATAACACCCTCTTTCTTTAAGATTTTGAACTCATTACATATCAGATTAATGTATCTGGTGTATTCTTCAAACTTTTGAATTTTGAAGGAATTGAAATATAGTAATTTGCCGTTATTGGTTACTGCAGCATGTAGGTAAAATCTGTCGATAAATAATGAAAGCTCATTTTCACTGGTAAAAGGAGGATTATATAAAACAGCATTTACTAACATACCACTTTGGTGTGTTACTTTTATTTTGCTATTCACATAAATTGAGCGAACAAATTTTAGAACTTCTTTTTGGTAAGTGAAAATATTAACAGAATCATTACTATTCACTTTATAATATCCTACTGATTCATTCTTCTCGACCTCACAATTCATTTTAAGAATTGCCCGAGCATTATCTTTAGAAAAATAAGATAGGGGAGAAAGGCAATATTTTGGTGTTTTAAAACATAATATTACTTCTTTCCAAAATCCTACCATCAATAGATGATGGGAATCAAAAAGTGCTTTTAGTACTTGCACTTTTTGATGCTCATCTGAAGTTTTATTTAAACTATAATCTTCAAGGATTAATACCCTATTTGATTTAATATCTATTATAGATACTTGAAGATCGCGGTCCCCTACCTCTAAGATCAAACAATATTGTTCGATCTTATCAATGGAGAATTTATCATCCTTGATCTTCCTTATAGGTTTAAAAACTTTTTCTGTTGTTATATCCAAAATACTATTCCCAGTTTCCTGATGTTGTAACTTCTGATCTAGAACCTACTCTCAATGCTTTTTCGTTATTATCTTCTTGTCTTTTAGGATTGATAGGATCAGGATCCTTAACTTCAAAAACATCAACTTTTACAGATCCTTTGATGATTTTATCAGCAAAGATTTCAAATTTCTTTTTACTACCCGGTTTGTAGGGTAATCTCTGTAAGTTGAAATCAGGAATATCAGAATAAAGTGAATCATAAACTGGAATGGTTCCTAAAGTGTCAATATTGATTACAACACTATCACCACCATATTCACGAGGAATAATTGTTTCTGATCTTTCTGTTAGGTAAAAATCGCCAGTATCAATAAAATTAATCAATTTGTCCCAATTACTAGTATACTGACCATTTACCCTTTGGTAAGCAATCATACCAGAACGAATTTGCTTTAATTTATTAATTACTCGAGCTTCTTCTCGCTTAATCTTCTTTTCTTGTTGAATGTCATAGGCAATGCTGTCTACAAAAAAGTAACCTATCACGATTGCTATCACGAAGAAAACTATTGATAAAATCTTTGTTTTACTCATCTTTTTATTTTTTTTCTCTATTTAGAAATTATTTTAAAACGCTATTTTATGGAATTATTCACAAATTTAAAATATCCTTTAAGATTTAAAACTTCTTGGGGTTTATTTATTCCAATAAACATGTTGTGTAAGTAGTCGCTTTCTGTGTTTAGTAACTTATTTTCATCAAAAAATACTAAATCGGTCAAAATTTGTTGTTTCCCCATTTCAGGATCTTTTCCCAATTTAAGAATTCCCCCCGTTTTTTCTACCTTAAAAAATAATTCAATTGCGTGAATTTTATCATTCATGAATTCATTAACAAATAATAGTTCATGAACTTTAATTTCTAATCCAGTTTCTTCAACAAATTCTCTTTTTAAATTTTTTTCAGCATCTCCATCAAATTCCATTCCGCCACCAGGTGGAGACCAAATAAATTCTTTTTTTCCTACACCTTCATGCTTCAAAAGTAAAATTTTCCTATTCTCTATTAAAATTCCACCAACTCTAACCCTAACTTTCCCACCAAATTTTTGATTGACACTTTCCTTTGCATTTGCAGTCATCAATATGCTTATATTTGTGAATTATTTGAAATTACACAAAATGCAGGAAAAAACAGCAACAAACGACTTTAAGTTAAGAGTAGAGAAATTTTTAGAACGTCAAGAGTTCATGAAGCATATTGGCTTCGATTTGTCCGTTATAGAAGAGGGGAGAACTGAAGGATGGCTTGACATAGAGAATATACACAAACAACAAAAAGGATTAGTCCATGGTGGAGTAACAGCTACAATAGCGGATATAGTAGCAGGTTTTGCTGCTTACACAACAGTGCCCGTTGATTGCCATGTGGTAACAGCTGAAATAAAAGTATCTTACTTTAAAGCCGGAATGGGAGAAAAATTGCATGCAATTGGCTATGTGATTAAAAAAGGAAGAAAATTAAATTTTTGTGAAGCAGAAATTTGGTCAGTAGAAGGTGAAAGCAGAAATTTAATCGCTAAAGCAACTACCACTATGGCAGTTATAACTCCACAAGATATCAACCATAAAATGAATGCCTAGTGCTTCCAGCATCATAAGGTCCAAATTTCCTTTTGAGCCTACTCCCGGTCAGTCTCAATTTTTTAAAGCTTTAGATCCTTTTTTTGAGCTTGAAGATGCTGATAGACCTATTTTGCTTCTTAAAGGTTACGCTGGAACAGGTAAGACCACTATAGTGAGTGCTTTAGTAAAATTTTTGCCATTATTTAATTATAAGTATGTTTTAATGGCGCCAACCGGGAGAGCAGCCAAAGTAATGAGTAATTATTCTAAAAGATTGGCTTTAACAATCCATAAGAAAATTTATCGTCAGACTTCCGAGGTGGGCAGTGGAGAGCCCAACTTTTCTTTACAGAAAAATTATCATGAAAAGACGCTATTTATTATCGATGAAGCCAGTATGCTTTCTGATGAAAAAGGCTTCGGAAACAGCAGCTTGCTGGATGATATCATTAGTTATGTTTTTCAAAATGAGGGCAATAAAATTTTATTTATTGGGGATGATGCGCAGTTACCGCCTGTCGGAAAGTTGAATAGTGCCGGTCTGGATGCTAATTTTTTAAAAAGCAATTATCGATCGGAAGTGATTGAGACTGTCCTAACTGAGGTAATGCGTCAAGCACAAAATTCGGGAATACTTCACAATGCAACTGTGCTTAGGGGTGAATTGTCAAAGAAAGAATTTAATATTCACTTTATTACCAATTCCTATAAAGACATTTTCAGAATGACAGGGGAGAGGCTGGAGGATGGTTTGCGATATGCTTATGATAAGTATGGGATAGAAAATACAGTTATTATCTGCAGGTCAAATAAAATGGCAGTGCAGTACAATGAATATATTAGACGCCAGATCCATTTTATGGAAGGTGAATTGGAAGCTGGAGATTTCCTGATGATCGTTAAGAATAACTATGTGTATCAAACTGAAGATACTCCCGGTGGGTTCCTGGCCAATGGCGATTTCATGGAAGTAGCAAAAGTTATCAATTTTGAAGAAATGTATGGATTACGTTTCGCAGATTTAGAAATCAGATTGACTGATTATGAAGACCATCCAAATTTACAAGTAAAAGTCATTCTTGATACATTACACTCCACCGGGCCATCTTTAAACAATGATGAATATAGAGATTTATACCATAAGGTTGCGGAAGATTATATGGATTTGGAAACCAAAGCAGAGCGCAAAGCTGCAATCAAAAAAGATCCATATCTCAATGCTTTACAAATTAAGTTTGCTTACGCTCTGACTTGTCATAAATCACAAGGAGGGCAATGGAGTGCGGTATTTGTAGATCAGGGTTATCTAACTGATGAGATGGTCAATAAAGAGTATATCCGATGGCTTTACACTGCTATTACCAGATCTACAGATGAATTATTTTTGGTGAATTTTCACTCAAAGTTTTTTTAATACTTTCATTTTTAGAATAAAAATGATTTCAAATTCATAATCTGTGTTTTTGGTATCATTTTTATTGAATTTTCGTAACTTTACTTATCGAATAAAATAAATATTTCAATTATGAAAAAGGCAATATTATTTTTCGCATCATTTTTTATTTTAGGTACTGCAATAGCGCAGAGCACTGAAAGTACAAATGGTCCTGAAATTACATTTGAAGAAAGCAATCATGACTTTGGTGATATTAGTCAAGGAGATGTAGTGGAGCATGTTTTTAAATTTGAAAATACAGGCAAACAGCCATTGATTATTTCAAATGTTAAAACAACTTGTGGTTGTACCGTACCTAGCTACCCTAGAGGTGAAGCTATTGCACCAGGGGCAAAAGGAGAAATTACTGTTAAATTTAACAGTAGAGGTAAAATGGGAAGACAAAATAAGATAATTAGAATTGTTTCTAATATTGGAGAAGAAAGAAGTGTTAGAATAACTACTAATGTTTTGCCAAAGGACTCTTAAAAATATTATTAAATAAAAAAAACAAAAGGCTGTTTCGATTGAAACAGCCTTTTTTATTAATTGGCAATTATGGTGCAGCCACCATAGTTAGTATTTATTTTTAGAGTTGTATTAATTTTATCAGATTGATTTCCAATTACACCACTATAAGCTTCATCAGACATATCTTTAACTTTTTTGGAGAAATTAAAGTTACTGCCCTCTGTTTTTAATTTACCGAAGGAATGTTTAGTGTCAAAGCCTAAATTAGCCCCTTTCTCTATTATAATTTCAGATTTGGAAAACTCTGTATCTAGCTGAAAGGATTTGATATCCTTGCTAACATGTTTTAATTTAATGGTCCCACTAGCATACTCTGCATCTAATTTGAAATTATCATAAAGTTCAGCTATGCTAATTTCCGAGAACTCCGCACTTCCATTGTAATTTGAAACAGTATTGATCAATAATTTACCATATTCCACATCAAAATTAATGGTTTTAATATTTCCAATCTCAATCTTTGAAAATTCTGCCTGAAGTTTCAATTCATTAGCTTCTTCCAACGTAAACGATTCAACATAATCCATTTCAAAATCCCCATTGGTGATAGATTCTATTTCGCCCTTACCAAATTCATGTGATAAATTCAGTTCACCTAAATTGCCAGCAGTTAAATTGCCGTATTCTAGATTGATGGTAGTGGAAGCTGAATAATCAGTCATAAAAATATTACCAAATTCATTGCTTAATGATAAGGGGTGACCATCAGGCATATTGATTTCATAGTTGATTTTAAAAGATTTTTTATGAAATGAAGATGAATTATGCGATTTTAAATCAGTTTTAATTGAAATAAGACTAGATGTTTCATTCATTTCTAAATCAACTTTATCTAATATTTTTTTAGATTCTTTTTCATCATATCCTTCCACATCAAGAGAGATTTTTACTGATATTGAGTTTTTATCCCAAACCGCTAAACTTATATTCCCGAAGTTATTCGATATTTCCAACTTGGTTGATTTACTAGCTGGCGTATATGACTTGTCCAAAATTTCATATTGCGCATTTTGAGCATATGAAATGGAGCTGTAAAAAAAACATACAGCAATTAATAATTTAGATAGATATTTCATTGTTTTCATTTTTATCGTTTTGACTATATTCCTGTATATCTTGCAAGATGCTCAGTTGTTGCTCGAGGACTTCTATTTGCATTTGTAAATTCTGAATCAAGGCATTTACTAACTGCGGATGCCCTCCTTGTTCTTTTACTTTAGCTTTTAGGTCCTCGTATTTTTTATTTAAGGATTTTAAATCCGTATTAACTTTAATATTCTTTTCTGTTGAAATAGTATTCACCAGTAGTGTTTTTTC
>NZ_JAGXGF010000218.1 GCF_024636815.1 Marivirga sp.
AAAAGCTTTTCCATATAATCCAATATACTGCGTTATCTTCCCTCGATATAGCCCGCTATATCTTCTCAAAGACGCCTTGTCTATTGAATTATATGAAAATCTGAATTTACAAATTAGAGTCGAACTCAGGTTAATAATTAATTACTCTCCCTTCCATTTATTCAGTATTTCTTTAGCATCCGGCCAGGTTAATCTTGGACCAAATTGCGTTACTATTTTTGAACTAGCTAAAGATGCTAATTTTCCTGCATCCGCATAACTATGCCCATTCGTGATGGCATATAAAAATGCACCAGCAAACATATCTCCGGCACCGTTTGTATCCACGGCCTTAACTTGATAAGGCTCTATATCAATGAAAGTATCTCCGTCATAGATAATCGCTCCGTTTTTACCTTGAGTGATAGCAAATCTTTTGGCTACTTTTTTCAATTCTTCTCTGATGCTATCAGTATCACTCTCTCCTGTAAATAAAGCTGCTTCTTCTTCATTACAGAATAATAGATCTACGCTTGCACCTACAACAGATTCCATTTGTTCTTTAAAATATTTCACCATTGCTGGATCTGAGAACGTTAAAGCTGTTTTTACTCCATTATCTTCTGCTATTTTCTTAGCTTTCTTCATGGCAGCTAAACCGCTTTCTGAAGTCACCAAATAACCTTCTAAGTACAAATATTTTGAATCTTTCAACGCATATTCATGGATTTCCTTTTCAGAGAAATCAGCAGTTATACCCAGGAAGGTATTCATAGTACGCTCAGCATCAGGAGTGGTCATGACCAATACTTTTCCTGTTGTGCCAACAGGTGCAGTTTCTGGGGTCAAAACGGTGTCAATTCCGTTTGCTTTCAAATCATTTAAAAAGAAAACACCTTCTAAGTCATTAGCTACTTTACAAGAATAAAATCCTTTGGCTCCTAACTGACTAGCGGCAACTAAAGTGTTGGCAGCAGAACCTCCACCTTGCATATGTTCTTCTGTAATTTTCATAGAATTGAGCAATTCCGCTTGGCGCTCTTCTTCTACTAAGGTCATCACCCCTTTTTCTACTTTATTTTCAAGTACGAATTCTTCAGATACTTCCGTGATAATATCTACCAAGGCATTTCCTATTCCGTAGACATCATATTTTTTGTTAGACATATAATTTTAATTAGTAATTAATGATTAAAGATTAATAATTTTTGAGATTGCTCTCATTTGATAATAAAATTAAGCTGCCATATTGTGATCTTAAAATGGTTGGTGTACCACCAACCATGGAGACAGTTTCCCCTGGTCGGTGGCACACCGACCAGAGAATTAGTTAGGTAAACCTGACAGTTTTTAATTTCTTAAATCAGAAAACAAAATTAAGGATTATTGCGGAATTTGTCGGCTAATTCAGGATAATCTGTAATGATGCCATCAACGCCAATTTTAAGGAGTCTTGCAGCATCCTTTTCTTCATTTACGGTCCATGGAATTATTTTTACTCCTTTTTCATGAAGGGCAGTCACCATATTTTTATCCACTAATTGATGATAAGGGCTATATATTTTAGGTGTAAACCCTAATTCTTCAAACTGCTTTTCCCAGGCACCACTTTCATATACAAGTGCTGCCAAAGGAACTTTTGGATAGGTTTTATGGAAGTGTTTTAGTACATCAAAATCAAAAGACTGAATGTTCCATTTCTCTTGTGGGTATTCCATGAAAAGTACTTTAAATACCAGTCGGCTGAATTTTTTAATGTTAGGGTGATATTCATTTTGCATGCCATCCTCATATTTGATTTCCACATTCATATGAGGAAGTTCTTTCCCTTCTTTCTCACAATATTCAATTGTTTTTTTGATGATGTCATAAAGCAAAGGTTTAGGAGCACTTAATGTTTTTTGATGTGGGAAATCGGGGTTTCCAATACTTCCACAATCGCACTTTTTCAGTTCCTCATAAGTCATTTTATAAATGTTCCATTCTTTTTCTTCCGCTTCAGTGATTGGATTTCCGGCAGTATCTAAGCAGATTTTATGATTTAGAAATGGTTCATGAGAAAGCACCACTTCTTCATCTTGGGTGATGACTACATCCATTTCCAAAGTAGTCATATTTTGGTCTATGGCATATTGAAAAGCGGCCCAGGTATTTTCAGGGTAAACTCCTCTGGCACCTCTATGGCCTTGCCAATCTATGTTTTCGTAGGTTTCGGGAGTTTGGGTGCAGGCTGAAGTCATAATTATCAAGCAAAATAGAAGTAGATTTTTCATTTTGATTATCAATTTAAAATAAGATACAGCAATTTAATCAGTTAAAATTAACTCATTATTAATTTTTTGCGTAATTCGCACTTCAATGCTCCAAAGAATCCGAAAATATGTCTTATTTCTTCAATATGCCATAAAAGGCACCAATGAAGATTTGACTAATATAAAAATTAGTCGAGCCATTATTCTATTGTCAGTTCCTATGGTTTTGGAAATGGTGATGGAGTCATTATTCGCAGTAGTAGATGTATTTTTTGTGGCTCAGGTGAGCACAAATGCTGTAGCTACGGTGGGTCTGACCGAATCGGTAATTACTATAGTTTATTCTTTAGGAATAGGATTAAGCATGGCGGCAACAGCTATGATTGCCCGAAGAATAGGAGAGAAAAAGAAAAAGGAAGCTTCTCATACAGCTGTTCAAGCCATTATTTTAACGATTATCATTTCTTTGGTTCTAAGCGTTGCAGGATTTATTTATGGTGAGGATGTTCTGCGCTTAATGGGTGGAGAAGAAGAACTGATCCAGGAAGGAAAATGGTACACTAAAATTTTATTTGCTAGTAATGGCACTATTATGCTGCTATTCGTGATCAATGGAATTTTCCGTGGTGCAGGAAATGCGGCAATAGCCATGCGTGCTTTATGGATTAGTAATATTCTCAATATGCTGCTCGATCCGCTCTTTATTTTTGGTTGGGGACCAGTTCCTGCTATGGGGGTAACAGGTGCTGCAGTAGCTACCACCATTGGGAGAAGCATTGGGGTTTTATACCAATTATATCATTTATTAAAAGGAACTGGAGTAATCAGTGTTTCCTTTCAGCATATCAAACTTGATTTCGCTATCATTAAGCGCTTTATTAAAATTGCATCAGGCGGTGTGGGGCAGTTCCTCATTGAATCGGCAAGCTGGATATTTTTAGTGAGAATTATTTCCAATTTCGGTAGTGAAGTTTTGGCAGGATATACTATAGCACTCAGAATTATAATTTTCACTATTCTCCCTTCTTTTGGGATAAGTAATGCCGCAGCTACTTTAGTAGGCCAAAATTTAGGAGCAAAACTGCCTGATAGAGCAGAGAAATCTGTGTGGCTTGCTGCGCGATATAATGTGATTTTCCTATTCTCTGTTTCCTTGATATTCTATATATTTTCAAATGAAATCGTGGGCATTTTCACCAATGTGGAAGCCGTAAAAAAAGAAGCAATCAAGGCAGTTCGCTATATCTGTTTTGGTTATATTTTCTTTGCCTATGGAATGGTGTTAAGTCATTCTTTCAATGGAGCTGGAGATACGAGAACCCCAACTATTATTAATTTTGTAAGCTTTTGGCTCTTCCAGATTCCCTTAGCCTATTTCATGGCAAATAATTTGGGCTTAGGTTCAGATGGTGTTTATCTGGGGATTGTTTTTGCTTTTACCCTTTTAGCCGTAATTTCAATTATTTGGTTTAAAAGAGGGAGGTGGAAATTGATGGAGGTTTAAAGCTGAATAAATGTTATTTGTCAAAGAGAAAAAAAACATGAACTTTAAGAAAAAAGCATTATGAATTATCAAGATAAGATAACATCTAATCCCAAAGTTATGCTTGGAAAACCTGTTGTGAAAGGAACTCGCATTACGGTAGAATTAATCTTGAAAAAGATTGCAGGTGGATATTCCTTTGATGAAATTATTGAAATGTATCCTCATATCACCAATGATGATATTTTAGCTTGTGTGCGATTCAATTGACATAAGAAAATTAATTTAGTGGTGAAATTCTTGTAAAAGTTTTATGAAAAATCAACTTTTAACTAAAACTACTAAATTTGCTCGAAGAGTGCGGGTGGGAGGACAAAACAGCGGGCCAGCGTTGGGTCAAGCGTTGAAGCATTGTTTTGTCTTGAATTTTTGATTCTTTTTGTTCAAGCAAAAAGAATGAGATGTAAATGTAGGATGATAAACCACAAAACCATTAATTCTTCAGCTTTCCATTCCAAGTAAAAACCTCAATTTTTAGAATTTACTTGACATGTCCTATTGTTAGCCACTAGCTAGTAATTTTAATTGTGGCTGAGGCATGAAATGATTTTTGTATCCAACTTAAAAATAATTCAATATGTCACGAAGTATACATAAAACATTTAAAGATGTTAAAGGGCTTACGAAGAAGGAACTTATAGAACAGCTCAATGATCCAAATTCAGACTTAGCTTTATTGGCTAAAAAATCATCAATTAAAAAGGAAGTTTTAAAACAAAGGAAAAAGAAAAGATCTCAATAGTAAAATGATAAAAACGCCTGAGGCGGTAGTATTTTCCACTAGCCGGAGGCAGTCGGAAGAAAATATTTTTAAATTCGCATTGTGAACTTTATCCCATTTAGCCCAGACTTTAAAGATTAAATATGCCCCCAATCTTCAAAAATTTACGCATCATAGAACTAGCCAATGTTTTAGCAGGACCTTCAGTAGGTCAGTTTTTTGCTGAACTAGGAGCTGAGGTCATTAAAATTGAAAACCCCAAAACAAAAGGAGATGTCACCCGCTCTTGGAAACTTAAAAGTGAAAATGCTGAGAGCTCAATTTCTGCTTATTTCTCGGCAGCTAATAGCGGAAAGAAATCAATCGCTCTAGATTTATGGAATCAAGAAGATTTATCCATTCTTTATAAATTAATAGCCAAATCCGATATCGTAATTGCAAGTTATAAATCTGGCGATGCTGAGAAATTGAAGGTTGATTACCAGTCGCTTCAATCAATTAATCCTAAAATTATTTATGGTCAAATTACCGGCTATGGTGATGAGGATGAAAGGGTTGGTTATGATGCCATCATTCAGGCAGAAAGCGGATTTATGAGTATGAATGGAGAGCCAGGCGGTAATTCTTTGAAAATGCCAGTGGCGCTGGTGGATGTTCTGGCAGCTCATCATTTGAAAGAAGCTATATTGCTGGCTTACATTAATTTACTTAAAAAAAATGAAGGTGCAAAAGTATCAGTTTCCTTATTTGAATCAGCTATTGCTTCACTAGCCAATCAAGCTACTAATTATTTGATAGCCGGACATGATCCTCAAAAAATGGGGGCAGAGCATCCTAATATTGCACCCTATGGAACAGTTTTAAAAACCGCAGATCAAAAGGAAATCCTTTTAGCGGTAGGAACAAATTCTCAATTTCGGAAGCTTTGCGATGTTTTGGGAATGCTTGAAATATCTGAAGATGATAGATTTAAAGCCAATACTCTAAGGGTAGAGAATAGAAAAGCTTTAAATCAATTATTACTGGAAAAAGCCAAGTTATTTTCATCTGATATTCTAATTCAGAAACTGAATACAGCTCAAGTTCCAGCAGGAAAATTACAATCCGTTGCAGAAGCTTTGCAAGGAAATGATGCTGAAAAAATGATATTAAAATCAGCCGAAATGAACTTCGGATTACGGAATTTTGCTTGCGATTTATCTTTTCTGGGAGAATTCTCCCACCTTACCCCACCTCCAGAATATGATCAAGACAGAGATGAAATTCTAGCTCTAATCTAAATTTTCGCATATTTTTTGATGATTAGGGATGAAATCCCATTCTTCAAACATTACACGCTTGAATTTTCATAAGAATTTTGTTTTTATCTGATAATCAAAAACTTATATAATTTGATTTGTTATACCTCATGAGTCATAAATAGCTGATTGTTAGTTGTTTGCTAAATTTTAATAGCTCCCTATTTAAATGTGAGATAATAATTGAAAACTCCTATTCACTGCTTTTGAGCTAGTTTTTCTTGTCTTTTTGACACCCAAAATGTAATCTTTTTCATAAAAGTGTAAAAAAGTGGGGGAAAGTGGTATGAAATGTCGCATATTGTTTTAGCTTTGCATATAAGAAATTGTGTAAACTATAAGCATGGCATTTTTCACCGGTGAATATGATTGTAAGCTAGACGCCAAAGGGCGCATGGTCTTGCCTGCCAAGATCAAAAACAGCCTACCTGAAGGGAGCGGTGATGAATTAGTGGTGCGCAGAGGTTTCGAGCCTTGTTTAGTGCTTTATCCGATGCTCGAATACAAAAAGATTTTTTCAAAGATTGCCGGTTTGAATGAATTTAATGCAGAGTATAGAAATCTTCAACGCAATTTCTTCAGAGGCAATGCAATCGTGGAACTTGATAGTGCGGGTAGAATTTTGATTCCTAAAAACATGATGGTGTTTGCCGGATTGGAAAGAGAATCAATAGTTGTGGGAATGGGGAATCGAGTTGAAATATGGGATGCATCAAAATATGATGATTATCTCATTAAAGACCAGAAAGAATTTTCTGATTTGGCTGAGAAACACCTTTTTGAATCTTAATCCCTATGAGCGAATATCACGAACCGGTTATGTTACAGCAATGTCTGGAAGGATTGGCTATTAAGCCCAATGGCATTTATGTGGATTTAACTTTTGGTGGTGGTGGTCATTCTAAAGCCATTTTGGAAAAGCTAACAGACGGGAAATTATTAGGTTTCGACCAGGATCAGGATGCAGAAGTTAATGCAGAAGCAATTGATCGTCAAGGTTTTGAGTTTGTTCAAGCAAATTTTCGGTTTGTTAAAAAATATTTGAAGTTATACCGCATCAAGCAAGTTGATGGGGTTTTAGCTGATTTAGGAGTGTCTTCTCATCAGTTTAATAAGGCGGAAAGAGGATTTTCTACTCGCTTTGATGCAGAATTGGATATGAGAATGGATCAGCATGCTCCAGTAACGGCAAAGGAGGTTATAAATGAATACAGCGAAGCAGATTTACATAAAATTTTCGGTCTTTACGGTGAAGTTCGAAATGCTAAAACTTTAGCTTCAGCCATTGTATCGGCCAGAGCTGCCAGTCCTATAAATACTATAGGAGAGCTGAAAGAGATATTGGGAAGATTCGCTAAGCGTGGAAGAGAAAATAAATATTATGCGCAGGTTTTTCAAGCGCTCAGAATTGAGGTGAATGAAGAACTTAAAGCGTTGGAAGAAGCTTTATTGCAAATGGAAGAAGTGATAAAGCCAGGTGGTCGATTAGTAGTGATGAGCTACCACAGCCTGGAAGATAGATTGGTGAAAAACTACATCAATAAAGGTAAATTAGATGGCGAGGAGGAAAAGGATTTCTACGGAAATGTTTTAAAACCCTTTAAAGCCATTAATAGAAAGCCTATTACTGCAGAAGAAGAGGAGTTGGAAATTAATAATAGAGCTAGAAGTGCAAAATTAAGAATAGCTGAAAAGTTATGAGCGAAAATACTTTTAAACAAAAGGATAAAAACAAAGCTAAGGATTCAGCTTCGGGAAGTATTTTTTCAAAGCTAGATAAAACTTTGGGAGGAAATAATGCAGAAGGAGGTTTGCCGGTGCATTATCTACCTTATGTCTTATTCTTAGTGGCAATTGGTATTTTCTATATCGGTAACAGCCATTATGCGGATAAAACAACTCGGAAAATCGATAAGCTTCATCAGGAAGTGGAAGATTTAAGAGCAGATTATACCACATTGAAGTCAGAATATATGTTTGCTTCCAAGCAATCGGAAGTAGCGAAGAAAGTAAAGAAATTAGGATTAAAAGAGTCGGATAAACCACCATTTAAAATAGTAGTAGAGAAAGGTGAATATTAAAAAGTCCATATTGCTCAGAGTACGATTAGCATTTTTGGCGATTGTCATTTTTGCAGGAGCTATTATGTACCAGATTTTCCATATCCAATGGATGGAAGGTGATAAATGGCAAAAGATGGCTGAGGAAATCAATATGAGCTATCAGGAAGTGAAAGCTACCCGTGGGAATATTTATTCGGATAACGGAAGCTTATTGGCTACTTCTTTGCCTTTTTATAAAGTAGCTTTTGATCCTACCATAGCAGATGAACAATTATTTAGAGAAAAAATTGATTCCTTGAGCTTGATGCTTTCTAAGAGCTTTGGGCAGAATACAACTTACTACAAGCAAAAAATCACTTCAGCCAGACAAAAAGGTAAACAGTATATTTTTCTATCGAATGAATTGATTGGTTATCAGAAGAAAAAGGAAATGGAAACCTGGCCTATTTTCCGAGAAGGAAGATTGGCAGGGGGTGTTATTTTCACTAAAACTGATAAAAGATTCAGACCATTTTCAAATTTAGCATTTCGTACGATCGGCTTTCTAAATGAGAACGATTATGGAGCAGGTCTTGAATATAGTTTTAATAAATATTTGGCTGGAACAAATGGTAAAGCATTATTTCAGAAAATTTCCGGGAGCAGCTGGAGACCAATAAATGATGGTTCCGAAATTAGACCTAAAGATGGTTTTGATATTCAAACCACCATCGATATCAATTTGCAAGATGTTTCCGAATCAGCACTCTTGCGCCATTTAATTCAGCATAATGCTGATATGGGTTGTGTGGTGGTGATGGAAGTAAAAACAGGTGAGATCAAAGCAATTTCTAATTTGAAAAAGCTTTCAAATGGAAAATATGGTGAAGTTTATAATTATGCAGTGGGAAGCCACGGCTTAAGAGAGCCTGGTTCTACTTTTAAATTGGCTTCCTATATGGCACTTTTGGAAGAAAAAAATATTCAGCTTTCAGATTCTGTAGACACAGGAGATGGGGAATACAAGTTTTATAAAGATAAAGTAAGAGATCACAAGCCAGGAGGTTATGGAACAATTTCTATTCGTGATGCTTTTGAGAAATCTTCCAATATCGCTATTGCTAAATTAATAGATGAGACTTTCCGCGAAAATCCACAGCGCTTTTTGGATTATCTAAAAACTATGGGGGTAACCCAGCCTTTAGGATTTCAGATGATAGGAGAGGGTAAGCCTAATATTCCTCCCATCAAGCAATGGAGTGGTATAACTTTGCCTTGGATGGCATACGGTTATGGATTAGAGTTGACCCCTTTGCATACGCTAACTTTGTTTAATGCGGTAGCTAATAATGGTAGAATGATTCGCCCTCTTTTGGTTAAATCTATTAAAAAGACAGACAAAGAAATTAATACTTTTAAAACTAGTGTGATTAGTGAGCAAATCTGTTCGAAAGAAACATTAGATAAATTAAAAATCATGTTGGAAGGAGTGGTCCAAAACGGCACAGCTTCCAATATTAATAATGCCGAATATAGAATTGCCGGAAAAACGGGAACTGCACAAAGCTTGAAAGATGGTCGATATGTTCGACAATATTATACATCATTTGCTGGTTATTTTCCAGCGGATAATCCTAAGTACTCAGCTATAGTAGTGATGGATAATCCTAAAGGTTATCAGCAATATGGTTCGGATGTAGCAGCACCTGTTTTTAAAGAGATTGCGGATAAAATATATGCGTTGGATTTGAATATGCATGAGGAGTATGAATTGGCAGAAAAACCTGAAACGGGTATTTTTCCCGTAGTGCAAGCAGGTAATAAAAACGATTTATCTTCTATGCTGAATTATTTAGGTGTATCGAATCATACTGATGGTCAGGAGTTGGAGTGGGTGAGAGCTTCAATCCATAATAATTCAATTAAATGGGAACCAAATAATCAACATCAGCAAGGCTTAGTGCCTGATGTGAGAGGGATGACATTAAGGGATGCATTGTATTTATTGGAAAATACAGGTTTAAATGTTGTAGTGAAAGGTGATAAAGGAAGAGTGAATTCACAATCACAATACCCGGGCTCAAGAGCATTGAAAGGAAGTACAATTAAATTAGAAATAGGTTAGTGGCTAACTTAAAAGACATATTATATAAAGTAAAATTAATCAGCATTTCTGGTGCTACTGATATTGCTATTGATGCTATTCAGTTCGATTCCAGAATTGTGGGTGCAGGAGATGTTTTTGTTGCTATAAAAGGTACTCAAGTAGATGGTCACGAATTTATTTCCAGAGCAGTGACTCAGGGTGCTGTGGCGATTGTTTGTGAAGATATTCCTACAGATATTCACCCTGAAGTGACCTATGTGCAGACTGATAATTCAGCCAAGGCGCTAGGTATTATGGCTGATAATTACTTTGGTCATCCTTCAGAGAAACTGAAATTGATAGCGGTAACCGGAACAAATGGAAAGACCACTACAGTGAGTTTGCTGCATCAGCTTTTTATGGATTTGGGCTATCATACTGGTATGATTTCTACGGTTCAAAATCAGATAAATAATGCGGTTATTCCAGCTACTCATACTACCCCTGATGCACTTCAGCTAAATTCACTTTTAAAGAAAATGGTGAATTCTGGCTGTAATATTGTTTTCATGGAAGCCAGTAGCCACGCTATTGAGCAAGAAAGAATGGCTGGATTAAAACTTTCTGGAGCTGTTTTTACCAATATTACACATGAGCATTTAGATTATCATAAGACTTTTGATAATTACATAAAAGCCAAAAAGAAATTATTTGATGATTTACCTTCCGATGCATTTGCCTTGGTAAACGTAGATGATAAAAGAGGAATGGTGATGTTGCAGAATTGCAAAGCATCAAAATATACTTATTCCTTAAAAATGATGGCAACTTATAAGGCCAAAGTTTTAAGTAATTCATTGCAAGGACTTGAGCTCAATATTGAGCAAAAGGATGTTTGGTTCAGACAAATAGTATATTTTAATGCTTATAATCTTTTGGCGTCTTATGCAACTGCTCATCTGTTGGAAGAAGACCCTGAAGAAATATTATTGCATTTGTCGCAAATCGAATTGAAGAACGGAAGATTTGAGCAAGTACCTAATAATGCTGGAATCACAGCTGTTGTAGATTATGCGCATACGCCCGATGCCTTGGAGAATGTTTTACAGACGATTGATAACATTAGAACCGGTAATGAACAAGTGCTGACTGTAGTAGGATGTGGAGGAAATAGAGATACAGCTAAAAGACCACTGATGGCAGAAATAGCTTGCAGATTTAGTGATAGAGTGATATTAACTTCTGATAATCCGAGACATGAAGAGCCTGAAGCTATTATAGCGGATATGCAAAAAGGTGTACCCATTTCTCAAGTTAGAAAAGTAACTAATCTACCTGACAGGAAAGAAGCTATAAAATTAGCTTGTAGTTTCGCACAAAAGGGAGATATCATATTAGTGGCTGGAAAAGGTCACGAAACTTATCAGGAAGTAAAAGGCGAGAGAAGCCACTTCGATGATAAGGAAGTAGTAAGTGAAATGTTGAATTTGATACATAATAAATAAAAAAAGAGAAAGGTGTTATATTATTTATTCGACTTCTTAAATAAAAAAATGGACTTGCTTGGAGCAGGGGTGTTTCAGTATATCTCCTTCAGAGCAGGTATGGCAACACTTTTGTCTTTGTTGATTACCATCACCTTTGGTAAGCAATTAATTAATAAGTTAAGAAGAAAGCAAGTAGGTGAAACTGTTCGTGATTTAGGACTTGATGGTCAGATTGAAAAAGCAGGTACTCCAACTATGGGTGGGATAATGATTATTTTAGCCATTGTAATTCCTGTTTTACTTTTCTCTAAAATCGATAATATCTACATCATTCTACTTTTAGTTTCCACCGTTTGGATGGGATTAATTGGGTTTCTGGATGATTATATAAAAGTATTTAAAAAGAACAAAGAAGGATTAAAAGGTAGATTTAAAGTTTTCGGTCAAATCGGTTTAGGCTTGATTGTTGGCTTAACTTTGTTTTACCATCCCGATGTAACTGTACGAGAATTTGGTTCTCCTGTAAGTGTTTCAGAAGGTGTAGAAATGGTAGCTGAAACTTCTTATGAAGATGTAAAATCAATGGTGACCACTATTCCTTTTTTTAAGAATAATGAGTTTGATTACAGCAGTATTTTACCTTTTCTTCCTGACGGTTCTACTGTTGTGATTTATGTACTGATTGTAATCTTTATTGTGACAGCAGTAAGTAATGGAGCTAATATTACCGATGGAATTGATGGATTGGCGGCAGGAACTTCAGCCATTATTGGTTTGGCCTTAGCTATTTTTGCTTATGTATCGGGTAATGCCATTTTTTCGCAATACCTCAATATCATGTTCATTCCGAATAGTGGTGAAATAGTAATATTCTGTGCTGCTTTTGTTGGGGCATGTGTAGGCTTTTTATGGTACAATACCCATCCAGCTCAGGTTTTTATGGGAGATACCGGAAGTTTATCTATTGGAGGAATTATAGCAGTTTTAGCATTAGTGATTAGAAAAGAATTATTGATCCCTGTTTTATGTGGGATTTTCTTGATTGAGAATCTCTCAGTTATCATTCAGGTCAGTTATTTTAAATATACAAAGAAAAAATACGGTGAAGGCAAAAGGATATTTTTAATGTCTCCTTTACATCATCATTATCAAAAGAAAGGAATTCATGAATCTAAAATTGTAAACCGTTTCTGGATCGTGGGCATTTTATTAGCCATTATTTCAGTAGCAACACTAAAATTGAGATAAAGCCCCTTTCAGCCGAGAGGCTGACCAGCCTATGGCTGGAATCCCCAAAGGGGAAATTAGGATAGTATAAAGAGAAAATTGAAATAGATTGAAGTAAAGTAGAAATAGATAAAAATAAGAGGATATATAATTGAAATAAGAAAACAGATAAATACTTTAAACAAACAGTGAAAAAACGAATCGTCATATTGGGAGCAGGAGAAAGCGGAACCGGTGCTGCTTTGCTAGCAAAAGCAAAGAGATATGATGTTTTTGTGTCTGATTTTGGAAGTATTAATGAGGCGAATAAAGAGAAATTAACTCAAGCTGAAATTCCATTTGAGGAAGGGAAGCATACTGAGAGTTTAATCTTAAATGCCGATAAAA
>NZ_JAGXGF010000019.1 GCF_024636815.1 Marivirga sp.
GGATTAGTAATGCTAACCGATGGAGCCTGATTGACAGGAACTTGTTCGATCACAGAAATGTCGATTCTTTCGCACTCAGCAGTCAGACCTTCTTTGTCAAAGATTTTAGCTTTCAACACGTGATTTCCGACAGGAGCATTTTTCCAAGCAATATCAAAAGGAGCTGAAGTAACGATACCAACCATCTGCTCACCGTAGAAGAATTCCACTTTTTGGATTCCGTTTTCCGGATCAGAAGCATTTGTTTGGATCAATATTTCCTGTCCAAAAGTGATGGATTGATTTTGAATAGGATTAGTAATGCTAACCGATGGAGCCTGATTGACAGGAACCTGTTCGATCACAGAAATATTGATTCTGCTAGATTCAGCAGTCAGACCTTCGATGTCGAAGATTTTGGCCTTGAGCACATGATTTCCAACTGGAGCATTTTTCCAGATGACTTCATAAGGAGCCATATTAACGATTCCAATCATCTGCTCACCGTAGAAGAATTCTACTTTCTGGATTTTATTCTCAGGATCGGAGGCATTAGTACGGATTAAGACATCCTGTCCAAAAAAAAAGGATTGATCCTGAATTGGTTCAGTAATGGCAATTGAGGGAGGTAAATTTTCCGGCTGACTACTTAAGCCATCTACTTTTACAAGTAGGGCAGATCCGTAGGCGGGTATTGTCACAGATCTGTCAAAGGTTTCTCCTTTTCCATTTTTATAAACTCCATTTAGGGGGTGGGTGACAGCACTACTGGAGTAGTTGTATTGAAAAAAAACATACTCGCTGATTGGAATGGCATCAGTGGTTACTTTTGATACCTTCGGATTATCAATCAACAAGGATTGAATTGAAGCTGGAATTCTAAAAACAATACTTTCGTTTGCAGTGCTAACTTGAGATTTCAAAAGTATTTTTACCGATTGTACGCCGGTACTACTTGCGAAGTAATAAATATTTCCCTCTTGGTTTTGATTAAAAGTTTTTTCTAGGAGTAGCTCTACACTTTGATTGGAAGATGCACTTTTGGTGTCAAATTCTATCAAAAATTCATCACCTGGATTAGTCGCTCCAATCTGAATGAAAGCGGAAATACTACTAGTTCCTGATGGAGTCACACGCCATGTTCCGCCGGTTAAACCCGAAGACACCCAATCTGATGTTCCGCCGTAAGTTCCAGCAATTAAATTCACATCTGTGTCAAAATTACTAGACTTCACATTAGAAGAACTTGTGATTTTGAATTTTTCAAGATTGAACGCTGGAAGTATTGAATTTCGGTCATACCCAAATGTTTCAGTCCAGTTAGGGAGATTTCTTTTTGTTCCTATTGGTCCTTCATTCGATCCTTTGCTTTTAAATATCAGATTTTTTTGAAAAGGGTCTAAATAATAGTTGTTGTCAGAAACACCAATTTGATTGATATCAGCTAAGATGGACGAAATGGAAAAAGCTACTTCATTCTCATAAATACTTGAAAATTGATTGCGTTCTATGGTAACATTTCGCACTGGATTTCCAGTATAATCATGTGTAACGTGAAGTTGGTCTGGTGATTTGTATATCGTATTCTCAAGAATCTGAATGTTATTTCCATTATGAAGGTAAATTCCTTTTCCGTTGATGTCTGAAATTGTGTTTTGGAAAATTTTCAACCCCTGGGCATTATCATCAATGTAGATTCCTTCAGCAAGTTTATAGTTAATGCTAGAACCTTCCTGAGCACCTATTCCTCGGGTTACAATGTTCCCAACAACCTCCCGACCTACATTATTCATGTTTGTCAAGCCATCAGAATTAGTATAAATACCTCCTCCATCTTGTTTCCAAAGGCAGTAGTTGTCGACTAGATTGTTTTTAACTAAAGTGTAATTACCGCCAAAATGTATTCCATTGTAGCCAGAATTTAAAACTCGGTTTCTTTCAATTATCGCATTATTAGCATCTCCAGCTATATAAATACCTATTCCTGTCAGATCACTGCTTTTTGCCATTCCTTGAAAAGGCATAGAATTTTCAATCAAATTGTCTGAAATATTCGTGCGGGGTGTTCCATACCAAAAATATATGGCACCACTTAATGCGCGGTTGAAGTGATTATTCCTTACTATAAAATCCGGAACATCTGAACCAAAAATGGCATTCTCTCCAGCATAGTTAAAAGAGCAATTTTCTACCGTAATTCCTCCTGACTTTTGGATCATTAGGAGATTTTTATTGCTGCCTTTAAAATCTAAGTTTCTAAAAGCTAGATTTTTGATATATGTGTTGTTTACTACTAAGTGCTCGCGTTTAGCTACTTGAATATTATAATTTGATGGGTTTTGTCCTCCAAAATAAACTGAAATCTTCTTTGTGGCTTTTGAGTACGCCCATTCTCCAAATTGATCCAGTGCATTTTTGTGGTTTTGGACAAAATACCCAAAGCCATTTTGAGGTGTATAAAATGTATTCGGGTTTTCTGAAAAGTTAATAGTACTTCCACTAGTTGATTGGATTTCATGACGGTCAATTATCCAATTATTTTTTCGAATTACGACTTCTCCTCCAGAAAAATCTCCAGGAAGTGCACCTCCATTTATGCTATAGTTACTATTCACTGAATTTATCAAAAGGTAACCTGCATTTGAAGCATCCGCATTCGGATAACGTCCCATAGGTTTGATCTCATTATCAATCAATACTACTTGGACTTTATCACCGGTAAGATTGGTGATGTCCGCTTCATAAATTCCACCACCTATAGATTGCCAATTTGTGATGGGTTCTAAAGAGGTAATAATTGGTTTTGCACCAGAACCATAGGAAGTGAATAAGATTGGATTTCCGTCAGCTCCACTTTTGGAGATAAGAATAGACCCAATGAAGACATCTCCACTTTTAAATAAAATTCGATCACCACCATTTAGATTAGGGATAATAGAATTTAGTTTATCAATACTTTTCCAAGGTGTGGATTCATTTTGGGCCTCTACTTCTGACCTGCTATCAAGTCCAGTGCTGCTGGAGAAATAGAAATCTGCAGCAAATGAATTTAAGGATGTAACTAAGATGAATAAAACAGAACTCAATACTTTTTTAACGTCCACATTTATCCATGCGGACTCGATAAATTTTGTCATTAAGAGGGTAATAAGAGGTTTGGATGAATAAGGTGCTTAAACTTTTACCACTAAATAGAACTATTTCTATTATCATGGTATTCAATTAATATAATGCTGTTAACTATAAGATATTGTTTCTGTTTTTTTGCTTAAACCAACAGAAATGTATTTTGTAGACAAAGAAATATATTTTGTTTTTTCACTAAATTCAATATTTAATATTAGGTAAAATTAATTTAAAAAATAAAATTTTCTTTTTTTTTCTTTTTATACTTTTTCACCCTTTCCAATCACTTAAATACATAAAAAAGGTATTTTACTGAAAATAAAATGTATCTTGTATAGCTATTTATAACATTTTTCAACCTAAAATTATTTAATTATGTTCGTTCCTCAAACTCAGTTCTTAGGCTACAATATTTTTATTGGCACCTTATCCGAAATTCTCTATAAGGGTAAGATGACGATTAACACAATTAACCAATATTCCTATTGTTTGGCGGAGAACGATAATTTATTTAAGAGAGCTCTTTTTGAATCTGATGTACTCTTGCCAGATGGTATATCAATCGTATTATCTGCCAAATTTTTAAATGGCTCAGAATTTCAAAAAATTGCTGGTGCAGAAATGCATGACTTTATCCTAAACTATCTCAATTCAGTTTATGGTCGCTGCTTTTATTTGGGTTCATCACCAAGTACTATTTCTGCAATTCAAAAAAAAATAGAAGAGAATTTTCCAAATGTCAAAATGGAGGGGTATGCACCTTCATTTTGTGATCAATTCTCAGAAGATGAAAATCAAATAATGCTCGAGAAAATCAATGATTTTCTTCCAGATGTTCTTTTTGTAGGGATGACCGCACCAAAACAGGAGAAATGGGTTCATCAAAATAAAAACTTAATTCAATCTACCTACATATGTTCAATAGGGGCGGTTTTTGATTTTTTTTCCGAAAAAGTAGACAGACCCAATTCATTCTGGGTAGATCATGGAATGGAGTGGTTTATCAGGTTAGTTAAAGAGCCCAGAAGACTTTGGAAAAGATACTTGGTCTATGGGATTGTTTTTCTGAAGTGTATAGCTCAAGAGAAGCTTCGAAAACTACCCTCTATGCGCAGTAGTCAAACTGTTTAATCCTAACATTTTATTTTTAATTCATTTGCCATGTCACAAACTATAGAAGAATTTATTCATTTAAATGGGTATCAATCCAATAAGGATTTCGTCCTAAACTCCTTTTCAACCAACTATCTTGATTCATTTCAGGTTTTTTCTAAGCGGTTGATGGATATTACCCTTTGCTCACTATTCTTCATCTTAGTGGGAAGTTGGTTGTTTACTTTGTTGGCAATTGCAATAGGGCTCGATTCTAAAGGACAAATTATTTTTAAGCAATTGAGGCATGGATTAGAAAATAGACCATTTTACTGCTATAAGTTTAGGACGATGAAATTTAATCCTACTGGTCGTTTTTATCAGGCTCAAAAAGATGATCCGAGAATTACTAGAGTTGGAAAGTTTTTAAGGATTACCAGTTTGGACGAATTACCTCAAATATTTAATGTCCTTTTAGGAGAAATGTCAATAGTGGGACCTAGACCTCATGCACTAAGTATGAATAGAGACCTGTCCTGTAAAATGAAAAGGTTTATGTGTCGGCACATGGTAAAACCAGGTATTACGGGGCTTGCGCAATGCAAAGGTTTTAGAGGGGAAATAAGTGATGAAAAAGATATAAACTGCCGTTTGAAATACGATCTTTTTTATATTAAAAATTGGAGTATTCTTTTAGACATTAAGATTATTCTTTGGACAATTAAATGTTTAATATTTAAAAATAATAATGCGTATTAAGTGATGTAATTAATTTTTTGGCAAGCTTTATTTTTGCGATTTACTTTTTAACAATACTTTCAGGTCTGAAACTAATTTCTATTCTGGAATTATGTAATTGATTCTGCCTGAGGTGTTATATTTTTAGGCTCTATATCGAGCTTAGATCCTTAAGTTTATAATTGTTTTTTTAAGGTTCATAAGGAATCTTGGATGGTTATTAGTCGTACCTCTATGTGATGCTTTAGTCATGCTCGTTTTCATATAGTTATATTTTGTGTTTTAAGAGCCACGCCTTAAGACCGCCGGAAAGGTGTTCACTTTCCGGAGGACTGGGAACTCGCATGACAAAAAATTATTCCAGTGAATATCGTCCTCAACTTGCCTGTCTGCCATAGAAAGGCACAATTGCATGAAGAAATCCTTTCAGTTTTTAATCGTGTGCAAGCAAATGGCTTAAGAGTTTTATCGAATTGTTTGAAAGCTTGGACTTCTTTTGTTCAGCGATGTTAAGATATGACTAAACCTGAATTTGATTATTTTTCTTAAAGTTATTTGTGTGATTTGAAATAGGCCCTTAGGATTCTTGGCATGTTCCAATTAAGAGGGGAATTTCGAATCCGAGGAAATATTATGTTAGGTCCTTGAATTTTTTGCCTGTAGACTAACATGCTAATGGGTTAGCACTTTTCCGTATATTTTATTCTATTATTGAGAATGGATTTTATTCTTTTTCGAAAAAACACACATTAATAACTTTGGGAGCTAGGTTTGAATTTATAATTTTTCTAAATGCGAATTCTTATAAAAATCTTACTTTGGAATGTGACCTTAAACTCACTGAAACCGAAACTGTTAAACCTGGATTATGTATTAGGTTTTGTTATGAGGGCAGTAAGTGCAATAAAATCAGGCTGTTTAAAGGCTGAAGCATAGCACCGCCATGGTGAAGTCGAAAACAGCAACGTAGTGACTGATTTTGAAGCAATTACTGGTCGTAATAGAATTGCTAATGCATATTCCGGGTTAAATTAATTTTTCCTACAGATGTCCTTGATTTTTGATTTAAAAAGGAAAACCCCAAATATGCTAAAATCAGCAATTTGGGGTCTTCATTATACTCTTTTGAGTTAGATTCTTCTCTTACTAATCCTTTATTATCCTTTTCGTTCCATAATCCATGTTATATCCAATTATTCGGATGAAGTATATTCCTGCTGGGAATGTGCCGATCTCAAGGGTAATATGCCCAGTGTCTGTATTAGTTTCAAAGGAATTTAAAGTAGACCCATTCAGATCAAATAGCTGAACCTCAACGACTTCATTTTTAGGCAATTTATCTAGGAATAGGTTTAGAATATTGTCTGTGGAGTTAGGCCCAATCGAATAGCTGAATTGTTCTTTGGACTTGATCTCTTGAGAAGGTTTAAAGACTTCAACCTCGGTCGATGGATCAGATTCCGCGAAAATATTGAGCAAAATCTCAGTTTCAATCATCTCTCCTGATTTAAATGCTCGGGCAGTCAACTTTCTCTCGCCTTCCATCAAGTAAGAGAGTTCAAATTTATATGGTTCACGATATGAGATTCCTATTGGTGTGTCATCCAAATAGATTGCAAGACTATCAAACTCCAGATCATCTTTAGTTTTAATCACTTCAATAGGGATTAGATCCGAAGAAGTGTAAACTTGATTATTCACTGGATTGATGATTCTCAAATTAACTTCGCTTTCTGCCGAATTTTCTACAGTGATATTTATTCTGCTAGACTCATCCGTTAGGCCTTTGGAGTCGAAAATCTTGGCTTTCAATACATGATTTCCGAAAGGAGCTTTTTTCCAGTTTACCTCATACGGTGCAGTGTCTACAATGGCAATCATCTGCTCACCATAGAAAAACTCCACTTTTTGGATTTTATTTTCGGGATCAGTAGCTTCTGTACTGATCATTATATCCTCGCCAAGCGTATAGGTTTGATTTTGAATAGGATTCGTGATCTCCACCGTTGGCACGTGATCGACAGCAATGTTGATTCTGCTGGACTCCGCAGTGAGGCCCCTATGGTCGAATATCTTGGTTTTCAAAATATGATCGCCCGCAGGAGCATTTTTCCAGATTATCTCATAGGGAGCAGTTTCGATTATAGCAATCATCTGCTCTCCATAGAAGAATTCGACTTTCTGAATTTTATTTTCATGATCGGAGACATTGGCACTGATCAAAATATCTTGACCAAATCTAAAGACCTGACCTTGAATTGGATGAGTTATGCTAACAGCTGGAGCGTGGTTGACATTCACGTGGATCCTGCTAGACTCTGCAGTCAGGCCCTTGTGATCGAAAATCTTTGATTTCAAAATGTGATCACCCGCAGGAGCATTTTTCCAAACGACCTCATAAGGAGCAGAGGTTACTATTTCAATCATCTCCTCGCCATAGAAGAATTCCACTTTCCAGATTTTATTCTCAGGATCTGAGGCATTTGCTTTGATCAAAATGTCGTGGCCAAATCTAAAGGACTGGTCTTGAATTGGATCAATGATACTAACTGATGGAGCTTGATTGACGGGGGCTGTATCATTTATAGAAATATTGACACGGGAAGATTCAGCAGTTAGACCTTGTTCGTCGAATATTTTGGTTTTCAAAACGTGATTTCCAACCGGGGCATTTTCCCAGTTGAACTCATACGGAGCAGTAACGTCATAAGCAATAATTTGCTCGCCATAGAAGAATTCCACCTTTTGGATTCCATTCTCAGGATCGGCGGCATTGGTGCGGATCAAGATTTCCTCACCCAGTGTAAAGGTCTGATCCTGGATAGGATCAATGATGCTAACTGAGGGAGCCTGATTGTCAGAAGATCCTTCAATCACAGAAATGTCAATTCTATTAGATTCGGCAGTAAGGCCTTCGTTGTCAAAGATTTTGGCTTTGATAGAATAATTTCCGATAGGCGTATTTTCCCAATTGAACTCAAAAGGAGCTGAGTCAACTGTTGCAATAAGCTGGTCGCCCTGGAAGAACTCCACTTTTTGGATTTCATTTTCGGGATCGGAAGCATTGGTTTGGATCAAGATATTCTGGCCAAAAGTAAATGACTGGTTCTGTGTTGGCTGCGAAATACTAACTTCTGGAGCTTGATTGACTGGAGCCGGTTCATTCACAGAAATGTTAATGCTATTAGATTCGGCAGTAAGTCCTTCGATGTCGAAGATTTTGGCTTTGATCGAATAATTTCCGATAGGCATATTTTCCCAGTTGAACTCAAAAGGAGGTGAGTTCACTGTCGCAATAAGCTGCTCACCATAGAAGAACTCCACCTTTTGGATTTCATTTTCCGGATCGGAGGCATTGGTTTGGATCAAGATATCTTCCCCAATTGTAAATGACTGATCTTTAATCGAATCAATGATGCTAACCGATGGGGCTTGATTGACAAGAGACTCTTCGATCACAGAAATATTAATTCTATTAGATTCGGCAGTAAGCCCTTCGATGTCGAAGATTTTGGCTTTGATCGAATAATTTCCGATAGGCATATTTTCCCAATTGA
>NZ_JAGXGF010000219.1 GCF_024636815.1 Marivirga sp.
AGGAAAAGCTTTTCCATATAATCCAATATACTGCGTTATCTTCCCTCGATATAGCCCGCTATATCTTCTCAAAGACGCCTTGTCTATTGAATTATATGAAAATCTGAATTTACAAATTAGAGTCGAACTCAGGTTAATAATAGAACTCTCAGGAATGGAATACTTGAAAAGGATTTCCATTTATTTTATTTCAACTCATCTGAAAACTAATTTCAAAAATTAGCAATCATCGGGTTTCGCCCATTGAGAACCACCTTCATTTTAAATGAATGATTTTCCTGTTAAAATCTTAATATTTCATTTGGTAAGCTCTTTTTATTTTATTGATAAAAGCACCATAACAATCATTAAAGCACGCTTCTTCAGCTTGTCCTTATTATTCCTATTGATTTATTTAAAATAATGCTCCAAAAGCTCATCTATTGCTAAATTATTACGTTGAAAATATATATAAAAGTTACATCTAAAAAATGAAGGTATTATCAAATATAATAAACTATATATTGCACCTTATAATGTAATTAAATCATTTATCTATATGATTATTAATAATTTAACGCATATGAATAAGATACTTACACTCCTGTCAATAATATTAATTTTTTCTATAAATATTACTTCTGCACAAATAGTGGATAATTACTTATATGGATATAAGTTTCATGAAAAGCCTGATAATGCTACTGGGCCTAAATTAGATATTGATAGGTACCCAATTTTGGATGGAACCTACAGTTTTAGAGAAGATACTGCTGGAGGTGTGACGAGCTATTATGATAGAACAAACTGGGATTCAGATCAATATGAACAAGGGCATATTATAGATGATGGAAGCCAATTACCGGAATTCAAATTAAACTTTAGGCTCCTAAAACCAAACGGATATGATGAAAATTATGAGGATGGATATCCTTTGATTATCATGTTGCATGGTGCAGGAGAAAGGGGAAATTGTTGGAGTAATAATTGTTATTATGCAAGCCCAAGTTGGGATCCTTTAGTTAATGAACCACAAGCAGGACCAAAGTATTTTACTGTTGAATTAGTTAGTGGGAATGCTGTTTTTACAAGTAGTTTGGTACATGAATTTACTGCTGGAATGGAAGTTGAAATTAACAGTTCAACTATTGGAAATTATAAAGGAATATATAAGGTAAGTTCAACTAATTTAACAGATCAATCATTTCAGCTAAATGATTTTACATTCGAAGCAAATGCATCTGGGAAGATAATTAAGCGAGATTTTAATAATCTTTTTAATAATGATCATAATTTATTGCATGGTGGTAGGCAACATTTAGATGCTGTTAACAGTGCAGGAACTAAATTGCCCAATGATCCTACTTTGGGAACGGGAGATTTCCCAGGATTTGTACTTTTTCCACAAAATTCAAATGGATGGGGTGGCAGCGAAATTAAAAATGTAGTAAGAGTTATTCATAATGTTCTTGATCAATATAATATTAACAGAAATAGAGTAGTGGTTCATGGTTTATCCAACGGTGCACAGCATGTGGTTACTTTATTAAAAACTGATCCGGCATTATTTGCTGGAGTTTTATTAATGTCTCCTTCTTCTGCTAATACAAAGGTTCAAGATAGTGAAGAAATGGCACATATTCCTATGTGGGTTTTTCAAGGCGGCAAAGACAGCAACCCTACTGTTAGTCAGACCAATTCATTGGTGAGATGGTTTGAAGAGATGGGCGGAAGTGTCCGATATACTCTGTATGAAAATCTGGGGCATGGAACCTGGAATACGGCTTACAAAGAGCCTGATTTCTTCTCATGGATTAAAGAAAAAGACAACTCAGATATATTTGTTTATTATGGTGATAGCACCATTTGTACAAGTAATGGGCAAGGGGCTAAATTAGGGGTGCCGCGTGGTTTTAGGAAGTATGAATGGGAAAGGGACGGACAAATTATTACGGGACTGGATTCTGCTACGGCTTATGCAGATATAGCTGGAACTTACAGGGCTAGGTTTAGCCGATTTCATGAAAACCCTACAGCAGATCAATGGAATAATTGGTCTGAACCGATAGTGATTAAAGAAAGTATTGTCAAAACCCCGAAAATCACGGCTTTAAATACTACTCATTTACCTGATATCAATGGTGTAGATTCAGTACAGATTCAGACTAATGAAGCTAGTAATTTGTATTATTATTGGAATAAGGATGGAGTAGATTTAAGTGATACTACTTTTTATCACAATGCTAAATTAGCAGGAACATACAAGGTTTCTACTGAGACTTTTGGTGGTTGCCCAAGTAATATTTCCAAAAATATATATGTCACTTTTAATGCACCAGCCGATCTTTTAATACCAGCAAATGTACAAGCAAATTTAACTTCTAGTGGTAGTGTGCGTCTTTTCTGGGATGATGAAAATTCACTTGAAAATGGCTATGAAGTTTACAGGAGTACAGCGGTAGATGGTTTTTATGATTTCTTAGGTTTACTGGATGAGGATGCTATATCTTTTGAAGATGTCACCGCTTTTTCTGGTATAGAGTATTTTTATAAACTAAGAGCAGTGTCAAATGATAAGGTGTCTCCATATACATCAGCAGTATCTATTGTTACGGGTACAGATAATGAAAAGCCTTCAACACCTGGTAATTTAATAGTAGAAAATTATACCATAACTTCCTCTACTTTATGTTGGGAAGCCTCCTCTGATAATGAAGCTGTAAAGCAATATTTCATTTACTATGGTGCAGATTCAGTTGCTACTAATAGTGATGCAACGTGTTTTACAATTGAAAACTTAGCAAAAGGAAGAAATTTTACATTTACCGTTAAAGCAGTAGACTATAGTGGGAATATTTCAATGGCCAGTAATCAAGTGAATGTCACCACCATTTTTGAAGGCTTAACTTATGAGCATAGTACGGGGTCATATGATTCTTTGGATGAGATTGATTGGAATTTTATAGAATATAAGGGTGTAGTTCCTAATTTTTCGATTAGTGAACGCACACAGGAAGATTATTTTAGTTTTAAATTTGATGGTTACATCTATATAGAGCAAGCTGGAGAATATGAATTCAGAACTAAATCCGGTGATGGCAGTAGGCTTTACATTGGTGGTTTTGATACAACTAATTTAGTCTTTGATAATGATGGTTTACATGGGTGTAATTTTGGTAATAATGCACCTGCTATACTTAATTTAAGTGTAGGCGCTTATCCAATTACAGTTACCTATTTTGAAAAAAGTGGTGGACAATGTTTAGAGGTTTATTATAAAAGCCCTGGTGGAAATTGGGCGTTAATCCCAGATGAAATGCTGAAAAGTGGGACAATTGAAAACAATAATCCTCCTGCCGTTCCAACAAATTTAACAGCTTCTGCTGATGGTATGGATCAAATCAATTTATCATGGGCACAAACAGACATAATTCCGGACGATTTAGATATAGTAGTATTAGGCTCTTCTACTGCAGAAGGCTATGGTGTTGTTGCTGACAGCGCCTGGGTTGGCCGCTTAGACCATTGGCTTGGTGAAAACAGTACTAATTATACTTTAACTAATCTGGCATTGGGAGGATATAATACTTATCACATTCGTCCAACAGGGAGTGACAATAGTGCTAGTAGTAACGATACGCCTGATACAGAAAGAAACATCACCAAGGCACTTTCTCTCAATCCAGATATCATTATTGTGAATATGCCCTCTAATAATGTTCAACAAGGCTATTCTGTTGATACTACCATGTTTCATTATAGGGAGCTTAAGGCATTGGCGGATAATGCTGGAGTGAAAACACTCTTTACCACAACACAGCCGAGAAATTTTGGACCTGACAGAAGGGATACATTAGCTATTGAGGCAGATTCAGTAAGAGCTAATTTCGGCAATTATGTAATCGATATATATGATTCTTTGGCAGCAGTGGATTTAACAATTAAGCCAGTTTTCGATTCTGGTGATGGAATTCATCCAAACGAACTAGGGCACGGCTATATCTTCTCAGAGGTACAGATTAAATTGATGCAATTTTTAACTCATTTTGAGATTTATAGATCACTTGAAAGCGGTGGAAATTATCAGATGATAGGCCGAATTGAAAATGGGTTTACTTATCATGAAGATGTAGATTTATTGCCTGGCCATTCATATTATTACAAAATTAAGGCAGTGAACTTAAATGGCAGTTCGGCTTTCACTAATACCGTAAATGCTACTACAGTAGAAGATACAGATCCACCAAGCGTTCCTTCAAATTTGGAGGTAGTTTCCACTACTTATACCAATTTTGGAATAATGTGGACTGCTTCTACCGATAATCATGAAGTAGATAAATATTTAGTTTATGCAAATGATGTATGGATAGGGGAAAGCAATAACAACACTTTTTATACAAGTGATTTGGAACCTGAAAGCACTTATATTATTAAAGTCGAGGCTGTTGATGTTAGTGGAAATACTTCATCTCCATCAGCTGGAATTAGTGTGACTTCCGATGCTACAATCAATTTTTATGCGAAAAGTACAGGGGATTTAAATGAATTAAGCACTTGGGGTTTATCTACTGATGGTTCAGGGACTGCTCCAGAAAATTTCTTTAAAAACGGTCAAGTGTTCAATTTAAGGAATAGAAGCACTAATTCTGTCTTGACTAGCCAATGGCAAATTGATGGGAGCATCTCCAAATTAGTGGTGGAACCCGGAGAAACCTTGGATATATCTGCAGTTTTGGATGGCAATATTCAACTAATGGGTGATGCGGTAGTTCATGTTAATTCTACAAATCTTCCTAAGTTCTTGCCTTCAGCAGCAAATTCACATGTTTACTTTAACACCTACGATCATTTGCCAGTAGGGAAATTTGGAAATATAACGCTAAATAGTTTCGGCCAAAAAGATCTAGGTGAAGGGACATTAGAAATTTTAGGGGATCTGGAAATTTCTGGTCAATTAGGTTTGAAAGGGCTTCCTAGTAATCTCTCTAAAATATTGCTTTATGGAGATTTGAAAATTCAAGATGAACCAGTTACAATCGCTTTAGATAATCTGGCAAGTTTGGAATTTGCAGGCGATAAATCTCATAATATTGAGCTTATTGGAAACTTACAATTCTACGATATCGCTATTTCAGCACAAGATACAGTCATTATCCAAGCATTGAATCCGATTGAGGTTTCATTGGGAAGTGGCAATGGTGGCGGATTAGTTTTAAATGACAGTAGCCGTTTTGATATCGGAGCCCATGCTTTAAAAATAGTGGGTGCCGGTAAATTTAATGCTGATAACTCCAATGCTTCAATTGCATCTAACTTTGGTAGGATCAGTATAAATTCCTCTAGCAATTCTACTTCCAACCTTCAACTTGATACTATAATGAATAAACTTAGTAGGTTGGAATTTGGAACTACTGGAGCTATGCAACTTCACAATAAGTTAGAGTTGTTTGATAGAATAGATTTGGATGGTGGAACATTCCAATCAAATGGTCATTTGGTATTAAAATCAAATGATACTACCACAGCACAAGTCTTACCCATGAAAAATGGTGCGCAATTATTGGGGGAGGTAAAGGTTGAAAGATATATAGCGCCAGCAAGATTGTATCGATATATTTCATCTCCTGTTTCAGGAATAACGGTTGAAGATTGGCAAGAATTCTTTCCTATTACAGGAAACTTTAATGGTGCAAGTACAGGGACTGGCTTAAGTTCCAATCCTTCATTATTTTATTACGATGATGAAAATGGAGGATGGAAAGAGTATCCAATAAGTGGTACAGATAATACTTCTCCTATTAATATTGGAACAGGTTATGCAGCTTTTATGCGAGAGGAAACCAATCCTGTTATAATTGAGAACTTTGGTAATCTTCATCAAGGGAATTTTACTTATAGCCTTTCCATTGGCACAGGTCATGAGGATGACGGCTGGAGCCTAATTGGTAATCCATATGCTGCAACCATTCAATGGGAAAACGAAGGTTGGATTTCTAGTGGAATTAGTAATATAGTGTCGGTGGCCAAGAATACGACCAATGGTAAATCTCAATTCTTTGTTTATGATAGAAGCGATGGAACTGGAGACTTAGTAAATGGTGAAATTGCTTCAGGACAATCAGTTTGGGTGCAAGCAATGAATTCAACGCCAAGCTTAACCATTACAGAGGAAGCCATTTCAATTAATGAAAATGCATCTGGTGCGGAATTTATGAGAACGCTTCCCAATAAAGATCATCACTTAAAAATTGTTTTGAGGGATCCATCAAATCAAGAGGATGCCACTTATGTTAAATTTCGTGAATCAGCCTCTGATGAATATGTTAAGATGGAAGACGGCTTTAAGCGTCCAAATTCCATTATAAATTTTTATTCTCAATCAACTGATAATGTGAATCTAGCGATGAACACCATGTCAATGGAATTTTGTGAATTAAATATTCCTTTGCAGATAAATAATGCAAGTAGTGGCGATTTTAAACTGAATTTTGAAAATATTGAGCGCTTTCCGTTGGCTTTGGTTTCACTGATTGATGTTTACAAGAAGGATACTATAGCCTTAAATCAAAATCAGATTCTAAACATTAGTGTGGATGAAAATGAAATAAATAGCTATCAAGATAGGTTTATTTTAAATTTAGTTCGTCCTGAAGTCGATTTGAATTTAAATTTAGTTTATGATGATAAATATTGCTCGGGAAATTCATCAGTAGATGTCGAAATTGAGAATAGCCAATATGGTGTTCAGTATTATATAGCCAATGAAAATGGAATGCAGATTACTGATCCTATTACGGGAACAGGTGAGTCAATATTGGTTTCTATCGACAGTAGTTATATGATTTCAAATTCAGAGCAATTTCATGTAAAATCATTGTTTCCTGGTTGTACTGTTTATGATAATGATGAAATGTTTCAGGTGCAAAAATTAGAGGTGGGTGCTCCGGATTTACAAAAAGATTTTATCATAGATTGTGAAGGTTCTTCACTTATACTTATTGCTAATAGGCAAAATGATACAGATGAAATTCTATGGTTCAATGAACCCTATAATGAATCAATTGAAAACTCTGGAGACACGTTATTTTTTCATGATATAGGAAATAATTTTGAGTTAATTTCAGCTCAATCGAGATCAGCAGAGGGTTGTTTGTCAGAAAAAACCATGCTTGAATTAAGTAGAGGAGATTTTGAAAATAACTTCATAGTTGAAAATCAAGAAATCCAATGGGGTGATGAGGCTGAATTTTGTGTTGGAACAGAATCTTTTACCGTAAATATTCCAAATAGCACTGAAGGTATATATTATTCAGCATTTTATGACGGTAACCAAATTTCATCGCAAACAATGGGTACTGGAGAAAAAATTGAAATTATTATTGATATTAATTCATTAAATAATGGGTTGAATGAATTAAAAATTGTGGCTTCAATATCTGGTTGTGAGGAAATCGAGTTAAATTCCACTCATACAATTGAATTAATCGATACGCCTCAAATTGAATTAACTGATGAAGAATATAGAGGATGTGAAGGAGAAGAAATTAATTTGACTTTAATTAATGAGAATGAAAATACTGTATATGAATGGTTTGCTTCAGGTGATTTGATTGAAGGAGAGACTTTATCAAATCTTTCAATTGAGAATCTTACTGCTGATTTATTACCAATTTCAGTAAGGGCATCTAATCAATTAGGGTGTTCAAATGGTGATTTGATAGAAGTACCTATTGTAATAGTTGAGACTATGCCAATAGTATTTGAGCAGGAAAATTATTCAGTCTGCACTGGAGGTGAACTTACAGTTGCCTTAGAAGGAAATTATGAAAATCACACCATCAAATGGTATTCTGCCGGAGGATTATTGGTGAATGAGACGGAAGCAAGCTTGACGCTTAATGATTTTAACATGGAAATGCTTCCTGTTGAAGTGGTGGTTGAAAATGATTTAGGATGTAGTGACAATGGACTACTTGAGATTCCAGTTCAATTTAATTCTATAGAAATACCAATTCTACAAGTAGAAGGAGATTCACTTTTTATTCAGAATGTTAGTGCAGAAGTAAATATTTATTGGTATTTTAATGATGAGTTACAAGCTGAATATAATGATCTATCAAGTATTTTATTGCTTGAAAGTGGATCTTATACCGTAATTTTGGAGGATAGTAATTGTTCCGTAATTTCGGAAGCATTTGAATATCTAATTTCTTTTAATGTTGGAAAACTTGATAACCAGAGTGTACTTGTTTATCCTAATCCAACAAATAAATACTATTTAAATATTCAATCAGGAGCTTTAAAAGGTAAAGATATTGGATTACAGCTTATGGATCTGAATGGTAGAATCATCTTATCAGAAACCGTAAATAAAACAGATATTGAAAGTGGTTATAAATTAGAGCTTCCAAAAGGATTAGATAATGGAATTTATCAATTAAGAATGCTTAATGAAGAAGAAATGGGTGTTTTTAAGATAGTTTTTAATCAATAAAACTAAGTGAGTTTGAAAAAAATATTGTCCATAGTAAGGTTGATTTTCATCAATCTTGCTATTTTTCTTGTTTTATTATTTTTGGTAAATCTTTTTGTGGGTATTTACCTTAAAAGCAGTAATAATAAAAGTAGAGCTGATCTCCCAAATTATGAGGATGATAAGGGATACGCAAGAAAAATATTTGAGGATTACAATAAAGTTCAGCAACTCTACGAGCCTTTCGTAGCCTGGAAAACAAAGCCATATCAAGGCGAAACTACCAATATAAATAAAAACGGAATAAGAGAAACTATAAAAGTACCACATGTGTCTGATTCTGCTAAAGTAATTCGTTTTTTTGGTGGTTCTACCCTATGGGGTGAAGGGGCAGATGATAATAGTACCATTCCTTCCATATTCCAAAAGCTTAATTCAGAATATAAAGTTTATAATCATGGTCAATTAGCCTATAATTCGAGGCAAAATCTTGATGCTTTAATATCACTTTATGAGGAGGGAAAGAAATCTGACGTGGTGATTTTTTATGATGGCGTTAATGATGCTGCATTTTTATGTCCCACAGATGTTGATGTACCCGGTCATAGACTTGTTCCTATGTTCAGAGGAAAGCTTTACACTTCCTATTTCAATATTGTCAAAGAGGCTATTGGAAAAATATTCTTCGATAAATTAATTCTATTATCTAAGAAGTTGAGTCCTGCGGAAAGAGATGAAATGTATAATTGCGTAAGTTCAACTGCTAAGGCAGAAGCTGTAGCGGATTTTATGCTGACCAATTGGGAAATAGCGCACGATATCGTAACCTCTCGAGGTGGAAGGTTTTACGCGGTTTTGCAACCCTCGGCTTATATAGGCAATCCAAGGACAGATCATTTAGATTTGGGACCAGTTTTAGGCGACAATTTCAAAGAGATCTATAAATTGTTCTACCAAAAGATAAAAGAAAAGCAATATCCCTGGGTGTCTGATCTAAGCACTTCATTTGATGGAGATGAATATATATTCATTGATTTTTGCCATGTATCTCCCAATGGTAATCAAATAATGGCGAATCAAATAAATAATGTACTTCAAGTAGGTTCATTACATTAGTTTTACCTACCTATCCTAAATCTATCACCCAGTTTGGAAACCTCTTAAAATTTGAATTTTTACTTTAATCTCTCCTTTCTTAAAAATAGTTTGATTTTTATTAAATTTTTTTTAATCATTTTAGCTTACTCTAGCAGTTTTTGTATACGAAAAATAAATCACCATTCAATTAAAATTCAGCATGTTTTTACAAGTAAAAGTTGACTAGCAATGATCAATGAGAAAGAATATGTAGGCCTTCGAATGAAATTAATTAGCAAAAAAATATCTGATATGTAGAATTATACAGAATAATGTGCGTTCCTTATCGTACGGTTGTAGTCATTTATGATGAATAAGCTTTATAATTCGATATAACTTACATTTTAAACTACAAATTGAAATTATGTTAATAAAAAGTATTCTAAAGAGAGAATTCTGCTTGATAGATTTATTTTCTAAAAACAGAGTTGTACTAATATTAATTATTAGTTTTATTTTGAATCAAAGCTTAGCTTTTTCTCAAAATCAAGAAGCAAAAAAGAGTCCTGCTGGAACATGGTATTATGAATACCTTCCTGCAGATTATAATGGAAATTCTAAAGATTACCCGATTATGTTTTTCTTTCATGGTTTAGGTGAAAGAGGAAATGTAAAAGGTGACTTGCCGGAAGTGGCAAGGAATGGTCCACCTAAGTATGTGAAAAATGGACATGATTTCCCTTTTATTTTAATATCGCCTCAATTAAAAACTAATATGGGTAATTGGACTCCAGCTTACATGGATGAGGTGGTTGAACATGTTCTCGGTGGAGGACTTAGAGTTGATTTAAATAGAATCTATATAACGGGATTAAGTTTAGGAGGCGGAGGTGCATGGTATTATGCACAAAGTTTCCCAGATAAGATTGCAGCTGTCGCGCCTATTTGCGGTAGTGGAAATAATACCAATAAAGCCGATGAGATTGCAGCAGAAGATGTTCCTGTTTGGGCTTTTCATGGTGATGCTGATGGTGTTGTACCGGTAAGTAGAACAATAAATATGGTTGAGGCAATAAAGGAATCAACTCTTGACATTACCCCAACGCCTAAAATGACAATATATCCTGGAGTTGGACATGACGCATGGTCAAATGCATATAAGACAGATCATTCCTTGCATAACCCAAACATCTATGAGTGGTTTATGAAACAAAGTAGAGACTCAAATTCTCCTAACACTCCGCCTACCGCCAATGCCGGTTCTAATAAACAAATCAGTTTGCCAACTAACTCAATATCCATTTACGGAAGTGGTTCAGATAGTGATGGATCTATTTCCACGTATTCATGGAAAAAAATCCTAGGTGGAACTGCTACCTTAAATAACACCAATAAAGCGAGGCTTGATGTCTCTAACCTTGTAGCTGGTATTTATAAATTTGAACTTACCGTGAAGGATAATGATAATGCAACACACACTGATTTGATGAGACTGGAAGTTTTAGACAATGGGAACGTAAAGCCAGTAGCAGATGCCGGCTCAAATAAACAAATTAGTTTACCAACTAACTCAATATCCATTTACGGAAGTGGTTCAGATAGTGATGGATCTATTTCCACATATTCATGGAAAAAAATTCTTGGCGGCACTGCTACCTTAAATAATATCAATAAAGCAAGGCTTGATGTCTCTAACCTTCTAGCTGGTATTTATAAATTTGAACTTACGGTGCGAGATAATGATAATGCAACTCATAGTGACCTGATGCGATTGGAAGTTTTAGACAATGGGAACGTAAAACCGGTAGCAGATGCCGGTTCTAATAAACAAATTAGTTTACCCACTAACTCAATATCAATTTTAGGGAGTGGTTCTGATAGTGATGGGTCTATTTCAAGCTATTCATGGCAGAAAATTTTAGGTGGAACGGCCACCTTGAATAATACTAACAATGCGAGGCTTGAAGTCTCTAATCTTCTAGCTGGTATTTATAAATTTGAACTTACCGTGCGAGATAATGACAATTCAACGCATAGTGATGTGATGCGACTTGAAGTTTTGAGCGGTGGAAACTTAAACCCAGTAGCAAATGCTGGGAATGATTTTACTATTAATTTACCAACAAACAGTGCTAATTTAGTGGGATCAGGTACCGATCAGGACGGTCAGATTGCATCCTATTGGTGGAAAAAGGCGTCTGGCCCGTCTGTAAATATTTCAAATCAAGATAAACCGACCGCAACACTCAAGAATTTAGTGGAAGGAACTTATACTTTCCAGTTTAAAGTTAAGGATAATGATGGGGCA
>NZ_JAGXGF010000020.1 GCF_024636815.1 Marivirga sp.
ACTTTCTTGTTAAGTGTCCGAAATGGACACCAGCTTCAAGTAAGTCGTTGTACTCAAGCTTAGCCATAAGTTTTTAAATTTATATGTTGTTGTGTAAAAATTAACGTTTAGAGAACTGGAATGCTCTTCTCGCTTTTCTTCTTCCGTATTTCTTACGTTCAACCATTCTAGGGTCTCTGGTAAGAAATCCTTCTGCTTTCAATGCTGGCCTGTGCTCAGGATCAAGTTCGCAAAGTGCACGAGCAATTGCTAAACGTACAGCTTCTGCCTGACCTGCCACTCCTCCACCATCAACATTCACTTTTAGGTCGAAAGAACCTTCAGTTTTTGTTGTAGCAAATGGTTGGTTAATGATTGCTTGAAGAATTTCAGTTGGGAAATAATCTTTTATATCCTTTGTATTAACGGTAATAGCACCTTTGCCCGACTGCATATACAATCTAGCAACAGATGTTTTTCTTCTACCAATGGTGTTTATAATTTCCATCTATTGATTTTTTAGATTTCTTTAACTTTAGGTTTTTGTGCTTCATGACCGTGTTCTGCTCCTTCATATACATAAAGGTTTCTGAACAAGTCTCTGCCCAATCTGTTTTTCGGCAACATGCCTCGTATAGCTCTTTCTACTAGTAAAGTAGAAGATTTTGCTTTCAACTGACGAGGGGTGATTTCACGCTGACCACCAGGATAACCTGTGTAGTGCTGGTAAACTCTATCATCCCATTTCTTTCCAGTCATAAGGATTTTGTCTGCATTGATAACGATAACGTTATCCCCACAGTCCACATTAGGCGTAAAACTCGGTTTATTTTTACCACGAAGAATTTTGGCTACATCGCTGGCAAATCTACCTAATACTTTTCCTGCAGCATCTACTACAACCCAGTCTTTTTCAACTGTTGCTTTATTTGCCGAGATGGTTTTGTAACTAAGCGTATCCACTATTTTTTCTTTTTGTTAGTTCTTAACTCCTTATTAATTAGCTTTTTACAGATAGTAAACATTTATGATCGGGCGAACTATCCGCTAAAAGGGACACAAAGATAGAAGCTTATTAATTGAAAAACAACATCCTACGAAAAAAATCGCATGGATTTACGTATTGTTTTTGCTCTTTTTCAAGCTAAATCTCTAAGACTTGCAAATTTCTAAGATTATCTATTTTTTTTCAACTGCTTTAGCGCAACTTCTATATCTTTAGGATAGGGTGCTTCGGCTGTGATAACTTTGCCTTTTAAATCAGTTAAAACTAAAGATTTTGCATGCAAAGCAAATCTTTTAATTATAGGTTGCTCTTCCTTTTCTTTTCCCCTAACAAAATTCTTTTTAAAAGAAGAAAGATATAATAATTGACCACCATAAGTTTCATCTCCTGTGATGGAGGCATTCAAAGAAGCCAAATGAACCCTTATTTGATGCATTCTGCCTGTTTCGGGTTTGCAGGCTACTAAAGAATGCTTTTTAAAAGTTTCTATTGTATTAAAAATTGTCTTAGCAATTTTACCTTGCCTGTGAGAAATTTTCACATAACCTGAGGCTGTGGTATGTAAGGGTAAATTTACTTCTTCATCCTTAAATTGATGTAAACCATCTACTATCGCGTGATAGGTTTTATCTACTTGTCGGTGTTCAAATTGCATAGATGAATTTCTGTAAGCTTCGGTATTTTTGGCTACCAATAAAACCCCGGAAGTTTCTTTATCAAGCCTGTGACAGATTTGATAATCATCATTATATTTTTTCACTAAGGATAAAATCGTTACCGAATCGTTTCTATCCGCTAATGTTGAAACGAAAGGTGGCTTATTTATAAAAATATAATCATCTGATTCATCTATAATCAGTGGCTTAAGTGATTTGTAATACATTCTAAAATTAAAGTTAACCTATTCTGAATCTTCTTCCTTATCTGCTATCGGTACAAAAGGTTCTGGTGCTTTTTTCACAGGGAGTTTAAAACTAAATAGCGAACCTTTACCCACAGTACTTGTAACGGATACTGAGGAGCCATGTGCTTCAATAATATGCTTCACAATCGCTAAGCCCAAACCTGTTCCGCCCCTTTCTTTCGATCTACTTTTTTCAATACGGTAGAATCTTTCAAATATCCTTTTTATGTGTTCGGGTGAAATTCCAGCACCATGGTCCTGTATGGCTATGGTGACATCCTTTTCTGTGATTTCAAAACCGACCACAATTTCGGTATTTTCATCGGAATATTTGATGGCATTGGATATCAAATTTACAATTACTTGATAAATTCGTTGATAATCAGCAATTACGTTTATTGGGCCTTCATACGTTTTGTCAAATTGAAGATTCATATTCTTTTTGTCTGTCTTCCCTTCAAACTGGTCAAAAACGTCCTCTACTAAAGCCAATAAATCAAGTTCTTCAAAATGCATGGTGATTTCACCGGCTTCAATATGAGATAGCGTCAATAAATCATTTACCAACATTTCTAAGCCATCTAAACTTTTGGCGGCTTTTTTAAGAAATTTACCTCTTACGTTTTTATCTTTTACAGCACCATCTATAAGTGTATAAACAAACCCTTGGGCGGCAAAAATTGGAGTTTTTAATTCATGGGATACATCAGCCAGAAACTCACGCCTGTAGGTAGCCATCCTTTTTAATTCATCAATTTCTTGTTGTTTATTGGCGGCATAACTAAAAATCTCCTGATTGATTTTCCGTAAAGGATTAAAAGATTTTTGAGTTTCCATATCATTTACGAATGAATAATCTTTTTCTCCTAATTTATTAAAAACTTCATATAGCTTGTTGATTTCTTTAAAAAAGAGAAATTCTAGCACTATACTGATGAGCAAATAAGACGAGGAAGAGGATAAAATAAAGGTTAGAATTAATGCTGTGGCACCTACTCCTTCCAACAAACTTAAAAAAGCAGTTGTAACAATAGCAATTGTAAGTGCTAACAAAACAGAAACTCCTCTGGAATTAAAAAGCATAAATTTCCTTATTCCGTATCAAATTTATAACCAACTCCTTTTACCGTAGAAATATAACCATCGCCTACTTTTTCCCTCACTTTACGAACATGAACATCTACCGTTCTAGCTAATACATATACGTCTGATCCCCAGATATTTTGCAATAAATCATCTCTATTGAAAACCTTATTTGGATTTTGAGCCAGAAAATATAATAATTCAAATTCTTTTTTCGGTAAAGATACTTGTTTTCCGTCCACAGTAACCGTGTAGCTGGTTCTGTCAATCATTAAGCCACCAATTGTAATTTTATTGCTGTCCTTTTGTTTTTTTATGTCACGCCTGAAATAAGCATTTATCCTGCTCATTAAAGCACGTGGTTTAATAGGCTTGGTAATATAATCATCCGCGCCATTTTCAAAGGCAGCAACTTCAGAATATTCTTCTGATCGGGCAGTCAAGAAAATAATGAATGCATTAGCTGATTCAGGATTTTCTCTTAGCTGACGGCAAGTTTCTACCCCATCTTGATTGGGCATCATGATGTCAAGTAAGATCAATTGTGGCTGAAATTTTTGAGCTTTTTCAACTGCCGTTTTTCCATCTTGAGCGGTTTTCACCTCATAGCCTTCTTTTGTGAGGTTATATTCCAATAACTCTAGTATGTCTGATTCATCATCAACGACAAGCACCTTGTGGCTTTGCTTGTTTCCCATGGTTAATTGTGTTTTATTTTAGGCTAAATTCGATAAAAATATTTATAAATTAAGCGATTAAAATGGTAATAACAATTTCTTAATATCTAATTAAACTTAAGGATACATTCATTTATAAAGAATCAAGGTTCTTTTGATAAAAATCTAACATGCTTAAAATTTCTCCATTAAACTTCTCTTTTAAATCCTGTGCTAGCATTTGTTGATGACCCGAATAGCGTTTAAATGATAATAAGTAAGCATTATTGACATCTATTTCACTTTTTAGGAATTCAGTATATTTTGGATTTTTAAATTTTTGATTCCTTAAATCTTCTTTAAATTTTTCAATAAAATAATATTTTTGATTTTCTTTTTTGGTGGTATTAAATGCTTCTATTTGATGATAAAGACTGTCGAATCTTGGTAAATAATCTCTAACAAATTGATTAAGAGAGTGCTTATCTTCAAGGTGATCTAAATATTCATTATGGTCTTTTTTGAATAGTTCAGGCTGTTTTTCAAAAAACATTTTAGTGAATTCTTGTCCGAAAAAAGAAGCTAAATTTTCATTGAAATCCACACTATCTCTAATGAAAATTTCATCATGAGTTAACTCATGGAAAATTAATTCCGCCAATCTACCATTGCTGTATTGTAATACATTGCTTAATATGGGATCCTTTAACCAACCCAATGTTGACCATGCACTTGCAGTTCGCAACCGCACATCAAATCCGTTTGTTTTTAGCTCTTGCTCCAATTTTAAAGCTTCCTCTTCAATAAAGAATCCTTTATAACTAACCTTTCCTAAAACCGGAAATTTCCATTCATAGCTTTCCAAACTATAGGGGTAGGCTGCTGTTGCAACCCACATTAATTCTTTTCCTTGCTGATCATACATTTTTTCGTATTGGTCCTCAGATGAAAATCCTAATTCAGAATTAGCAAATGATTTAACGGATTTAACTAATTCAATTTTTGTCTTTAGAGAATCAGGATATGATGGGTTTTCCAAATAAAACTCCAAAGGCTCAGCATTGTACATAATAGAAAACTGGCCTTTAGCCTGTTGTAAACCATATCGGATCAAATCCCATTTTAAAACAATGAAAATAGTGATTACGGTTAAACCGAGTAGTAATATTTTGCGAAATATAGATTTCAATTATTTGTTTTTTATTGGGAGCGTTTTAAAGATATTAAAATATATGGCGTGAGAAAATTCAAATAATCGATTATTGAAATCCCAATAGGGTTCAAATCTTAACAAAAGCATAGAAGATTCTCCGATATGAAATTCATTCATGACTCTTAATATGAGAAGTTTTCTTTCATCTTCATAAAATCTTGAATTAGGATCAGTACTGTAGGATTGATATAATCTCCCACCTTTATAAGAATAAAAATGATCTCCTTCCCAATAACTCAGCATAAAATCTCCCATTTTTGTTTCCAGGGTACCATTTAAATAATAGCCATACCCTTCAGTATAAGGTAGGCTAAATTCTTGACTGTTATCTATATAATGTAAAAAATAACCTTCCCATTTATGTCCTTTTATAAAGCCTTTATTATATTTTTTATGATAAGAAGCTCCAATGGCATTATTAAATCTTGTAACCAAGGGTTGTCCTCTTAAAGCATCAATTTGTCCAGCCCGATGATAGCCTCTAAACTGATAATGAAGTGTGGCTGTATTACCATTTTTTTTTATCACATCATATTGACTCACTATTCCTCCGGAAACTTCTTCTTTAAAAGGGGAGTTTTGATAAATCATTTTCTCCCAGTTGATCCAGGCATCAAAAAATATTCTTTCTTTATTGAATAAATATTGAATGCCATTTTCAGGTGTATCAACTAATAGTCTTTCAAAATCTTCAAGTGGTTCTAACATGCGGTGATGAACGGAGCCATTGTAATTTCCGAAAATCAATTGGCTGTTATTCCAATCGTACAAAATACTGAAATAGGGGATGGAATAAGTTAGGTTATTGTTACCGAAATCTTTGTGTAAAAATATTCCAGCTTGTATATTGACTTGTTCATGTAATTGGTATCCAATGCTAGGAATAAATCTAGTTCCAAACAAAGTGTAGCCTTTTACGATTTGATTGAAATATTCATTATTTTTATTGAATGATAAAGCCCTTATAGAAAAACTGAAAGGATTATCTAAAGTACTGTCTTTTACAATTTTTTGTTCGAACCCTGTATTGTCTAATTGAGCCAACAAAGGATAAGTACAAAAGACTAAAATAATGAGAGAAACAGTAATAAATTTGATTTGCATAAAATTTAGTTATAAAGCAAGGCTAAAGCATTTGGCAATTGTCTCTTTTCCTGCTAAATTCGATGCAGCAAGTTACAAATAAGCCCTATACAAAATATTAAAGATGAGCGAAAAAAGCGAAAAATTAAAAGCATTACAACTAACTATTGATAAACTGGATAAAACTTACGGGAAAGGTTCCGTAATGAAGTTGAGTGACGAAAAGGTAATGGATGTTCCATCTATTCATACCGGTTCTTTAGGATTGGATATAGCCTTAGGAATTGGTGGTATTCCGAGAGGAAGAGTGATTGAAGTTTATGGCCCTGAATCTTCAGGTAAAACTACCTTAGCCATGCACTGTATTGCTGAAGCCCAAAAAGCAGGTGGCATGGCAGCTATTATTGATGCTGAGCATGCTTTCGATAAAGGCTATGCTGAAAAATTAGGAATTGATACTGAAAACTTATTGATTTCTCAACCCGATAGTGGTGAACAGGCTTTGGAAATAGCTGAACACTTAATTCGCTCTGGAGCTTTGGATATAGTAGTGATTGATTCTGTTGCGGCTTTGGTTCCTAAAGGGGAATTAGAAGGCGAAATGGGAGACAGTAAAATGGGACTTCAAGCTAGATTGATGTCTCAGGCATTGAGGAAATTAACCGGAGCAATCAGTAAAACTGGCTGTTCATGTATTTTCATCAACCAGTTAAGAGAAAAAATCGGGGTGATGTTCGGAAACCCTGAAACAACTACAGGTGGTAACGCATTGAAATTTTATGCTTCTGTTCGATTGGATATCAGAAGAATAGGAAGTATCAAAGAAGGTCCTGATAACATCACTGGTAACAGAGTGAAGGTGAAAGTGGTGAAAAATAAAATGGCTCCTCCATTTAAAGTTGTGGAATTTGACATTATGTACGGAGAAGGAATTTCTAAAGTAGGAGAGATCATTGACCTCGGTGTAGAATTGGATGTGATTAAGAAAGCCGGTTCCTGGTTCTCTTATATGGATAACAAATTGGGCCAAGGAAGGGATTCCGTTAAATCCTTGATTTTAGATAATCCAGAACTGATGGAAGAATTGGAAACTAAAATCAGAGCTAAAATAAATGGAGAGGATTTAGACGCGAAAGTGGGGAAAGCAGAAAAAGCTAAAAAGTAATATCGATATTAATCGCTTTAAATATAGTAAAAGCAGCTGCTGAAAGGTAGTTGCTTTTTTTGTATCCAACTACATGTAAAATTCACTAAAGCTTAACACAATCTATTAATCTTATGGCTTATTTTCACGTATATTTATGTGAAAATGAGCCCAGAGCTATTAAAAAATAACAGCCAGTACAAAAATGTGCTTTCCATCATGGATAGCTCTGAATGGTTGCTGTTTATTACTACTTTCATCCGCAGGAAAAACCCTATCACCAGAACTTATTGGATTTATCTATTGGTAGGTTTAATCGGAGGTATTTATATCCTTTTCAATTACGATTTAGTTAGCATTGAATCCAGATTTTGGATAGTGGGTATTACAGGGGGATTGTTAATTTCATTATTAGTCAGTCCTGTTTTGCATGAACTAATTCACGCATTAATTTTTAGGTTTTTCGGAGCAAGCAGTATTAAATTCAAATGGAACTGGAATCTTTTTCGCTTCAATGTTCAAGCCAATGATTTTGTTTTAAGCAAGAAGAAGTATTTTTTCACTTGCATTATCACCTTTTTCCTTTTCTCCATATTACCATTCGTTTTAGCCTTCTATACAGATGGAATATTGCTTTTTACTTTGCTTTCTCTCTCTTTTTTTCATGCACTCTATGCTATGAAAGATTTAGCAGTATGTAGTTATTTATACAAGTTTCCAAACTGCTATATTTACAGCTCGGAAGAAAATAAGACTATTTTTTATAAGTCAATACCATAATTTTGATTTTATAAAACCTCCATCTTTTCTTATCGTTTTCGAAATAAAATCTAAATTATTGATATGAAATCTGTATTTAAACTAAGCTTGATGCTTTTTGCTTTCCTTATGATCAGTTGCGAATCAAAGGAAAAAGAAATTGAGAAATTAAAATCTGAAACCATTGCGGTGCATGATGAGGTGATGCCAAAAATGGATGATATCATGAAGTTGAAGAAATCTTTAAGGGCTAAAGAAGATTCTGTTTCTTCCCACGATAGCACGAAAATTAAAGGGCTGATACTATCTTTAGAAAAGTCAGATAAAGTGATGATGAATTGGATGCGAAATTATGATCCACAGATGGAAGGTATGTCTGATGAAGAAAAAATTGAATATTTAAAGCAGCAAAAATCTTCAATTCAAGAGGTAAGCGAACAAATGAGAAGCAGTATTTCTGAAGCAGAAGCTTATCTGAATCAATAAAATTATTGACAGTTGGAGAGCGATTCTTCAATTGTCTCTATTTCAATCATACCCTTTTCATTCTCCCAGCTGTTGTAAATATAAGTTGAAATCTCTGCTATTTCCAGGTTGGTCAATCTCTCCAATGCCGGCATTGCCTGATTATAAGTTTTTCCATTTACCTCAATTTCTCCTTTCAATCCATTTTTTATAGCACAAATACTTCTAGGAATATCAGCTAACATATAATCTGATTTAGCCAATGGTGGGAAAAGCTTTCCCAAACCATCTCCATTTTCCTGATGGCAATTGCTGCAATGCGTAGTGTAAAGTTGCTTGCCCTGTATCATGTATTTGGCATACTTCTGCATTTTGGTATCTGAATAATTTTCAGTAGCTGAATTTCTAAATTCTTCATATCTGCCACAAGAAAAAAGGATAAGGCTAAAAATTACAATTGAAAATAATCCTGCTTTATCAAGTTTATAGTGGAAATTAAACCTGTCAGATTTTAGCCTTGAAAGCGGCTTAAAATACTTGAATAACCTAAATATAATGTAGATATAAACGTGACAGGTTTTGAGAAAAGTACAAACAATACGAGTGAAATAAAGAAACTTTTTATTCATCATAAGTAGCCAAAAGGAGTTCAATATCTGTAATGAGTTTATCTACTTCTTCAGATCGAGTGCCGTCATAAACGCCTCTAATTTTTCTTTCCTTATCCACCAATAAAAAGGCACCACTATGAAGAAAACCGCCTACTTCGTTTTCATCTTCCATGGCTGTCACCATATAACCTTTTTGGCCTAATTCATAAATATCTTCCTTTTCGCCCGTTACAAAGTGCCATTTAGGTGCTTCAACATCCAGTTTTTCAGCAAAATCTTTCAGCAAAGCAACGGTGTCATATTCAGGGTCAATGGTATGAGAGATTATAGCAACTTCATCATTTTCTTTATAAGCTTCGTAAACTCTCAACATTTCCTTTTTCATGGTAGGACAAATGGTGGGGCAAGAAGTGAAAAAGAAATCGGCAACATATACTTTACCTTCAAAGGTTTCTGGGGTTACCCAATTGCTGTCCTGATTCACAAGCTTATAATCAGGTATTGTGTGGTCAACCGTATCGGTTACAGTTTTTCCATCCACTATTTTTTCCACGTATTGCTTTCTACCCAAAACAGGAAATTCAGCTTTTTTATTTTTTTGATTCTCTAAACCACAAGCCGCTAATGTTAGGCTTATTAAAGTAAAAAAAAGTATTGATTTAAAAGTGTTCATTATATATAATTATGAATTATGAATTATGAATTATGAATTATGAATTATTTATTTTCCCTAATAGCTTTATAAATTTTAATGGCTACCATTAGCAAAACTCCAAAACCTATGAATCCTACAATACCGTAGATCCAGTCAAGCTCATTTTTAAGTACTATTAAGAATACTACGGCAACCAAGAATAGAGTTGCTATTTCATTCCAAATTCTTAACTGTGTGGAACTGTATTTGATTTCTCCTTTTTGAAGTTTTTTGTAAATATAATGACAGGAAAAATGATAAAGGTAAAGCAAAAACACAAAGGTCAGTTTGATATGCATAAAAGGCTGCTTCAACCAAAAAGGTTGTAGAACCAGTAAACTTGTAGCTAAAATCAATGTAATAATTGCTGATGGCCAGGTAATGACATTCCATAACAACCTGGACATCTTGCTTAACTGATTATGCAAGATCGTTTTTTCAGGCTCGGATTTTTGAAGAGCTTCAGTTTGATAAATAAAAAGCCTAACGATATAAAATAATCCTGCGAACCATGTGACTACAAAAATGATATGCAAAGATTTAATATATAAATACATATTTTGTTAATTAGGATTTCAATTTTTTGAATTAGGAAATATTTTATCCTGTTGCAAAAGTAATGAATATGAACTTATTTTTGTTTAGTTCCGTAAAGTATAAAGTTGTATTGAGTAACAAATATCACCTTTTTTAATCCAAGTAAAATGTCAGACTCTACCAAATTATGGTATTTCGAAAATATTGATTTATTCAACTTACTTTGCCCACATAAGATTGAGGGTATTGAAGATGAACATCCGATGACTCAATTTAAGAAAGAGGAGTTCGTGTATTTTGCTGAGGAGGCATCGAATTACATTTATATGATAGCTGAAGGCAGGATCAAAATTGGTTCTTATCTGGAAGATGGAAAAGAATCGGTAAAGGCGATATTGGGTAAGGGTGAGATTTTTGGTGAATTAGCTTTAGCAGGAGAGGAGAAAAGACAGGATTTTGCTCAGGCAATGGATAGCGGCACTATTGTTTGCCCTATGACTTTGGAAGATATGCAAAACTTGATGTCTGAAAATAAGCCCTTGAGTTTTAAGATGATGAAATTGATAGGTCTTCGTTTGCGCAAAACGGAAAGAAGATTAGAGTCACTCGTTTTTAAAGATGCCAGAACAAGAATTGTTGAATTCCTAAGAGATGAGGCTAATGAGCGAGGAAAGAAAGTCGGATATGAAACCATGATTCCAAGTCATTTAACGCACAAAGATATAGCGGCCCTAACAGGAACTTCTCGACAAACTGTTACCACTATTTTAAATGAATTAAGAGAGAAAAATATTATCAATTTCGATAGACGGAAGATTCTAATCCGAGACATGGAATTATTAGCATAAAAAAAGGAAGCACTTTTCAGGCTTCCTTTTTTGGTTAAAGTAGGTTTTAATTTCAATTCGTAAATCCATTTCTGATTAAGAAATCTTCATAAGCTTTTTCAAAAACCGGCACATTTGGTGCCATTTGAATGGCTTGCTCATATGCTGTTAAAGCATCCAATAATAAATCGTTGTCTTCATAAAATGCAGCCATTACTAATTTGTCCATTGCTGACTCACCTTCAATTTCACTTTTCAATTGCGCCAATGTTTCTTTAATTTCGGAAGTTTCTTCTTCTGGCTTAATAGTAATAGCATAATCATCAGATTTCAAATCTTCTCCTTTTACTTGCACTTTCACTTTAATAAAATTTTGACCTTTAAAAGGAGCTTCACTTCTGTTCAATAAATAAGAAGTTTTATCAACAGTCTCTGTTGCGATAGTTTCATCGAATAAATTACTGAAAGTAAGTTCATACTCTAATTTTTCGGTATCTCCTTCTTGCTTAGGCTCGTTCCATCTTAAAATGACTTCATCATTGATAATTTCACTTGAACTTAGAGCCATAATTTTGATAGATGCACCACTTGCTAATGCTCTATCAACAGCTCCTGTAGCTCCCATACTTTGTCTGTAATCGCCACTTCCTTCATCATCACTCATTTTGTTCATTACAAAATCAGCATATTTACTTGCTACACTGGTGTTTTTACTCTTTAAGTTTGCAGCTAAACCTGATACCGTATGAGAACCGGGAGTTTTAACTTCTAAGGTTTTACCCGAATTGTGCATCAAGCCTAAATACGCTTCTTCCGATAACTTCAACTCATCACCTGAGTTTAATGACTGACCTGTTTTTAGGGTAGTCCAATCAGCGCCTTCTATTTTTACTGAATTATCACCCTTATTGGCCAATACCTTGAATACATATTCTTGAGCATTTGCCGTAAAATTACCTAACATTAATGCTACAACTAAAATTTTGAATATAGATTTCATAATTTCTGATTTAATTGATTTCTACTTTGTCTTTTCTTCTTTTATTTACACTAAACAATTCTTTTCGACCTTCTTTGGTGAACATATTTTTTACTACTCCATTATAAACTTCTAAGGAGTCACCCACTACCGCCACAACACCCATTGCGAGTGTTAATTCTAAATTAATATTATATAAATGATAACTGTATATTATTGCACCTAAAATAAGCAATAATTCAATTAATTGTACCACTTTGGTTATTCCGTCATACCAGTTTTTTAATGCATAATAAACCCACATAAAGGCTACTACGTTCAGGTAGCATAATAAAACAGCTATTATGATTTGATAATGCTCTTCTAATTTATAAACATAGTCTTCATCTAATATCATCGAAATGATATTTGCATGTATCACAGCACCATACATATCAGGTTTACCTCTACCAGCATATTTTTCATTTAATGGCGTATAATACTTATCCTCAATATTATATGGATCGCCAAAATATTCCCCCAGCATTCCAAAAATAACGATCTTACCTTCTATTAATTCAGGTACAAAATTTTCATTAAATACATCCGGGATATCTAATGCAAAAAAGGTAGGAGCAAAGTTAGTTTGACTACCCATCGCATTTCCTTTGTAATTAATGTATTCAACTTCATTATCTCTTTCGAGAAATCTTTCTACTTTTTTAGGTCCTAAATATTGTGCCAATTTTACTGCAAAAAATAAATGGGTGCTATCTTTATTATACAAAATATCTTTAGGAACAAAAGAACGACAAGTTTTAACGTCTTCCTGACTCACTCCTTCTGCAGTTATCAAATTTGCAAAACCAAAATCTTCAGCATGCACTCTGAATTTTTCAGCGGATAGTTTTAATGAGTCTACTACATTTTTATCATTCCACCTTTCTAATTTTGTGGCCATTACTAAATTATCTACTTCACTTAATGCATTAGCTAATGCTGAATCTTGAGCTTCGCCTTTTGGAAATGGGAAGAATGTATCTAAACCAATAACTTTAGGATTGTATTTGTTAATAATCCTAATTTGCTCGGCTATCATTCTTCTGGGCAATCGACCAATATTAACAATTACGATATTATCATCAGCGGGTGGATCTTCTCTTAAAGTGGAATAAACAATATCGTTGAATTCAACATCTTCCAATGCTTCACCTACTGGATCAATTGCATCGAAAACATTTATTAAAGAGAATAAGCCAAAAATTACAACAAATATAAAAGCAGTTGCTAATACTGAATCAATCCATATATTTTTGAATATACTTCCTCGCATTCTATATTGAAATAGTTAAAATTTTTATCTGAATAGTAAAATTATGATATATTATTGAATTTAACAATAATATGGAAAAAAATTGTATTTTGATCCTTTTGCATCTTAACTTTTGGTTTTAAACAATATATAAGCTTGAAAAGAAAAAATAGATTATCATTAGAGGAATACAAATCAGGTGTCCTTTCAGGGGATAGAGTTGGTTTAAGTAGAGCTATAACTCTGGTAGAAAGCACTTTAGATAGTGATAATGAATTGGCAGCAAAATTAATAGATGAAGTATATCAGTACACTGGGAATTCATTTCGGGTTGGGATTACCGGGGTGCCCGGAGTGGGGAAAAGTACTTTTATTGAGTCATTTGGACATCATGTAATTGATAGTGGAAAAAAATTGGCTGTCCTAACAATAGATCCTTCAAGTCAAAAAACAAGCGGAAGCATTTTGGGAGATAAGACTAGAATGGAAAAACTCAGTCGATCTTCTCAAGCCTTTATCAGGCCTTCAGCTTCAGGTGATGCATTGGGTGGTGTAGCTCATAAAACTAGAGAAACTATGCTGCTTTGTGAAGCGGCAGGATATGATTTTATTTTTATTGAAACTGTAGGCGTAGGGCAGTCAGAAACTGCCGTGAAGAATATGGTGGATTTCTTTTTGCTGTTGATGTTGGCTGGCGCAGGAGATGAGTTGCAAGGCATAAAAAAAGGCATAATGGAAATGGCTGATGCAATTGCAATTAATAAGGCAGATGGTGATAATATTAAAAATGCTAGCAATGCAAAAAGAGAATATCAGAATGCTTTGCATTTGTTTCCGGCTAATGAGAATGGCTGGATTCCTAAAGTTCAAACTTGTTCTGCTTTGAAGGATGAGGGTTTAGCAGATATTTTAAAACTTTTAACAGACTTCCATTTACAACAAAATGAATCCGGATATTTTGAAAAAAACAGAAAAGAACAGGCAATTCATTGGATGCATCAGACTATTCATCATTATTTGAAGAGAAACTTCTACAAAAGTCCGGAAATATTAAAGAAATTAAGCAATTTTGAAGAAGAGGTTCGGAATGGAAACAAACATTCCGTGCAGGCTGCCAGGACTTTATTAAATCATTATTTTAAATAAACTATCATGACCAAATTATTGACTCTATTTTTTATTTTGTTATCCATTAATTTGATAGCTCAAACTCCATGTGAAAATGGGGTAGCAGATGGATATCCATGTAACCAAGTTGATTTTTTCAGCAATTTGAATAATAATACTTTATCTGGAACCTCAGGGGTGCAATCCAATGATATTTGGGGATGGACTGATTCACAAACTAATAAAGAATATGTGCTTATTGGCCAAACTAATGGGACTGTATTTGTGGATATTAGTAATCCCTCCTCTCCGGTTATTGCGGGAAGACTCCCGAGCCATACAGGTAATGCCAGTTCTTGGCGTGATATAAAAGTTTATAACAATTATGCTTTTATAGTAGCAGATGGAAATACCGGACATGGAATGCAAGTCTTTGATTTAACTCGCCTGAGAAATGTTGGAAATTCGATTGAAATATTTGATAATGATGCGCATTATAATGGAGTTTCGAGTGCTCACAATGTAGTAATTAATGAGGAAACAGGTTTTGCATATATTGTGGGAGCTAGAGGAGCTGGTAATAATTGCGGTAGTGGTGGATTACATATTGTGAACATTCAAGAACCTAAAAGACCTACTTTTGAAGGTTGTTTTGATGTTGATGGTTATACTCACGATGCTCAGTGTGTTATATATAATGGACCTGATACCAATTATCAGGGTAAAGAAATTTGTTTTAATGCCAATGAAAATACAGTAACTATTGCAGATGTAGACGATAAAGACAATACAAGCTTAATTTCAAAAGTTAGCTATCCTCAGTCCGCTTATTCTCATCAAGGTTGGTTAACTGAAGACCATCAATATTTTATTTCAAATGATGAGTTAGATGAATTAAATAGAGGTATTAATACCAGAACCTTAATATGGGATGTTCGAAACTTAGATAATCCGATATTGCTCAATGAATACTTTTCTGAAAGAATAGCTATTGATCATAATTTATATACCAAGGATTTCAAAATTTTTCAATCTAATTATACCAATGGATTAATAATTTTGGATGGAAAAAAAGTAGCCAAAGGAGACTTAAGAGAATTAGCTTTTTTTGATACATATTTTCAAGGTAATAATACCTCATTTAATGGATCATGGAGCAACTATCCTTATTTTGAAAGTGGGGTTGTGGCTATTAGTGATATTAATAATGGCCTTTTTCTTGTCCAACCAAATATAGAGGAAAAGATTACACAGCACCCTGTCTTCACTTCTTGCGGTGTTGAAGCTGTTTTAAATGTTGGGGTTGCAAATGGATTTACAGTCGAAAGCTATCAGTGGCAAATTTTAACTGGTGGCACTCCTGAGAATTTAACCAATGATGCGAATTATTCAGGCGTAAATACTGCGCAATTAACTATTAATCCTGAGCTTAGTGGCTTAGCGGATATGCAATTTAGATGTAAAATAGAGTTGGCAAATGGAGAAATTTTGACAAGCTATTTATCTAATACAATTGATGGATTTCCTGATGCGAATTTTTCTGCTTCAATGACTGATTTAGCAGTACAGTTTGAGAATAATAGCTTGGGAGGCCAAAATTATGAATGGGATTTTGGCGATGGTTCACAAATATCGACTGAACCTAATCCAAGTCATACTTATGAAAGTGCGGAAATTTATGAGGTAAGGCTAACAACTTCTAATGACTGTGGATCTTCTGAATTTGTTTATAGCGTTAATTTGTCACAATGTTTACCTTTTGCAGATTTTACAGTTTCTGTTGATGAAGGCGAAATTTCATTTATTAATTTGACTAGAAATTCTAATCTATTTGAATGGGATTTTGGAGATGGGTCGCCTATAATAACCGATAAAAATCCTGTTTATACATATGATAGCGAGGGACCGTATGAGGTTACCTTAACGGCTTATAATAATTGTGGAGCCAGCACTGCAACTCTTACAATCGATGCAGCTGTGCTCAATAATGATAATATTTTAGAAAAGTCAGTAAGTATTTATCCTAATCCAGTTCAAGATCAATTATTTATCAATTACAATTCTACTGCAGAAGTTCAAGATGTAAATATTGTTTCTTCAGAAGGAAGGAAAATGTATTTTAATGACGTCCTAAAAAATCAAGAATCTATTAAAATGTCTTCATGGGAAGAAGGAATATATTTTCTGATTATTACAAATGCAAAAGGGGAGAGAGCAGTTAAGAAAATCATTAAAAATTAATACAGGTTATTCGGTGATCCTTCAGTGTAAACCGAATAGCTTTTATTCAAGCTCAGCAAAGTAAAATTCGCTTTTCACTGTTTTTATTTCTCCATCGTCATCTGTTTTATATTTATAGAAGTGAGATTGAATAGATTTTAAATCTAGTTTAACGGCTTTTAGGAAAAGTGGGCCATCATAAACAAAAGTGTGAAATTCACCATTTTCCCCGCAAGGATCAACATCTTGTGGGAGTTGCTTTAGAAGATCCTGATTGATAGTCATACCTACAACCTTCCGGCTGATTTTAGAGGCATCCCCTGCACAAATTTTGGTTTGATAACCTAAATCTAAAAACTCTTTAATAACTTCTTTAGTTGGTTTTTTCCATAAGGGGAATAAACATTTCATACCAGCTTCAGCCATTTTATCTTCTCTGTATTTCTTCAAATCTTCCAGGAAAATATCACCAAAAGCTACGGTGTCTATACCTTTTGATTTACAATATTCTGCATATTCCTGCATCACTTGCTCATAGGATATATTACTTTTATCTGAGGAGAGATAGCTTATTTTCAGTGGGATATTTAAAGCTTTTGCTTGAGCTTCAATTAATTCTTTTTTTATTCCATGCATACCTACTCTGTTGGTTTCTTCTCCTATGACGGTATGCAGGTGATCTATTTTATATTTCTCTGACTGAATTAGATAATGTAGAGCTAAACATGCATCCTTTCCTCCACTCCAACTTAGCGAAATTTTCTTTTTCATTTTAAAGCGTTAAAAATGATATATAAAGTTCAAGCAACAGTCCAAATGATAAAAGAACAAAATAGAGAAATCCTAAAGAAAAGAATTTAAAAACGGATTTTGCCCAACTGTTTTGGTAAAGTCTTTTGATGGAGAATGACGTATAAGTACTTACCCAGACAAAGCTTAGAAAAATTATCCAATCTTCGGCTCCTGAGAACAGACTAATTAGTAAAATTGCCAGTCCATAAACGAAATAAGCAAAAGCATGTAAGTGCAAGCCATGGATTAGGTGTTCTATAAAATATCTTTTTTTGTAAAAAAGTATTAGGAGAATTAGAGCAAAAACAGGCAAGAAAAAAAACATCATCACAGGTAAATTCCTAATTGCCAAGTAAGTGAACATAGAAGAATTTAGTAAAAATGATCTTTTATAATGAGCAGGAATACCTTCAATATTCCCACCTACTTTATTGAGATTTGCCTCGAATTCCTCATCGCTCAATGTTTCATCTGCAGCCCAGTATTTTAAAGTTGCCCATTTATTTAGTGAATCTTCCTGATTTACAGCTTTATTCTGCTCAACTTTTTTAATCAGTTGTTGAACTCCTGTACTATCGAAATTTTCAATTTTCAAGGAATCCAAATCAGGTTTTTTATTGATAAATGATTTTAACCCTGAGTCAATTAAATCTTTAGGAACCGTAAGGCTAATCATGAAAAAGTAGAAAAGGGAAAATATTAAATACATCCTTATAGGATTAATATACCTTCTTCTTTTCCCTTCATTAAAAGCTTTGGTTAATTTTCCTGGCTTAAAAATGAATGGATTCAGTGTTTTGAATAAGATGGTATCAAAACTCAGGTAATTGGAAAAGAAATCCTTCAAAAAAGCTCCTAGAGCTAATTTTTTATCTGAATTTTCTTGCCCGCAATTAGGGCAGTAATTTTGATCTGTATCTAATTGCTCTCCGCAATTCAGACAACTCGTTAATTTATTTTTCAATCTTACGTTCGATTAGGTTGCTACGAAAGTAAAAAATAATATGAAAAATTTTACTATTTTTTTGATTTCACATTTTTAAATTGGTAAGGACAATGTCTGCATTTATTTCCACAGCAATAACCCCTTTTTAGATGGTATTTTTCCGTGAAAACAAAAAAACCATTTTCCATATAAAAATCATCAGTTTCTATTTTTATATTTTTTTCACTCATATAATCGAAACAGGTTTTTTGTTTTCATCCACTGCTACCATTATGAAACGGCCTGAGATAGATTTTTCTCTATGATCCGAATACATTTCTTCCGTAAAAACATCCACTCTGACTTCAAGGCTTGTTTTACCTACTTTTTCTATTTGACCAACTAATTCTACTATGGTTCCAGCTGGAATTGCTTTGTTAAAATCAATTTTATCACTGCTAACTGTTACCATTTTTTGTCTGGAATAGCGAGTGGCTGTAATAAAAGCCACCTCATCCATCCATTGAAGGGCAGTCCCTCCAAATAACGTATCATAATGATTAGTCGTATTTGGAAAAACTGCCTTGGTTACTTTAGTTATGGCATGATTGATTTTTTGTTCTTTTGATTCAATCATCTATCACGCTCGATGTTAAAAGTAAATTGAGTAGGGATAATACCGGCTGTAAAAGAATCTAACAATTTTCCATCATTACTGTACCTCTGTACCAGACCTTCACTTGAATAATCTACTGCATCTCCTAAGTAAAAGTCACCCGAAACAGGATCAATACCAAATGCATAGGGTGTTTGCATGTCAACCGAGATATTGGTGTTAGTCACATTGTAATCAGTTGTATTTAATAAAAATATCTCACCATTTGAATAAAAGAATATGTTCATTTCAAAGATGTCGATATCACCAAGTATTTCATTATCATGATCAATTTGGTTTTCAATACCTGTTAATGAAGTGTTGAGCTGGACTAAACTTCCACTAGTGCAAACAATCCAAATCTTTCCATTATCATCTTCGATAATTTCTTGAGGCCCTTTGGGCACAGATATAGTTTGTTCTATTTCTAAATTATCAATATTTATAATTGACAATTCGCTGATACTTCCATCAAAACTAGCATGTCCTACAATAAGCTTATTGTTTTTAATAATAAGATGCTCAGGATATTCTTGGGTTTCTATTCTACCGATAAGTTGATTTGTTTCTAATTCAACAACGAGTATTTCACTAGAGGTTAAAGCAAAATTCTCATTATAGGGTCCCCAATTTGATATAAATGCCAAATCATCTGATATAGCTATGTCCCTAGGCTTGTCTAATTCAGGAAACTTTATCAATGTTTCGTAATCTAAATTAGCATCCATTATTTTTATATCGTTGCTACCATTCAGAACGCTGTATATTTTGGAATCATAAAGTGATGCATTTTGCTGTACATCTCCCAAACTCATATTACTCTGTCTTCGGAAAGCAATGGGCGTGTATTCATTTATTTCTGGATCATAATTTCCTATAGTAGCATTATTGTTTCCAAACGACCCCTCGTTGTAGATGTAAACTCCTGAGGTTTTCAGTTTAATTTCTTCCTTTTCTTCACAGGCTGAAAGTAAAAATAAAAGGGCAATTACTTTAAAAAAGTTAGTGTAATTTTTTTTCATGTTTAATTAATTTTAAAGGTTTTATTTATACTGATTTGAAAATTTCTCCCCGGCATAGCATATCCGGAATACAACTGATATTCTTTATTTAATATATTTTTTACTTGAGCTGAGGTCGTCCAAATTTTATTACTCCATTTCAACCCTATGTCTGATAATAGAAAGGATTCTAATGCATAGATGTCTGAATTGCTGTTAGTAGTATAAACTTTTCCTGTCCATTGCTGAAAAACGTCCAATGAAAATTCCCTCCAATGGAAAGAAGATGAGGCATTTGCTTTGTGTAAAGGAGTGTAAATTAATTGCTTACCAATTTCATTTTGATTGCTTTCGCTTTCAAGTACAGTCGATTTTGTGTAACTGTATTGACCATTAACCTCAAATTTCAATTCTGAAGCTATAGGAAACCTAACATTTGCACTGGTTTCAATTCCCCCAGCCAAAACCTCTTTAATATTTCTAGGTCTCCATTGATTATTTTCATCAGGTACCCATTGAATCCAATTGTCTACTTGATTATGATAGGCTGTTATGGAAAAATTCGATTTTAAATCATTCCAATGATGTAGAGATGATACAGTAACTTCTTTGTTCCAAGAGGTTTCAGAATTAAGCTCAGGCCTTCCAGCTTCGTTCCAAAATCTATCGTTTAATGTGGGTAATCTAAAATTGTAAGAGGTATTTAACTTCAGGTTTAACTGATGGTTTTTAGTATTATATAGTTGAGTAGATATGCCTACATAAGGTGAAATTGGGATATTTACTTGTGGAACAAATTGCTGTCTTAAATGAACTGCATAGTCTGTTTTTTTCCAGATTTTCCCTTTAAATAGAGCACCCAAGCTATAGCGTTCTTCAGTGGCGCCACCACCCTCATAATTTTGATTCTTTGCATCTATGTAATTATATCTTGCCGAAAATTTCATTTGATGCCTAGTGGAGAAATTGTATTTGTAATCAGCAAAACTCTCCCATCTGTCTACTTTATAATAAGAGACAGCGCGATTAAGTTGATATTCCATTTCGTCCATGAAATAACCAGTGCCAACATTCAAACTACTTTTTACTCCTGTTTTTTTATAATTGAGATGAGTTCTTATATTTTGATCTTTTTGTTCATTTACATCTCGAGTTGAACCTATAGGAGGTTGTATTTCTCTGAAATTGTCATTGAACCAAATTGCCAGTTTTATTTTTTCAGATTCATTGATTTTATATCCGATGCTTTGGTTTATCCCCCATTTTTCAAATCTTGCATTATCTTGTTTTTCACCAGTTTGTAAAATCTCAAAATTATTTTCGGCTTTTCCCCAATACAATCGAGTATCATAAGCCCATTTTCCGTTACTGCCATTTGCATTTAGGTTACTATTTAAAAGTCCAAAGCTTCCTATTTGCTGACCAAGTGATAATTTATTGCCTGATTTAAAATGAAGTGGATTTTCCAGCAATACTGCACCCCCAAAAGCGCCACTGCCTCCCATGCTACTTCCACTTCCCGGAATGATAGATATTTCAGAAATGGCTTGAGAAGGCAATAGCGAAAAGTCTGTTTGCCCTAAGGTGAAACTGTTGATATTGAAATTATCCCAAAGCACTGCGGTTTGACTGGCATTGGTTCCACGGAAAGAAATGGTAGTCAGCATTCCATTTCCATATTCTTTGAAATAGATACTGCTGTTTTGTTTTAAAATCTCACTGATATTATCCCCATTATAAAAGTCAAGGGTTTTTGCTTTAGGCAATATTATATTGTTGCCAGGCAGAAACTGTTTTTCAAAATTGCCTTGCACAGAAACTTCCTCTAACACAGGAATACTATCCTGATGATTTTGTGCCCATAGTTCATTAGTGAACCATAGCAATAAAAATACTACACCTAATCGCATAAATTGAGTTTAATGCGACCACGGTAAAAATCAGATGTAAAAAAGTTAGCTTATAGCTTTCGTACATTCCTGACCTTTCACCCGAAAGTCGAAAATATTTATGAGCTATGGCAGGTCTCCTGACTCGTCCTATGAAGTAGCGGCCTTCCCGTCAACCTAAAGGCTAACAGTGGCAAGGGTGTTGCACTTCAATTAAAAGTGGACTTACAGTTGCGGGGACAGTTTCGGAATATTAGTTTTAAAAATTAAAACCAAGCACCGAATTCCCTTTTAATCCTGAAGGAATGAAATCCAACAGGAACCATAATTCTCTGCAAATGTAGGGGAATGAAAGATGAATTCAAATTTTTATTTTTAACTTTAATAATTAAAATTCTTACGCTATGAAAGTAGTTCCAATGTATCCTAATCCTTATAAGCTCAAAATCCATCTGGAGCACACAGATATTTATAGGGTTATTATGGTGCCGAGAGATATTAATATGTTACAATTTCATCTGATTTGTCAAGAAGCGATGGGATGGATGATGGCCCATTTGTTTACATTCACTGACAAAAAAGGTTCTTCAGCTAAATTAAAAGCAGGCTTACCAATGGGTGATTTGCCGTTTTTATCAGGGCCGGAAGAAATAAAGGCTAATGAGGTTAAGTTATCTGATTTTCATGAAGTCTCGAATGGTAAATACTTTTGGTATTGGTATGATTTCGGAGACGATTGGTGGCATAAAATCAGTTTTCAAAAACCATCTAAAAATGATTTGGAATTATTTAAGGGCGATCCTGTTTGTCTGCAAGGTGAAAAAGCTTGTCCCCCTGAAGATATTGGTGGAGTGGGAGGATACCAACATTTCCTGAAAATTATTGATGAAGATATCCAGCCTGATAAGGATGAATTGATGGATTTTTATGGTTTTATGGATGGGGATGTATTTGACCCAGATTTTTTTGAAATTGATTTTATTAACGAGGAGCTTTCACAAATTATGGAATGGGATGATTGGCATAAAACTGCTGATGACTTTACTTGATTGCAGTGAAATTAAACAAATAAAAATATTGACCCTTATTAATCATGGTTATCATTAGCTTGGCACAGAATCTTCATTACCGATTTCTGTAGTAGGAGAAAATCCTACTAGCTTAAATTCAAATGACGTTATTTAGAAGTTTTTCCTGCTTTCCTCGCTGCGATACCATGGTCATTTAAAGAATAAATAATTTTAGTCTCGTAATTAAAAATTATCTAGAAACAAGGTAATTTTGATTTATATAAGGGTAAAATAAGACCGAATTTATTTGATGAGTTAATTATTGGCTAATTCCCCCAATTTCGCCTTAAGCGAAAAAGTGGGCTGGAGGGTAAAATGGCGGGCCAGCGTTGGGAATTGTTGCTAGTAGCATCATTTTACCTAGATTTTTTGCCAGCCAATAGCTGGTCCGCCTCTGGCTGACATACTTTTTCATCATTGGAAAAAGTATGAATGATTAGGCTAGAATTAAAATGTAAAATTGGCAATTTAATGCTTAATTCTGCTCTCTGGGACACCATAAAACAATGAAAAGCTGCCCTTACACCAATAGAATGCACTAATGTATTTTTACCGAGGAAAACGGGTGAAGTTATTTGGAAGTTTTTCAGTTTGTCTTTTAACAAATAATACTTGAATCTTATTGATTAAATCGAATTCAGTCAAAGTTAGATATTAACTACTTATACTTTTGATACCATTTAAATTTATCATTTAGAATATCATTTTTATGCAGCCTTATGAAATCAAGGTATGCGCGAGAAACAGGTGAAATTCTTTTTCCTTTCAGCCAAATTAACCTCCATTTTGTTTTGACTGGTAAGTCCTCTGCTGCTAAAATATATAATTGCTTATTTATTAGTTCATTTTTTATACCAATCAAAGGCATAATAGAATTGCCTAATCCTGCGATAACAGCTTGTTTTACAGCCTCATTTGATGTTAATTCTAATCTCTTTCTAATCTTTGAATTGTGTGTTCCATAGTAATGTTCCATGGCGCTCCTTGTAGCCGAGCCTTCTTCCCTGTAGATTAATGGCTTCATTTCATTTGATTTTGGTTCATTACTAACCAAATACAATTTATTATCAATTAATAATTCTTCTTCAACATCTAATAAGTCTGGAAGAACACTTACTAGTGCGAAATCAATTTCATTATTTTTTAAGCTTTGTATTACCTTACTTTTATTAGTTACATCCAAAACCAAATCAATTCCAGGGTTTTTAGACAAGAACTCTTCCAGGAAAAAAGGGATCACATATTTTCCTGTTGAGGCTGAAGAAATTTTTAATTTTCCAGTCATAATGCCATTATAGGCTTCTGTTTTATAATTTATATTGTTTAATTCTTCTATTACTCTCTCAGCAATCAGTGCTACTTCACTTCCGAAATCAGTGATGTGTAATTTTCTTCCAACAATCTCATATAGGGGGATGTCGAATTGATCTTGAAAGTTTTTTAATTGAATAGAAACAGCAGGCTGTGACATGAAAAGCTCTTCAGAAGCTTTCGTGATGCTCAGTTTTTGTACCACTTTCAGAAATATCTGTAGCTGGTGTATAGTATAATTCATAAGAACAATTTATTACGTTTAGTTTAGGTGGTTAATTAAAGCCTCATTATTAATTTAATGGGGCTTTTTTAGTGAATAGCTGTAAATTCTCTAGCTTTAAGTTTTTGCTCTTGTATTTAAAATTCTAATTGAAATTGCACAACTGATAATATTTATCAGGCTATAATTCCAAATAATCTTTCATAAATTACTTTTAATTAATGGCAGACCTTAAATTTCCTGCTTTTTAAGGCGATAATTTAGGGAGACTTTTACTACGATAAAAAAAATCCAATATGACAAGAATTTGTATACTAATTAGTTTTTTTTTAATCAATACGATAGAGGGAAAAACACAAGGTTATTTTCAAGAGGAATTTCCAAAGGTTTGGGAGCGAAGCACTAACTACACTAAAGCCATTGTGAAAGCAATGCCAGAAAAGCTTTATGATTTTAAAGCCTATGAAGATGGTATGAGTTTTAAGGAGCAGCAATTGCATATTGTTGACAACATCAGTTTTCTAACTAATTATATCACAGGAGACTTTAAGAGCTTTTATAAGAAGGACAAGCTAGATGAACTGAACAAACAGCAAGTTTTGGAGATTTTGGATTCAGCTTTTAATTATGTATCAGTTTTAATTGAAAATACTGAAACTAGCGCACTTTCAGAAGAGATAATTTTTAAGGATGCTGAAATGTCAAAACAGAATATTTTCTACTTGATCAGAAGTCATATAATTCATCATATGGGGCAATCAGTTTTCTATTTACGCATGAATAATATAAAGGCACCTACATATGTGGGATGGTAATGGGTGTCTGACACATATTCTTCTATTAAGGTGCTTAAGTCAATTAATTGATTAGTACTTAAAATTCACAAAGCATTTTTAATAATAGGTGTAAATCAAGTGATGATCATACATTCACTGCGTAAATAAAGTTGTTATTTTTTTTTATTTAAGAATTTGCTTAAATAATAAACTTAATTAGTTTTGCATTCGTTATGAAACCACAAACAACGCACTCATGGATAAAAATCAATCATGTATAAGAGTATTGGCTGATGAAGTACAGATTCAGCAATGCAAAGAAGATTTGCAGGAAAATGAAGCGTCTTTTGGGAAGTTAAGTGGTATTCTGAATCTGGCTGGGAATGAGGTTCGTTTAAAAATATTATACCTCTTAGAGCAAGAAGGACAATTATGTCCCTGTGACCTATCTGATATTTTAAATATGAGTATTCCTGCCATATCTCAGCATATCAGGAAAATGAAAGATCGAGATATCATTACTGGAAAGAGAAGCGGGCAAACGATATTTTATTCTATAAACGAAGAACATTTAGGGCTTTTGAAGCCCTTGTTTCAGGAAGTTAAAGTAAATGAACAAAGTAAAACTATATGAATTCTCAGGAAAACTCAAATATTGAATCAGGTAATAACAATAAACTATTGGGTGCAGGATTGGTATCAGCAATTGCAGCATCGTTATGCTGTATTACTCCAGTTTTAGCCTTGGTCTCGGGTGCATCCGGCATTGCCTCTACCTTTTCTTGGTTGGATCCATTAAGGCCTTATCTGATTGGAGTGACTATATTGGTTTTAGCATTTGCCTGGTACCAAAAACTAAAGTCCAGAACGGAGGAGGAAATAGCTTGCGCTTGCGATGTGGACGAAAAACCTAATTTTTGGCAAAGCAAAAAGTTTCTTGGACTCGTTACTGTTTTTGCAGTGGTGATGATGGCTTTTCCTTTGTATGCAGATATGTTCTATTCATCTCAAGACCAAAAACAGACAATAGTGGTAGAAAGTGATAATTTGAATACTGCCACTTTCGAAATTAAAGGAATGACCTGTAGTGGTTGTGCTTCTCACATTGAAAATGACGTGAATAAATTGGATGGCATAGTGAAAGTAGACGCTAGCTATGAAGATGCTAATGCCACGGTGAAATATGACAATTCAAAAGTAACTGTACAAGAAATTAAAGGTGTCATTAATGGCACTGGATATAAAGTAATTAGTCAGAGATAATTTTTTTGACTTTTATATTTAAGAAATTGCTTAAATAAAAAATAGGATGAAAAAATATAGTGTATTCGTAATCGGTTCAGGCATGGCGGGCATGAATATTGCCAACCGCTGTGCTTCCAAAGGATTAAAAGTCGGGATCACGGATGAACTACCCTATGGCGGAACCTGTGCCCTTCGTGGTTGCGATCCGAAGAAAATCATGTTGGCTGCTGCAGAAGTAAAGCATATGGCAGCTAATCTTCAAGGAAATAATACTTCTACCGTTCCTGAAATTTCCTGGACTGATGCTATGAAAAGCAAACAGGAATTTGTGGGTGCAATACCCCCTAAAATTGAAAAGGGGTATGAAAAAAATGGCATAGATACGTTTCACTCTTCTGCCCGTTTTATTAATGAAAATCAGCTTCAGCTAGGGGATGAAATCATTGAAGCAGATAAAATTGTGATTGCAACAGGAGCTAAAGCACGGCAACTTGAATTTACGGGTGGCGATTTGGCTTTAACAAGCACTGATTTTCTAGATTTTGAAACACTTCCTAAATCGCTCATCTTTATTGGGGGAGGCTATATTGCGTTTGAATTTGCACACATGGCCGCCCATTATGGTAGCAAAGTGACTATTATTCATCGGGGTTCAAGACCACTGGAAAATTTTGATCCCTTTATTGTGGATGAAATCACCAAAGCCACCAAGGAATTAGACATAGATTTAGTACTTAATACAGAGGTAAGAGCCATTGAAAAATCTGACAAAGGATATAAAGTATCAGGTAACGGCCAAAGTAATGATAAGAGCTGGGAAGCTGAAGTCGTGGTGAATTCAGCAGGAAGGATTCCGGCTATTTTTGACCTTGACTTGGAGAGAGGGAATGTCGATTTCAATGAAAAAGGAATAACTGTAAATGAATACTTGCAAAGTAAATCTAACCCTAAGGTGTATGCGGCTGGAGACGCAGCTTATACAGAGGGCTATCCTCTAACTCCTGTTGCAGTGATGGAAGGCCATATTGTAACTTCCAACATTTTAAAAGGAAACAGTAAAAAACCGGATTATAGTGCTATCCCTACCGTAGTTTTTACTTCTCCTGCTATGGCATCAGTTGGATTGTCTGAAAAACAGGCTAGTAAAAAAGAACTGGATTACATTGTTAAAAAGAATAGCGTCCCGGAATGGTTTACTGCCAAGCGTCTCAATGAAAAAACCTATGCTTTTAAGACACTTATCGAAAAAGATAGTGGTAAAATTTTGGGAGCACACCTCACGGGGCCGCACGCAGAAGAGGTCATCAATCTTTTTGCCATGGCCATTAAAGCGGGATTTACCTCAAAGGATATAAAAACCATGATATTGACCTATCCTTCTGCAAGTTCGGATATAGTCTATATGGTATAAATTGAAAATCATTAAAATAAAATCGAAATGGAAGTAATATTAGAATCAACGATAAAATGCCCCAATTGTGGACATGAAAAAACAGAAGAAATGCCAACGGATGCTTGTCAGTTCTTTTATGAGTGTGAAAACTGCAAAACAGTTATGAAACCGAAAGCTGGTGATTGCTGTGTATATTGTAGTTATGGAACTGTGCCTTGTCCACCAATTCAGCAAAATAAAAGTTGTTGTTAATAAGAATATAGTAAAAAAGGCATCAAACAAATCAATATTACTTGATGCCTTTTTATTTATGTTAAGTGCTTTTTATTTGTTTTATAGTAGCCGGCATACGGAATTTTATAATTAGTGATGAAATAATGGTAAGCCCGGCTATCGTTAAAATCGCATATTCAACGCCAAATAAATCTGCTGTAATACCGGAAATTATGGCTCCAAAAGCATATCCTAAATCTCTCCATAGCCTGAAAGTTCCTACGCTTTCGGCTCTTTGTTGCGGACTGGTGGCTTGTGCAATTGTTGAGAGAAAAGTAGGGTAAACCAAGGCTGTTCCTAAGCCTAAAATAGCAGAAAGACTCGCTAAAACTCCAAAACTACTACTATAGGGAATAAATAATATGGCAACACCTTGTAATAGCATCCCCCAGAATAACATTCCTTTTTTAGAGTAATGATCTGACATTTTACCCGTAAACAACTGACCAATTCCCCAAACTGTAGGGTAAATAGCGGTAATAATCCCAATATTTTCATTGTCGAAATTCAGTGACAAGAGCACTATGGGTAACAGGCCCCATATCATTCCATCATTTAGGTTATTGATTAGACCTGCCTGAGTCACAGAGCTCAAAGTTTTGTTTTTGAAAGTAGTTTCTAAAAAGATGTTCTTTAACTGAACAGTTTTGTCCGTGCTGCTTTCTTTATGAACAAAATCACGGGTGTCTTTCACCCAGAAAAAGGTTAAAAGGAAACCGACTATTGAAAGAAAAATACCGATATAGAAAGGATAAGGAGTGATTCCGTAATCATTAGCTACATAACCAGTGATGAAAGCTACAACGCCTACGGCAAAGTATCCAGCAAATTCATTTAATCCCATCGCAAATCCACGATCTTTTTCGCCTACTAGATCTATTTTCATTACTACTGTACTACTCCAGGTCAAACCTTGGCTTAAACCTAATAAAACATTAGCGAAAATGACAAATGTCCAGCTAGGGGCGTAAATTAGCATGAATGGGACAGGAATTGCTAAAATCCAACCAAAGAGCAGGAGGTTTCTTCTTCCAAATTTATTGGCAAGTTTGCCTGTATAATAATTAGCTAATGCTTTACTGATTCCGAAAGCAGTAATAAAGGTGAGAATAGCCGTTTTGGATGCTACTCCAAACTCCACTTCTGCAAATTGTGGGAATATACTCCTTTCCATTCCCACCATACCGCCAACAAATCCATTGACGATAACCAACAATGTAAACTGTTTCCAGTTTTCTTTAAGTCCTAATTTTATATTATCCATTGTAATTCCTTCATTCAAAATACAAAAGTCGTCATTTCAAAAATAAAGTTATGTATCAATTGTTATAGAAGTTTATAATTGAATCAAATATGAAGATAAAATTATCTTTAAAATCCGTTCCTTTTTTCTATCACCAGGCCCGCCAAACTGGTCTTGATAATCGTCAGAAAACATATAAATCATCATATCATTTTAGCTATTCTGTTTTAAATCAATTCCAAATCCTTAATTTTGGATTCTCAATTAATTAAAGATGAAAAAGAAAGTATTATTTATAGATAGAGACGGTACCATTATTCAGGAGCCGCCTACAGATTATCAAGTTGATTCTTTGGAGAAACTGGAGTTTTTGCCTTTTGCCATTAGTGCTCTTCAATTTATAGCTCAGAATTCGGATTATGAATTGGTGATGGTAACCAATCAGGATGGTCTGGGAACAGATTCCTATCCTGAAGATACTTTTTGGCCTGCGCACAATAAAATGTTGAAGCAATTAGAAATTGAGGGAATAACATTTACTGAGCAACATATAGATAAAAGTTTTGAAAAAGAAGGAAAGAATACTCGCAAACCTGGTACAGGTATGCTCCAAAAATATTTCTCAGATGAATACGATCTAGCTAATAGCTATGTGATTGGAGACAGAAAAACGGATGTAGAGCTAGCTAAAAATTTGGGAGCCAAATCAATTTTTATTGGTGAGGAATTACCTGAAGCAACTTTTACTTCCAAAGATTGGAGAGAGATTGCTCGTTATTTGGTAATGCCTTTAAGAACTGCTTCCATTTCCCGTAAAACCAATGAAACGGATATTAAAATCAATTTAAACCTTGATGGCAGTGGAAAAGCTGAGAATTCAACAGGATTGAAGTTTTTTGACCATATGCTTGACCAATTAGGCAAACACGGAGGATTGGATTTATCTATCAAGGTAAATGGTGATTTGGAAGTGGACGAACATCACACCATTGAAGACACAGCATTAGCTTTAGGAGAGGCATTTAAGCAAGCTTTAGGTAATAAAAGGGGGGTTTATCGCTATGGGTTTTTGTTGCCTATGGATGATGCTTTAGCTCAAGTTGCAATAGATTTTGGGGGGAGACCGTGGATAAACTGGAAAGCAGAATTTAAAAGAGAAATGGTAGGGGATATGCCCACTGAAATGTTTTTTCATTTCTTCAAATCTTTCTCTGATGCTTCACAATGTAATTTAGATATTCAAGTGAGCGGGGATAATGAACATCATAAAATTGAAGCTATTTTTAAGGGTTGGGCTAGAGCTATTAAAATGGCGGTTAGTCGTGATGAAAGTAGGTTAAATGATCTGCCTTCTACTAAAGGTGCTTTGTAAATCCTCTTGATTTGTAAACATGTTTTTTGGTAATAATATTTGAAATAAGGATATGTTGAATTACATTAATAAATGTATTCATGTATCTATCCATAAATTAAGCTTTATGAAATTCAATTTTATTTATTTTCTGATAATCTCTTTTTTCATTGCTCAAAGTAGTTTTGCTCAATATCCTGAAATTCTGAGTCTGGAAGATCAGGCTAAACTTAAGGATGAAATTTTAAAAGAACGTTTTGAGACCGTTCTTCCCGAAATTATGGAGCGGACAGGTTTTGATATGTGGTTGATAATTTCCAGTGAATATAATGAGGACCCTGTAATCAAAACTATGCTGCCGTCTACCTGGATGGCCGCAAGAAGAACCACTATGCTGGTAATTTATCAGCCTGAGAAAGGTGCTGAATTACAAACACATGCAGTAGCGCGATATGATGTAGGAGAGATTTTTAAAAGAGCCTGGAATCCCGATACTCAAGCTGACCAATGGAAAAGATTAGCGGAAATTATTGAAGAAAAAAATCCAAAGAAAATAGGGGTGAATATGTCCAATGATTTTTCCCATGCCGATGGATTGGTGAAATCTGAATATGATTTATTAATGGACGCTTTATCGAAATCACAACAGAAAAAAGTCGTTTCTGCGGAGAAATTGGCAGTTGGATGGCTGGAAACGAGAACAGAAAGAGAAAGGATAGTATATGAGCAGTTATGCAATATTGCGCATAAAATTATAGCCAAAGGATTTTCTTTGGAAGCAATTACACCGGGCGTCAGCACTACAGATGATTTAGTTTGGTGGTATAGACAAGAAATCAATAGGTTAGGCTTAAAAACATGGTTTCATCCGACAGTAGATGTTCAGAGAGCAGATCCTGAAAGTTTTGATCATTTAAGAAGCTTTAGCAAAAGACCTGATTTGCAAATCATTCAGCCTGGAGATTTATTGCATGTGGATTTTGGTATCACCTATTTAAGATTGAATACAGATACACAACAGCATGCTTATGTATTGAAATCAGGAGAAGAAAGAATTCCTAATTATTTGGTGAAAGCATTTGAAGAAGGAAAAAGTGTGCAAGATCATTTGACCAATCAATTTAAAACAGGTAGAACCGGAAACGAAATGTTATTAGCGGCTTTAGAAGAAGCAAAGGCAGAGGGCTTAAAGCCAACTATTTATACTCATCCAATAGGTTATCATGGTCATGCGGCAGGTCCAACAATCGGAATGTGGGATTCGCAAGGAGGAGTACCAGGTAGTGGAGATTATCCATTATATCCTAATACCACTTACTCCATAGAATTAAACACAGCCGTTTTCATTAAAGAGTGGAATAAAGAAATCCGAATTATGCTTGAAGAAGAAGCCTTTTTCGATGGAGAGGAAATCTATTATATAGATGGAAGACAGGAAGAGATTTATGCTATTCCAAGGTAAACTTAACTAACAATGATTTTCACCTAGCCCAAGCGTCTCGCTTGGGCTTTTTATCTTAAATAGTCTTAATCCTTACTTTTTTCTTTTTTAATCTACTGTTATCTAGGGTCTTAACTAAATTCTTTGCCTTTGCTGCATTTATGGCTACAAAAGCACAATCTGATTTTAATTCAATCACCCCAATATCTTCTTTTTGAAGCTTGCCTTCTTTCATAAATAAGCCGGCAATATCTCCTTTTGAGATTTTATCTTTTCTTCCTCCCGAAACTAATAGCGTTTGAAATTCTATTGCATCAGGATTCGTATTTTCTATTTCTTGGATTGATGTATAGTCTGCTTGGATAAAATTAGGAAGTTTTTCTTCCGCTCCTTCTAAAACATATGCTAACCCAGATTGATGCATACGGGCAGTTCTACCATTTCGGTGAGTAAATTCATCTTCTTTTATGGGTAAATGATAATGAATAATAAATTTAATTTCAGGAATGTCAAGGCCTCTAGATGCTAAATCTGTGGCTAATAATAAATGATAGCTACCATTTCTGAATTTTATTAAAGCTCTCTCCCTATCTTTTTGCTCCAAACCACCAAAAAAGCAACCATGGTTTATATTAAGCTTATTTAAATACTCACTGACTCTTTCTATACTGTCCTTAAAGTTACAAAAGACAATACCGGGCTGACCATCTAATTTCTGAATTAATTGACCTAGTGTTTCCAGCTTATCTTTATCAGGAGATTTTATGACTTTAATGCTTAACTTATTAATCTTTTCATCTAAATAATTGATATAAAAAGGGTCACGTAAACCTATGAATTCTGGAATAGATTTTGGTTCCGTGGCAGAAGTCAAAACTTTTCTTCTTACTTGCGGAAGCTCCCAAATAATGGCTTTCATTTCTTTTTCAAAACCGATTTCCAATGATTTATCAAATTCTTCCAACACCAAAGTTTTAATATTTTTCACAGCAAAACTTTCCCTTTCTATATGGTCAGCAATTCTACCAGGTGTCCCTATTAAGATAGCAGGAGGATGTTGTAAGTCAATTTTATCCTTTGCACCTGCTCTTCCTCCATAAATGGCATTAGCTTTATAGCCACTGCCCAATTCTCTCACTACTTGTTCAATTTGCAAAGCTAATTCACGAGAAGGAACGATTATAAGTGCCTGGATTTCTTTACATTCAGGGTCTAGCGATTCTATAATAGGCAATAAAAAGGCTAATGTTTTTCCACTTCCAGTAGGGGACAGCAGAATGGTGTCTTCAGAAGTTTTAAGAACTTGAAGCACTTCTTTTTGCATAGGATTTAATCCTTTGATACCCAGCTTGGCCAGCATCTCAGACTGTGATTTGATTTTTTGAACCATTTTGCAAAGCTAAGGAAATAAAGCTGGAATTAGGTTTGATTTATAATAACCAAAGGAAATACTGAGGATTAAAATTAATTGTTTAGTGCTTCCATATACAATTTTTAGATACCTTTGCCTATCTAATTTTATACCCTTCCTTTATGTCTTTTTTAAAATTTAATTTACCAATTGCTCTTACTAATTCTTTAGAAAAACTGAATATTAAAAGTCCTTTTCCTATTCAGGAGGAAGTAATCCCCCTTGTAAATGAAGGCAAGGATGTATTAGGAATAGCCAAAACTGGCTCAGGTAAAACACTATCTTATGTTTTACCAATATTGACTAAACTGAATTTTTTCCACGGAGGAATAAATCGACAGCCACAAGTATTAATTTTAGTGCCTACTCGTGAGTTAGCTCAACAAGTATTAGAGGTTTTTAAGCTTTTTATAGATCCTAATAGGAATCAAAGTAAAACCCTTGCAGTTTTTGGCGGCACCTCTAAAAACCCACAAATGCAATCTATGGGAGAGGTTAAAATTTTGATTGCAACGCCAGGTAGGTTGTTAGATTTAATTTCTTCCAACGCATTGAGGTTAAGTAGTTTAGAAATGTTGGTGATTGATGAGGCCGATAAATTACTAAATACAAATTTCAAAAAGGAGCTAGATGATATTTTAAAACTTATGCCAAGCAGAGTACAAAAGCTTTTGTTTTCAGCCACTTTAAGCCCTGAAGTGCAAAAATTAAATCACCTTTATCTAAACCAGCCAGCCATCATTCAATTAGAGCAGGCAGAGGAAAAGATTGAATTGATTAAGCAATCAGCTTATGCAGTGGATTCAAATCAAAAGGGACCATTTCTTCGGTATTTAATAAAATCTAAAGATTTAAAGCAGTTATTGGTTTTCACCTCTTCAATTACAACTGCAGATAAAGTTGCTGATAAATTAAGAAAGAATGGAGTTGAGGCATTGGCAGTTCACAGTAAGAAAAGTCAGCTTGCTAGAAATCAATCATTAAAAGATTTTAAGGCAGGAAAAATTAATGTTTTGGTGACTACAGACCTTTTATCCAGAGGTATTGATATTGAATTTTTGCCGCTTGTGATTAATTATGAATTACCTCGTTCACCAAAAGATTTTGTTCATAGAGTGGGAAGGACTGGTAGAGCAGAGAATTCCGGAGAGGCCATTTCTTTAATTGCGCCTGAAGAACAACATCATTTTGAAGTGATACAAAAGAAAATCAAGCAAAAAATTGAGATGAAAGATGTTTTGAATATTGATTTGCAGGGCTTTTAAATTATCATAAAGTTACATTGCTTGTGATTTACTTAAAATTTTAATATTCTAAATTTTCCTTATCTTTAATGATATGGAGAAGAATCAAAAAGATATGATTAAAGTTTATACTGACTCTGAAATAAATGTTGAAATGGTCAGGGCTGAATTAGCCAAAATAGGAATCCCTTCTTTGGTTAAAAATGATTTTAAATCTGGTGTAATGGCTGGTTTTGGGGCTTCACCTAATGCGGTTGAGTTATATGTAAACCCTTCTGATTTGGATGAAGCAACTTCACTAGTACAAGATTTAAACAAGGGTAGCTAAGTTACGTATTGAATAAGTTTTTATATAAAATTAAGCTGATTGGATAAAAAATTTTTAAAAAATCAACATTTTAGGGATATCATATTAAGTGTGATATTTGGATTGCTTTCAACACTATTAAGTTTGGTGAAATTTAATATTCCAGGCTTCACTGCTGCCATTAGTAGTTTGAATGAGATTCCTTTGTTGATTAGTGTGTTCTACGTTAGTAATCCATTTTACCTAATCATTGCAGTGGTTATTTCAGCCTTAACCACCCCTGAGCAGGGGTCAATTTATTCTACAATTTTGATGCATGCAGGAGGGTTAGCTTTTTTTGGTATTTATTATCATCTGTTTTTGAGAAGATTTTCAGACGACTTAATTAGAAGTATTTTATATTGTGCACTCGGAATCGCTATCTATTATGCCGTATTTTTAATGCCTATATTTATAGTAACTAATATATTGCTAGGGTTAAATGAAACTGATTTCATTCCTTTTTATACTGAACTTAGTAAGTCAGTATATTTCGAATTTATCACTTCTTTATTAGTGGTGACTTTATTTTTGATCCAATTTAATTACAGTAAAAAATTAAAAAAATACTCAACAAGCTTAGAAGAGTTAGTCAATAATCGTACAGAAGAACTAAGAAATACCGTAGAAGAACTTAACCATGCCAATGAAGAGCTTACTTCTATGAATGACGGTCTGGATTTAATGGTTAAAAATAGAACGGCAGAGTTGGAAGATAGAAACTTTCAGCTAACAGAATATGCCTTCATAAATTCTCATTTACTGAGAGCCCCTTTAGCAAGAATTTTGGGTTTGACAGACTTGATAAGAATGGAAAGTACGGACCCAAAAACTCAGGAATTAATGGATAAATTATTTAATTCATGTGAGGAACTGGATGAAATTATTAAGCTAATGAGTACCCAATTATCAGATGGAAGCATTCTCAATTATGCTCAAAAGGAAGATTTGAAAAATAAGATTAATGAGATTATTGCTCAAAGGGATAAATTAAGTTAAAGAATAGAGACTAAAACCTCGAATCAAGGTGAGGTTATATCCAAACTCTCCAAAATTTAATACTTATTCACTTCAACACTTTCAAACCTCAAGACTTGTTCACCATTGTGGAAGAAGCCTGTGCAGTTGGGAAAATTAGTACATCTGCTAAATTTACATGTGCTGGTCGAGTCGCCATAAACAAAATTAAATCAGCTATATCCTCAGCTTTTAAGGCATCAAATCCTTCATATACTGATTGAGATCGATCCTTATCGCCTTTGAATCTAACTAAGGAGAATTCGGTTTCCACTAGACCTGGTGCAACTTGCGAAACTTTAATTCCATGTTTATTTAAATCCATTCGCATGGAGCTGTTTAATGCGTCCACTGCATGTTTGGAAGCACAATATACGTTTCCATTAGCATAAGCCTCTTTTCCTGCGACCGATCCAATATTGATAATATGCCCGGATTTCTGAGCGATCATTTTCTGAATGATAGGTTGAGAAACGTATAATAAACCTTTTACATTTATGTCAATCATGGCTTCCCAGTCTTTCATACTACCGTTCTCTATTGATGCCAATCCATGAGCATTTCCTGCATTATTAATCAGTAAATCAATGTTTTGCCATTCTTTGGGAAGACTTTCAATAGCATTTAAAACTGCTTTTTGATCACGAACATCAAAGTTTAGTGTATAAATTTCAGTATGCTGGCTTAAATCCTTTATTAGTTCATCAAGTCGTTCCTGCCTTCTTCCTGTTGCAATAATTCTAAAACCATTTTTCCCTAATATTACGGCAGTAGCACGTCCAATGCCTGAAGTTGCGCCTGTTATAAATGCTGTTTTTTTCATTGTTTTTTGTTCTAATATTATCTCTCAAAGAATGCAAAGAAGTACACAGAAAGAATTTTTAATCACTAAAAATAAAAAATTGATATTGATTGCTATAATCTAAATTGATTTAATTAATGATTCTAAGCAAGCTTTCACTATCAACTAGTTTTGAGACATTGAAGTTAACCAAAAGGCCTAATTTTTTAAATACGGTATAGATAGCTCCTCTTATTTGGTAGATCAATTCTTTTAAACTCATTAAGTTGGTTTAAAGGTTGAATAATTAATTGGAGTGTTAAATTAATACTAATTAAGTTAAGTACAAACCATTTTTGAATGCTTACTCACATTTAATTACTCACAGAAAAGGGGCTTTTGAGACTGTTTATTAAGGATTAATTAATATAGTGATTTTTCCGAAAGAAAGTAATAGATTCATTAAGGTAAGCTAACATCTATTTTATTTCTGTGGTTTTCCGGGCATTATGTGAGCCTCATTTCCTCCCAAAAACAAAGCGATCCTTTCCCTGCATATCTCCCATGATTTTTACATTTCGGAAACCGTTATCTTCCATAAGCTTTTTTACTTCTTTCCCGAACTGCTCATTAATTTCAAAATATAATTCTCCTCCTTGCACTAAATGTTTAAAGGCCAGCTTTGATATTCTTTCATAAAAAATCAAAGCATCATGGTCTGGTACAAAAAGAGCATTTGCAGGTTCATGTTCAAATACCTTAGTCTCCATTTCTGCTTTCTCTTTTTCTAATACATAAGGAGGGTTGCTTATCCATATATTGGATTTAGGTAAATCCAAGTCTTCTTCTAATATATCAGCCTGCAGGAAGCTTACTTTAGCATGGTTAAGTTTAGCATTTCTCTTGGCGGTTGCCAATGCTGAAGAGCTAATATCTACTGCAAATACCTCGCAGTGTTTTCTTTCCTTTGCAATGGTAATGGGAATAATACCACTTCCTGTTCCTATATCCACTATTAGCTGTTCACTCAAATCAGGATGGTTTTCTAGTATTAGGTGCACCAATTCCTCGGTTTCTCTCCTAGGAATCAAAACATTAGGGTTGACTAAAAACTGCCTGCTATAAAACTCTACTTTTCCTAAAATATGCTGGATTGGTTTTCCAGTTCTTAGTTCAGAAAGAATAGAATCTAATTTTTCATGGATGGAGTCAGAGGTCTCAATTTCTTTTTCCATCATTACATCCATTCGTGAAATCTGGAGTATATCTTCAAGAATTAAAAACGCAATCGCTTCTGCTTCGCCTTCAGTTTCAAATTCTAATATCGATTTTATTAATTTTTCTAATAGTAGTTTACTGTTCATTTAAGATCCCTTTCCTCAAAGTTCATGAATTTTTATTTAGTTTTGCCTGTGATGAGTAAACAAGACGAATTATTTATGCAACGTGCCCTGCAATTGGCTGGTTACGGTAAATCAACAGTAAGCCCTAATCCGATGGTAGGTTGTGTAATTGTTTATGATGACAAAATAATAGGAGAGGGCTGGCATCAGAAAGCTGGAGAACCCCATGCTGAAGTTTTAGCAATTCGTTCTGTTAAAGATGAAGAATTTCTGAAATTAGCGACTGCTTATGTCACCTTAGAACCTTGTGCCCATTATGGAAAAACACCTCCTTGCGCTGAATTATTAGTAGAAAAAAAACTGAAGAAAGTTGTGATTGGAGCTGTTGACCCCAATCCATTAGTGGCAGGAAAAGGAATTGAAATACTAAAGAATGCAGGAATTGAAGTGAGAACTGCAGTTTTAGAACAAGAATGTTTATCAATTATTAAAGCATTCTTTACTTTTATGGAGAAAAAACGTCCATATATTGTTATAAAGTGGGCACAGACTGCTGATGGTTTTATCGCAAGAGACGATTTTGATTCCAAATGGATTAGTAACCCTTTATCTAGGCAACTAGTGCATAAATGGCGTACTGAAATTGACGCTATATTGGTTGGAAAAAATACTGTGAAATATGATGATCCAAAACTAACTGCTCGCGATTGGTCGGGTAAAAACCCGGTTCGAATAGTGATTGATCATAATTTGAATCTGAGTGAGGATTTAAAAATCTTTGATGGTGAGCAAAAAACCATTTTGTATCATTCTAAGGATTTAAAAGCAAAAAGGTTAGGAGCAATATTCGTTCAATTGGATGAAAAGGATTTCCTTAATAATATGATGAGTCATCTTCATGAAGAAAAAATCCAATCGGTTTTGGTAGAAGGCGGGGCTCAAACTGTGCAATCTTTCATTGATGCTGGTTTATGGGATGAGGCTCGTATTTTCACTTCTCCTGTAAGCTTTGAAAATGGAATTAAAGCAGCGGAACTAAAAAACCATAAGCTCGTTTCCCACGAAAATATTCTAGATAAAAATCAAACTGATATTTTATCTATTTACTGTAATTCAACAAATAGTCTAAAATCTTAAATCTAATAATCTTATAAAAATGTCAGAATCATTATTAATAGATATAAATGCATCCAAAGAGGAAAAATATAAAGCCTTAATTCCACAAATAAATGCTTTAGTGGATGGAGAAGAAGATGTTGTGGCTAATTTAGCCAATATAGCAGCTGCATTGAAAGAAGCTTTTGGTTATTTCTGGATAGGTTTTTATATAGTTAAAAATGGAGAATTAGTATTAGGGCCATTTCAAGGACCTATTGCATGTACCCGCATTCAAAAAGGAAAAGGCGTATGTGGTTCAGTCTGGGCAGATGCCAAAACCATTATAGTAGCTGATGTAGAAGCTTTCCCTGGACATATTGCTTGTAGTTCAGCTTCCAAATCAGAGATAGTAGTTCCTGCTTTTAAAAATAATGAGGTGGCATTGGTCTTAGATATCGATAGCAATGAGCTCAATACATTTGATGAAACTGATCAAAAATACCTTGAAGAACTAATGAAAACAGTTTCTAAATTTTTATAAATAGAGCCTATTACCCAATAACTTGAGGATCATTTGTATTGAGTTGAAAACAAGAAGCAAATGACACATGTTAGTGCAATTTAATTTTAGAATCCATATAATCCTTTTTTAATGAATACTGATAAAGCATCTATAGGACATTTTTTTCAGGAACTACAAACTGACATTTGTGATAAAATATCTTCAACTGATGGTAAAGGAAAATTTAAGCTTGATGAATGGAGGCATACTAAAGGCGGAGGAGGAAAATCTCGTTTATTGCAAAATGGCAATATTTTAGAAAAAGCTGGTGTTAATTTTTCGGCTGTCGAAGGACCTGCTCCGGAAGGATTATTGAAAACCCTGGAAATTGATGCGGAACAAAAAGATGATTTAAACTTTTTTGCCACTGGCGTTTCCATAGTGATGCATCCTTTTAGCCCGATGGTGCCCATTATTCATATGAATGTGCGCTATTTTGAATTGAGCAACGGTACATATTGGTTTGGTGGCGGAATAGATCTTACACCTCATATTATTGATAAATCTCAAGCTCAATTTTTCCATCAGGAAATTAAAAAAGTTTGTGATCAACATGATATGGGCTATTATCCCAAATTCAAAAAATGGGCAGATGATTACTTTTATTTGCCTCACCGAGATGAAACTCGTGGGGTAGGAGGTATTTTCTTTGATCGACTTTTAGAAAATGAAAAGCACAGCAAGGAAGATATTTTTGCTTTTGTACAAGATATAGGGGAATTATTTGCACCAGTTTACAGCCATTTAATGGAGATTAATAAGGCTAAAAACTTCTCTGAGGAACATAAAAAGTGGCAATATTTGAGAAGAGGAAGGTATGTAGAGTTTAATTTAGTGTGGGATAGAGGAACAAAATTCGGCTTGCAAACCAACGGAAGGACAGAGTCTATTCTCATGAGTATGCCACCTCAGGCCAATTGGGCTTATGATTACCAAGCAGAAAAGGATTTTGAAAAAGAAACTATGGCTTTATTAAAGAAAGATGTAGATTGGGTGAATATTCTATAAGTTCTTTTTAGGTCATTTGTAAGTTAAGCAGTAATTTTCCTCAAATTTTCAAAGATGCTAGAAACCTTAATTGAACTCGATCAGCAATTTTTTTTATGGCTTAATGGTTTACATGCCGATTGGTTAGATCCAATAATGTTAGCCATAACTGGGAGAAACATCTGGGTCCCTTTATATGCAGTTATTTTGTTTTTTGTCATTAGAAAATTGAAATGGCAGAGTTGGTCAATGATTTTGGCTTTTGCTTTATTAATTACTTTGGCGGATCAGGCAGCTTCAGGTTTTTTTAAGCCTTTTTTCGAACGATTTCGTCCTTGTCATGAACCAGCAATTAAGGATATGGTACATTTGGTGAAACATTGCGGTGGACAATACGGATTTGCTTCTAGTCATGCATCCAACACATTTGCTTTAGCTTTTTTTCTATTATTTATTTACAGAAATGTTTATGTTCGATGGATGATTGTTTGGGCAGTACTGGTTTCTTATTCACGAATATATGTGGGAGTTCATTATCCTGGAGATATTATAATGGGAGCTATATTAGGATTATTAGCAGCTGTTATAACTTATGAATTATACAAAAGAATTTTCCCTAATCACTTAGAGAAAATTCATGGTATTGTATAAAGTTTCTTTGTAAGAGGCACCAATAGGAATAGATTTTGCTTTTATATGCACGGTTAAATCTTCTATATAATCTATCTTTTCAATGTTTACAATAAATGAGCGATGCACGCGCACAAACCTGTGAACTGGTAATTTCTTTTCAACTCCCTTCATTGTATGGTGTACAATGTATTTTTTCGCTTCTGTATTAATGACTACATAATCAGCTAAGGCTTCTACAAAAAGGACATCTTGTAATCTCAAATGAACAATTTTACCATCACTTTTGATGAAGATATGTTCAATAATATTTTTCTTTTTACGAAATGCCTCAATATTTTTTTGAGCTTTTGTAATGGCTTGGGCAAACCTCTCGTATTCGAATGGCTTAACAAGATAATCTGTTACTTTTTGTTCAAAAGCATCTACTGCATAGCTATCATTGGCAGTAACTAGAATTACTTCATAGCCATTGTTTAGTCTTTGCGTCAACTCAATACCCGACATTTCAGGCATTTGAACATCCAGGAATATAATGTCAACCTCATGTTCTTCTAATAAATCAAGAGCGGTTGCGGCATTTTCAGCCTCCGTAACTAATTTTAGCCCATTAGTTTCCTTGATTTGTTTAGAAATATATTGTCTGAATATTGGATCGTCATCCACTATCATGCAATTCAATTCTGAAGCCATAGTGTTGTTGGTTAGTTAGTTTTATTTATTAGTTTATGCACATATTTCCCAATTATATCGAATTCTAAGTTCACTTCATCGCTTTTTTTCATTTTTTTGAAGTTAGTGTGCTGAAAAGTATAAGGAATAATGGCTATACTAAATTTTTCATCTGAAACATTGAAACATGTAAGACTCACACCATTTATACAAATAGAGCCTTTTTCTACTAATACATTCTCTGAAGAATCATAGGAAAATTGGAAAAGCCAGCTTCCATCTTCATCCTTAATATCTAGACATTTTCCTTTCGCGTCCACATGTCCTTGAACAATATGACCGTCTAACCTTCCATTCATTATCATGCATCTCTCTAAATTTACAAAATCACCTACAGCTAGGTTTCCTATGGATGACTTTTGTAAAGTTTCATTCACAGCAACAACGGTGTGTGCATTCGGATGTAACTCTGTCACTGTAAGGCAAACTCCATTATGAGAAATACTTTGATCTATTTTTAATTCATTAGAGATATCGCTTTTGATAGTCAACTTTAAATTAGTCCCTTCTTTTTCAGCTAATTTTAGTTCTCCTAATGATTCTATTATTCCTGTAAACATTGTGTAATATTAATAAAAGTAAATGGATTGAAAAACAGCTTTTAATCTAAATAGTTTAGATATATGAAAATTCGATTAATTCATTTTATTTCTTTTGATTAGAAATTCTGCCATAACTTTTTGAATATTATCATTTATATCAACTCTAGTTAAATCCACTTTATATTGATGGCATTTTAAAGCAATTTGCTTATAGTATTCATCTACCTTTTTATGATAATTCTCTTTGATTTGAGACGGATTCAATTTCATTTTTTGTCCACTTTCCAAATCCTCAATTACATAAGGCCGATCTTCCAATTCAAAGTCAATCTCTGTAGCTGGTTCATTTACCTGAAAAAACAACACTTCATGTTTGCGATGTTTTATGTGTTGAATAGATTTGAAAAACTCCTCTAATTGCTCAGGTTTAGTCATTAAATCGCTGAAAATAATTACCAGAGAGCGTTTATGAATTTTTTCAGCCACTATATGGAGACTTTGGCTGATTTCAGTGCTTTTATGTTGTTGGTTTTGTTTTAAAATGTGTTGAAGATGTACGAAAATGTTTTGAAGGTGCGCCCTGGTTGATTTAGCTTCAGTAAATACGTCAATTTTATCTGAAAAGGAAATCAAGCCAACTGCATCTCGCTGTCTTTGTAATAAATATGCTAAGGTAGAAGCTGCTAAAATACTAAATCTAATTTTTCCGTTATTTTGCGTTGGGTAATACATAGAAGAGCTATTATCCAACAATATATAGGCTCTTAAATTGGTTTCCTCATCGTATCTTTTGGTGTAAAGTCTGTCTGTTTTAGCATAAACTTTCCAGTCAATGTGACGAGTACTTTCCCCAGTATTGTATAATCTGTGTTCAGCAAATTCTACAGAGAATCCATGGAAAGGAGATTTATGCATGCCCGTAATAAATCCTTCCACCAGCTGTTTGGCCAATAAATCAAGAGAAGGAATTTCAGGAAGATTTTCTAACGATATTTCCATTAATATTATTTACTTATTTATTTAAAGTTATGTTTTGGCAATTTAGTAAGGTCAATTTGCAAAAGTGTAAGGGTTTATACTATATTTAAGCCAAATAATAAAAAAACAACATTTAGAAAGATTAGTGAAAGAGTTTATGGAAAGAGAACAGGAAGAATTATTTTCAAAGAGAGTAAGGGCAGGAAAGAGAACTTATTTTTTTGATGTAAGAACAACGAAGGCTAACGATTATTATTTAACTATAACCGAAAGTAAAAGAAAGCCTAAAGATGACGGATTTACTTTTGAGAAGCACAAAATATTCTTGTATAAAGAGGATTTTAATAAGTTCGTAAATGCATTGAATGAAAGTGTTGAACATATCAAAACTGATTTAATGCCTGAATTTGACTTCACTCAATTTGATAGAGATGAAGATGATGATTCAAGCTGGGATTAAATTTTAATCTTATTTTATTATAAATACTAAAGCTCCTACTTATGGCTAGGAGCTTTATTTCATTTTTTATTGATTTGTATTTAATTTTCAATCAATTACAAGGATTTATAAAATCTATGTCAGAACTTTGGGTTTCATTGTAGAATTTCAAATTCCTGAATTTTGATTTGATGTATAAATCCATAATTAGACCATTATTATTTCAGTTGTCAGCTGAAAAAGCCCACCATTTCACTTTTTCTTTAGCTCATTTTTTTTTTAATATTCCAGGTGTAAAATCCTTTAATAGGAGCTTATTTCAAATTAAATCTGCTAAGTTAGAGAGAGAATTATTTGGTTTAAAATTCCCTAATCCAGTAGGTTTAGCAGCAGGTTTTGATAAAGATGCAAAATTAATTGATGAGTTAGAATCACTTGGTTTTGGATTTATTGAAATAGGAACCATCACCCCGAAAGCTCAACCTGGCAATCCTCAGCCAAGGTTGTTTAGATTGCAAGAAGACAGTGGTATAATAAACCGAATGGGTTTTAATAATCAAGGTATTGAAGCAGCAATAGAGCGTTTAAAGAAAAGAAAAAGCAAGGTCATTATTGGAGGGAATATCGGTAAAAATAAAGTAACTCCTAATGATGAAGCATTTAATGATTATGAGAAATGTTTCCTGCAACTTTATCCTCATGTAGATTATTTTGTAGTGAATGTAAGCTCTCCCAACACACCCGGACTGCGGGAACTTCAAGAAAAGGAGCCGCTTATGCAATTATTAAATCACTTAAAGGAGCTCAATAAACAGCAAGAAAAAACAAAACCAATATTATTAAAAATTGCTCCTGATTTAACGAATCAACAATTAGATGATATTATTGAGATTGTAAGGGAGACGAAAATTGATGGAGTAATTGCTACCAATACTACCATCAGTCGTGATGGATTGAAAACCCCAGAATCAGCAATTAATGAAATAGGAAATGGCGGATTGAGTGGAAAGCCTTTAGGGAAAAGAGCAACAGAAGTAATTCGTTATTTAAATGAGAAATCAAACAGTGCTTTTCCTATTATTGGGGTTGGAGGAATTATGTCTGAAGAAGATGCACTTGAGAAGTTAGAAGCTGGTGCAAGTTTAATCCAACTCTACACAGGCTTTATTTATGAAGGACCAGGATTAGTAAAAAGAATTAACGAAGCTATTCTCAAAAAGTCAGATACTTAAAAATGGGTTCTGCTAATTGCAGAAAAGAAATAAATTCAGCATTTTTCGGGTAAAAAACTGATTGTCATGGAACAAAGTGCTGTAACTGCCATATTTCTTCCCTTAGCTTTGGGGATTATTATGTTAGGAATGGGTATGACACTTACCCTTAATGATTTTAAAAAAGTTGCGCGCTATCCAAAAGCGGCTGTTATTGGATTAATTAGTCAACTCATTCTTTTACCTCTGATTGGCTTTGGCTTAGCTGCTTTATTTTTCACTATTCCCGAACTTGCAGTAGGCTTGATTTTAATATCCCTTTGCCCTGGTGGAGCAACATCTAATTTAATATCTCATTTAGCAAAAGCAGATTTGGCACTATCCATAAGTTTAACAGCTATTAGTAGTATCATTACCAATTTCAGTATTCCAATATTATTGAATATTGCACTGGCCCATTATATGACTGGAGAAAAGGCAATAACACTTCCTTTTTTTAAAACATTTATTCAAATCTTTTTAGTGACTATTTTCCCTGTAATCATAGGGATGATAATTAAGAAAAAGCGGCCTCAATTTGCATTAAAATCAGAAAAGGCTATGAATATAATTTCTACATTTTTCTTTATTCTTATTTTGTTAGCAGCAATATTAAAGGAAAGAGAAAATATCATCCCATATTTTGAACAAGCAGGGGTAGCCGCTATTATTTTGAATATATCAGCTTTATTAATAGGTTTTATTCTGGGCAAAATGTTTGGTTTAAATAAAAGGCAAAGAAGCTCTATTGCAATTGAAACCGGTATTCAAAACGGAACCTTAGCTATTGCATTGGCTTTAAGTCCTGCAATATTAAATAATACGCAAATGGCAGTCCCAGCTGCAATCTACAGCTTATTGATGTTTGTGACCGCTGCTGTAGTTATTATGATTTCTAAAAAACAAAACTCACAAGAGGCTTTAAAAGAACTATCTTTAACCTAATTCTAAACTTATCAAACATGACTAAAAAATTATGGATTATTTCAGCTTTGATGCTGACTTCTCTTTGGGTTTTCGCTCAAGATGAAGCTGAGTTAGTAGAAAATACTATTCAAAAAAGTACAATTAAAGGACATATTTACTTCTTGGCTTCTGATGAACTAGCAGGACGAGAAACAGGTACTCACGGAATTGATGTTGCAGCAAAATATATTGCTACCACTTTTCAAAGATATGGAGTCTCTCCAGTTAAGGGTGCTACAGATGGGTATTTCCAAGAAGTTCCTTTAGTGAAAAATGTCGCACCTAACGCTTATGCCCTGCAACTTGGTGAAGAGGCAGTAAATGCAGAGAACTTATTGCGAATAGAAGGTTCTGGAGTTGATTTGCAATCAGACTATATTTTTCTGAATTATGGAACTGAGGAAGATTTCGATAATAAAAAAACTGAAGGCAAGATTGCAGTGGTTATAGCAGGTCATAAGGATAATCAAGATTACAGATTTGTTTATCAGGCAAGTGCCAAAAAATCAACTTTGGCAAAAGAATCTGGAGCACTTGGTATAATTGAATTACATACGGATAAGCCGGATAATTGGAAGACCTTTAAAAGTTTTATGGGTAGAGGGTCTTCAATAGGCTTTAAATCTGAACATGATATTGAATCTAGTTTTTTCAAAATTTGGGTAAACGATAGTGAAAAACAATGGCTTAATAAACTTGATGCAAGGAAAAAATCTGACTTGAAAGTAACTATTGGTCAAGCTATGCAATTACCAATGCCTTCGAAAAATGTTGTAGGCATGGTGGAAGGAACGGATCCTGAATTAAAGAATGAATTTATTATTTACTCAGCACATTATGATCACTTGGGGATAGGTAAACCAAATGCTGAAGGCGATTCTATTTATAATGGTGCTCGTGATAATGCGGTTGGTGTAGTTACTGTAATGAGTGCAGCAGAAAGCATTGCAAAAAATCCAACTAAGCGTTCCGCATTATTTATACTTTTTACAGCTGAGGAAAAAGGGTTGTTGGGAAGTAAATATTATGTTGAAAATCCTCTGCTACCTTTAGATCAGATGGTCTATTGTTTTAATAGCGATAATGGAGGATATAATGACACCACTTTGGCAACCATTATTGGGTTGGAAAGAACAACAGCTGGAAAACATATCAAAGAAGCTGCCGAAACTTTTGGCTTAAAAGCCATTGATGATCCTGCTGGTGAGCAAGGGCTTTTTGATAGAAGTGATAATGTGAATTTTGCCAAGAAAGGGATTCCTGCACCAACTTTTAGTTTAGGGTTTACAGCTTTTGACGCTGAAATTGGTAAATATTATCATCAGCAGTCTGATAATCCTGAAAGTCTGGATTATGATTATATGAAAAAGTTTTTCAGGGCATTCGTTTTATCTGCCCGCTTAATTGCCAATGATGAAGAAACCCCTTTCTGGACGGAGGGTGATAAATATTATGAGGCTGGAAAATCCCTTTATAGTAACAAATAATTAAAATAGGTTTCTGAATTTATTTTCAGGAACCTATTCTACTTTAATTTCAAATACCCACCGTTTCTGATCTGTAAAATTATTATTTCCTATACTAGTAGATAATACAATCTCCACAGTTTCCGAACCCTGATAGCCTTCTTTCGCCTGAAATTGATATTCACCCCAATTCATTTTACTGATTTGATATACTTCAGCTTGCTTTCTAATTTCATAACCTCCTTCAGTAGGAATGGAAGTAGCTATTTTATAACTGTAAGGTTCTGATCCTTTGAGGAGGACTTCTATTACCTTAGTATCCAATTCGTCTTTCATATCTACTTTACAGCTTATTAAGCAAAGGACAAGAAATATACTTAATATTTTGTGCTCCATGATATTTGTTTTTCTAATAAACTCTTAAAGAGGCCACTAAGTTGTATAGTTTTTGGATTTGTAAATAATTGTAACTCCTGTTACAAACAAAGCTTTGCTAAAAATCGTACCTTTGCTTAAGAATATTTAAAATAAAAAAGATCATTATGAATCATAAAAACATTACTCCCGAGGAATTTGATAAGCTTTCCAAAGAGCCTAATACTGAAATAATAGACGTTCGTTCCCCAGAGGAAAAGGTGGAAGGCTTTATTGAAGGAGCTAAAGTAATCAATATTATGGGACCTTCTTTTGCTGAAGATATCAAGGCTTTGGATAAAGATAAAACGTATTTGGTGTACTGCAGAAGTGGAAACAGAAGCAGTACTGCTTGTGGCTTTATGGCTAGCAATGGTTTTGATAAGCTTTATAACTTAGATGGAGGAATTCAAGCCTGGAATCAATACGCTAAATCATAATTTTTTTGATATGGAAGTTTTAGAAGTTAAAAATGTAAAATGTGGAGGTTGCGTAGATGCTATCAAGAATGGTTTAGCGGAGCTTGAAGGGATTGATGTGATAAATGTTGATATCTCAACAGCTAAGCTGGAATTTGAAAGTGATGGCAGTACTCCATTAAATACAGTGAAAGAAAAATTGGATAAGTTGGGTTATCCTGCAAATTAAGAGATATGGCTAGTTTTGGTGATTTAATAAAAAGTGAAACACCTGTATTGGTTGATTTTTATGCCGATTGGTGTGGTCCTTGTAAAATGATGGCGCCATATTTAGAAGAAGTGGCGCAGAAAATGAAAGGAAAAGTGAAAGTGATTAAAGTGGATGTAGATAAAAATCAACAAGCATCAGCAAAATATAAAGTTCAAAGTATTCCCACTTTGATTTTATTTCAAAATGGGCAAATTAAATGGAGACAAGCAGGAGTAGTGGATCCTAATACTATTATGTCCCAAATCAATAATTTAAACAATTGAAATGAAGTCAAATAAATTACTACTTCCAATTTTAGCAGTCCTTACTTTAGGATTAGCACCTTTTTATCCAGAGCCCCATTTTTTTGGGAAAGTTCGTTGGATTTTAGGTGGTGGAGAAGGAATGCAAGCTGCTGATTACTTTGATTTATTGATGCATGGTGCACCTTGGGTGTTTTTAGCCTATCGATTGGTAGAAATGTTGATTAAATCATTGAAAAAGCAAAACTCATAAAAAAGAGTTCGTCTCAAAAAATGTCATCCCTAGGGAAGCTTTCGAGGCGAACTCTTTTACATTAAACCGTTTCTAAGAAAGTTCTAAAGGAAACACATTTATCTTGAAATTTCTTATTGTGTTCATCTCTTAGTCTTGGAGCTTCCTCTGACATATATTTTTCTAACTTGTCTAATTCATCAGTAAAATACTGAACAGCATAAGTTTCTCCTTCACCTTCAGTTTCATTCAATAGACGCAGCATTTTATGCTCATGGAATAATCCAGTAGCTAAAATTTCCGGGATATGGGTTTCTTTCATCCACTTTATCCAGATTTCTTCTACCTCTTTTTCAACATTCACAGTAACATTATAAATAATCATGGTGTTTTTCAGATTTTTTTTACAAATTTGACACATTGTTTTGTTTCTAAAAAACATTTTCAAGGTCTTATGGTTATTTTTTTTACTTATCAACCTAAAAGAAATTACATATTAACATTATACTTTAATTTAAACAGGTAAGTAGAAAGGAGAGAAGCATTGTGAGCAGTTATTCAATTAAAGATTTAGAGCACCTATCAGGAATTAAAGCCCATACCTTAAGGATTTGGGAACAACGTTATAATTTTATCGAACCTAAGAGGACCGATACCAACATTCGTTACTATAGCGATAAAGATTTAAAGTTGGTATTAAACATATCCACTTTAAAGGAGAATGGATATAAAATATCCAAGATTGCCAAAATGAGTGAGAAGGAGTTAGGTCAGGAGGTATTGAAGATAGCAGAAACCAATTTAAGATTCCCTGACCAAATCAACTCATTAACCTTGAGCATGATTGATATGGATGAAGATAGGTTTGAGAGTATATTAAATAATAATATTCTGAAATATGGTTTTGAACGAACCATGTTAAATATCATCTACCCTTTTTTGGCAAAAATTGGTATGCTTTGGCAAACAGGAAGTATTTTGCCGGCCCAGGAGCATTTTATATCCAATTTAATTCGTCAAAAAATGACTGTTGCCATTGATGGACAATATGTCACTGAAAAGGAGTCAAAGGGTAAATGGTTATTATATCTGCCGGAAGGAGAGTTGCACGAGTTATCTTTGATGTTTGCGTCATTCTTATTAAGAGCACGAAAGTTTAAAGTAATCTATTTAGGTCAAAATCTTCCGAAATCAGATTTATACTCAGTTAGAGAAATACACAACCCTGATTACGTTTTAACAATTTGTACAGCAGCACCTAAAAAATCAGAAGTACAGGAGTATATAGATGAAGTAGCTGAATTATTTAGTAGTGCTACCTTGTTTGTTGGAGGTTTTCAGGTTATAGGTCAGGATATTAGCAGAAAAAAGAATGTTGAATTTATAATGAAGATGGAAGATCTAATAGAATTCATTAAAGAAAAAGATATTGAACTTTCGCCTAAAAGTCCTGAAGTACAAAGAAATATGAAATATGAATAAAATTTTATTCTTATTGTTAATTATTCCAAAAGCTATCCAATTACGATAGCTTTTTTCTTTTCCCTACTAATTACCACCCCTCTTCCCACAATATTTTAGTAAAGTTTCTTCCAATTGATATTTGATCTTCACCAAAAAGATTAATAAAAATTAGTAAAATTGGTTTTTGTTCAATATGTATTAAACATTTTTAATGGATGTATATACATAAAAAAAATGCTTTTAAAATCATTTTAAGCAATATAATGCAAAATATGGCTAAAATTGATCATATAATGTTTAATGAAAAAATAAAATAATTAAACAAAAAGATTGTATATTGTTTAATAATATCATAGATTTGTTAAACAACATTAAATATTGACAATCATGACAGCATTAGAATTTGGTTACGCGATTAATAACATGACGAAATCTATGAAACCGTTTGCATTAAGGCTTACGAAAGACATGGAACAGGCAAATGATTTAATTCAGGAAACTGTATTAAAAGCATTTTCAAACCGTGAGAAATTCTCAGAGGGTACTAATTTGAAAGCATGGTTGTTCACTATCATGAAAAATACTTTTATCACCAATTATCAAAGAATGGTGAGAAGAAAAACTTTCATTGATACTACTGAAAATTTACATTTCATCAACTCAACAGAAAACATAGCACAAAATTCTGCTTATGGATCATTTGCAATGGCTGATATCGTAGGTCAAATTTCAAAATTGGATGATGTTTATAAAGAGCCATTTATGATGCATTACAGAGGGTTTAAATATCATGAGATAGCTGAAAAATTAGAAATCCCAATTGGAACTGTTAAAAATAGAATACATATTGCCAGAAAAGAGTTGAAAGATGCTCTTAAAATATATGCTTAAAATAATTCTTATAAGATAATCACATAAAATGATTTACTAATTATCTTATTATAAGTATCAAATGAGAATTTTTTGTGTAATTTAATCCTAGGTGTTTTATAATTAACTCATTAATGGCTAGTAAAAAAGTAGTTGTAATTGGTTCTGGTTTTGCAGGTTTATCTACTGCGACTTATTTGGCTAATGAAGGCTGTGATGTAACAGTTTTAGAGAAAAATAGTGATCTAGGAGGACGAGCCCGTCAGTTTAAAGCTGAGGGCTTTACTTTTGATATGGGTCCAAGCTGGTATTGGATGCCAGATGTTTTTGAAAAATATTTTGAGAACTTTGGTAGAAAAGTAACTGATTATTACGATCTCCAAAGATTAGATCCTTCCTATCATATAGTATTCGGCAAAGATGACATAATGAAAGTGCCTGCAAATATGCAGGAATTCAAAGCCTTGCTGGAGAAACTCGAAGCCGGAAGTGGGGATCAATTAGATATATTCCTAGAACAAGCAGCCTACAAATACGAAAAAGGAATAAATGATTTGGTTTATAAACCAGGTCGTTCGCTCACCGAGTTCATGAGTATTAAATTACTTTTTGATATGGTTAGAATGGATATTTTCTCTTCTATCTATAGCCATGTTCGCAAGTTTTTTAAAAATGACCGCATTATTCGATTAATGGAATTCCCTATTTTATTCCTTGGAGCTCTCCCTGAAAATACGCCTGCACTTTATAGTCTCATTAACTATGCTGACATCAGCTTGGGAACATGGTATCCCAAAGGTGGGATGCATAAAGTTGTAGAGGGTATGGTGAAGCTAGCAGAAGAAAAAGGAGTGAAATTTAAAACTGATCAGGAAGTATTGTCCGTAGATTGTGAAGGCAATCTTGCCAAAAAGGTGATTACTAAAGATAAAGCGTACGAAGCAGATGTAGTCGTTTCATCTGCGGATTATGAACATACTGACCAGAATATTCTTCCTGAAAATCTCAGAAATTATAATGCCAAATATTGGGAAAGCCGAACAATGGCGCCATCTTCTTTGATTTTTTACCTTGGAATTGATAAAAAAATTAAAGGTTTAGTCCATCATACCTTATTCTTTGATCATGATTTTGGTCCGCACGCTAAGGAAATTTATGAAACTCCTAAATGGCCGGAAGAGCCATTGTTTTATGTGAGTGCACCTTCTAAAACTGATGCCACTGTGGCACCAGAAGGCAAAGAAAATGTATTTATTTTGATGCCTGTGGCTCCGGGGCTGGAAGATAATGAAGAAATAAGAGAAAAATATTATGATCTTATTATGGACAGAATGGAGAAAATATTAGGAGAAGATATCAAGAAATATGTAACTTATAAGCGAAGCTATGCACATAATGATTTCATTAATGATTATCATTCATTTAAAGGGAATGCTTATGGTCTGGCTAATACTTTAAAGCAAACAGCTATATTGAAACCAAGCTTGAAGAATAAAAAACTTAAAAACTTTTATTATGCTGGTCAGTTAACTGTTCCTGGACCAGGAGTGCCTCCTTCATTGATTTCAGGACAGGTTGTGGGCAAGGAAGTAATGAAAGATCTAAATAAGAATTAACAGCATGGATGCTAGAGAATTATTTAACCAAACTACTTTCGAATGCAGTAAGCTGATCACGAACAGATATAGTACATCCTTTAGCTTAGGCATCAAAAGTCTTGATAAGAAATTTCATTTTCCTATTTATGCGATTTATGGCTTTGTGCGATATGCAGATGAAATTGTAGATACCTTTCATGAAAAAGATAAAGCAGCCCTTTTAAAAGATTTTAAAAGACAAACCTTTGAAGCAATAGAACAACAAATCAGCTTAAATCCTGTTTTGCATTGTTTTCAGATGGTAGTGAATGAATATCAAATAGACCATAAATTGATAGAAGCATTTCTACACAGTATGGAAATGGATTTGCTTGATATTGATTATGAACAATCTTCCTATGAAGAATACATCTATGGCTCTGCTGAAGTAGTAGGTTTAATGTGTTTGAAGATTTTTTGTGAAGGAAAAGAAGAGGATTATCAGAAATTATTGCCTTCAGCAAAAAGTTTAGGATCGGCCTTTCAGAAAGTAAACTTCTTACGTGATATCAAATCTGATTATTTCGAAAGGGGTAGAGTTTATTTCCCTGGAGTTGATTTCAATGATTTTTCTGCATCTCATAAAGAGAAAATTGAAGCGGATATTCAAAAAGATTTCGATCATGCTTATGAAGGAATTATCCAGTTGCCACGAGGCGCAAGATGGGGCGTTTATTTGGCCTATACTTATTATTTGAAATTATTTGATAAAATAAAACGATTTCCCCCTGATAAAATATTAGAAGAACGAGTAAGAGTTCCAGATTCAAAAAAACTATTTTTACTGTTGGGTAGTTATGTAAAACATCAGTTCAATACGCTTTAAAAATCAGCCATGATGAACCTAAACGTTAAAATAGATAATAGTTCCGGATTCTGCTTTGGGGTAGTGTATGCTATCGAAATGGCAGAAGACATGCTCGATGAACAAGGTTACCTTTATTGTTTGGGCGATATTGTGCATAATGATGAAGAAGTAAAAAGACTTGAAGCAAAAGGATTGAAAATTATCGACCGCGAAGCTTTAAAAGAATTGACTGATGAAAAGGTCTTAATCAGAGCCCATGGAGAGCCGCCTAGTACCTATAAATTAGCCATTGAAAATAATCTCACCTTAGTGGATGCTTCATGTCCTGTAGTTTTAAAATTACAGAATAGAATTAAGAATTCTTTCGATAAAAAAGAACAAATATACATCTACGGAAAGCATGGGCATGCAGAAGTTGAAGGCTTATTAGGACAAACTAATCAGGAAGCAGTCGTTTTTCAGGATATAAACGAGTTGGATATCGACAGTTTACCAAGAGAAATGACGCTTTATAGTCAAACCACCAAAAGCACTGATAATTTCTATAAAATAAAAGAAACCTTAACCGAGGCTGGTATAAGTGTTAATGCTAATGATACTATTTGCCGACAAGTTTCTAATAGAGATAAAGAGTTAAGATCATTCGCTGGAGAATTTGATAAAGTTATTTTCGTATCGGGAACAAAATCATCTAATGGAAAGGTTTTGTATAATGTATGCAAGGATAAAAATCCAAATACATATTTCATCTCAAACATTACTGAATTAGATAAAAGCTGGTTTGCTGAAAATGATTCTGTAGGAATTTGCGGGGCCACTTCCACACCTATGTGGTTGATGGAGCAAGTTCGGGATGAACTATTGAAATATTAAGCTTAATTTAGTAGAATAATAAATCATGTCAGATATATTAACCATCTTATTTTATGCTTTATTGATTGTAGGTACCTTCTTCTTTATGGAAGGGGTGGCTTGGTTTACGCATAAGTATATCATGCATGGATTTCTTTGGACTTGGCATAAATCACATCATAAAGTGCATAATCATAAGCTGGAAAGAAATGATTTGTTTGCAGTGGTATTTAGTGTTCCTTCTGCTGCATTGATCATGGCAGGAATCGAATTTCCTGAGTTAAGATGGTTACTATTTGTAGGGATTGGAGTGGCGTGTTATGGAGTATTCTATGTTTTGTTCCATGATATTTTAGTGCACAGAAGAGTGAAATTAAAATTCAAAGCTGAAAATTCTTACTTGAAAAGAATGATGAGAGCACATTACATTCATCATGAAGTACATACGAAAGAAGGAGCTGAGGCTTTCGGGTTTTTATATGCCCCAAAAAAATATGAGCCTAAAGAGGAGAAAAGTAAAGCTTAATGTGGAAATTCAGTATAGGAATGACTTCGAAATTCTATCTTTTTTATTAAAAATTTGCGATTTCAAAACTTATTTTCATAGAAGATAACATGAATTTTGATTTACAGGAACAAAAGGATTAACCCGACCACTTCCGAGGAACTCGGAAAAGCGGGAGGGAGGACAAAACAGCGGGCAGCGTGGGAACGGGGAGGAAGCTTTGTTTTGTCTTGAATTTTTGTTTCTTTTTATTCAAGTAAAAAGAAAGGCAAAAAGCAACCAAAGAATTGAAAATATACAAAAATTTCAAATAAACTGAGTTATTGGTTTTTAGTAATATTCATTAGTCACCACAGTGTCCCAGAACTTTATCATAATCTAGTTGAAAAGATGGATTTCGATTAACTGCAAACTCTAAATCAACCAAAGCTGAGTCACAATTTCCTAATAGAGCAAACGAATAGCCTCTCCAAACAAAGGATTTCAAATGAGAAGAATCAGAAAGATTTATAGCCTCTGTAAAAACCCTCTTTGCATTCTCATAGTTTTCCAGATTGAATAATAACTTGCCTTTTTCAAATATGTAGTTGTCATGGAAATCAGAATGAAGACTGTTATTAATAATTTTATTTATGAACTCAAAAGCAGGATCGTATTTACCCGAACTAACTAAGGAATCAAAGAAATAAGTGTTTGTATGAAATTGATTTAGTTCATTCCTTTCTTTAATTGGATTATTTCGAATTTCTTCTATGTCAGCTAAAATATCTATATGTTCAATATAAAAGATTAACGATAAAGCAACTAAACCAACAATGATCAAGAGTATTGGTCTTTTCATCATCCACAAATTAACAAAAAGTAAGCTTATAACACAAGGCTACAGGTTACGGAAGAAAATAGCGTGTTATTAATCTGCCATAACTCTTGACTCAACTAATAACTGAATATATACTTTAAGCTTGTTGTATAACATTATTATTTAACTTCTTAACTCTTAATCCAACATCTCTTCCTTCAACTTCTCCCAATCTTCATTTTTATACTTCTGATAACAATGCTGATGGTAACCATCAAGCTTTATAAGGGAATCAAAAAGTTGCACTTTTTCGGACTTATTCAAATTTCCAACTAAATGCTGGCTTACCTCATTAGCTCGGCTCATTACAGAGAAGCTTGCTATTTTTCCTTTTTCAGTAAGCTTTAAATGTTTACTTCTTTTATCGGTTTCGTTTGATTTTTCTTCTAAGATGCCATTCTTTACCATTCTTTTAATGGTTTCAAATATGGTGGTTTTCTCTTGTAGTGAGTGATTGGCTACTTCCGATTTACTGCATCCTTCATGGCTCATTACAAATAAAGCAACTCCAAATTCCGTAATATTATGGATCGGTTGATTGGCAAAAGCTTTCTTTTCCCATATTTGAGTAAAATTCATCATTCTACCCCAAACCCAGCCAATATACTCATCCGGTGATTGGGCAGGAAATGGAAAAGGCATCTTTCTGCTCATTTCCTCTAATTCAGTTCCAGTATTTTCTTTCTTTTCATCATCTATCAAACTTTTTCCAAACTCACTCATAGAACCATCAGGATTCTTTTTTAAGAAATCCCTATAGAGCTGTAGAAGTTTAATCCCATTATCTAACATTTTCTGAAAAATTTTATTTCAATAATAAAACAACTTTGTAACATAAATGTTATGATTTTGCAATAATATTAAATCCTAAACTTAATTATTAAAAATGCAACGTAATATTTTTGGTTTAATCGGCCCACTTATTGTTTTTTTGATCACCTCTCAATCAATTTTTGCTCAGGGTACAGCTAGTTTTGGTGGCTATGTAAAGGATGCTAAAACGGAAGAACCATTAATTGGAGCTACTGTGATAATAGAAGGAACAGAATTAGGTGCGGTAACGAATGTTGAGGGCTATTATGAAATTAGAAATATAGAACCACAATCTTATACGGTTACCGCTTCTTATGTAGGATATGAAAAAAGTTCAAGGTTCAATATAACGGTACGTTCGGGTGGTATTCCTAATGTTAATTTTGAATTACAGGAAAATGTAGAACAGCTTGAGGGAGTAACAGTTCGAGCGAATCCATTCAAAAAAAATGAGGAAACTCCTCTTTCAATCCAAAGATTATCGCCAGAGGAAATAGCTACCTATCCTGGTGGAAATAATGATATTGCTAAAGTAGTACAGTCCTTGCCCGGAGTAAGTGGCTCAGTGGGTGGTTTTAGAAATGATATTATTATCCGAGGAGGTGCTCCTAATGAAAATGTATACTATCTGGATGGTATTGAGATCCCGAATATCAATCACTTCAGTACACAGGGAAGTGCCGGGGGACCGGTTGGATTACTCAATGTGTCTTTTTTCGAGGGCGTAACTTTATCCTCCAGTGCTTTTGCCAGTCAATATGATAATGTACTATCAGGAGTATTACAATTTGACCAAAGGGATGGGAACAGAAGAGAATTTAGAAATAATTTCCGATTGAGTAGTAGTGAAGCTGCTGTTACCACAGAAGGTCCATTATTCAAAAAGAAAGGTGAAGAAAAGAGTAATACTTCATTTATAGCCTCAGTCAGAAGATCTTATTTACAATTATTGTTTCAAGCTATTGGGCTGCCATTTTTGCCTGATTATTGGGATTATCAATATAAAGCGACTCATAAATTTGATGAATATAATGAGTTGATTTTTACGGGGGTTGGTTCTATTGATGATTTGACCATCAATGCTCCTGATGATTTTGATGCTGAGCAACAAGCCTTTTTAGATCAAATTCCCGTGATTAATCAGTGGACTACTACTGCAGGTTTAAGCTGGAAAAGGAGATTTAAAGATAATTCTGGTCTTATGACCACCGCCTTAAGTACTAACATTTTGAATAATTTATTTGAGCAATTCGAGGATAATGTAAATCAGGAAGGCTTAGTATTTAGCAATAACTCACAAGAACAGGAAGTCAAGCTCCGATATAATTTGACCAAGTTTGTTGAAGATTGGACTTTCAATACAGGATTTATAGTACAAGAAGCCATTTATTCTAATAATTCTGAATTGATAGATGAAAATAGAGGGTTTAGTTATGATAACAGCTTGAATTTTACACGCTATGGATTAAACGGCCAAGCTTCCCGAAATTTTGTGAACGATAGATTAGGGCTTTCCGCTGGCTTCAGGATTGATGGAAATACTTTTACTGAAACAGGAAATGAGATTTATAGAACTTTTAGTCCTCGATTTTCAGCTTCTTATACTTTTGATGAAAAACGGAAATGGACAGTCAATGCTTCTGTAGGTAGATATTATAAAATTCCGCCATACACGATATTAGGATTTACTGACCAAAATAATGATTATGTAAATCAAGACGCTGAATATATCCAAAGTGATCATTTAGTTGCAGGAATTGAGTATTTAGTAACACCATCAGCACGTTTTAGCATCGAAGGGTTTTATAAGAAATATGATAATTATCCGGTTTCTTTAGTGGATAGTGTTTCGCTGGCTAATTTAGGTGGAGGTTTTTCTGTCCTAGGTAATGAAAATATTGAAAGTGTAGGATTAGGTAGAACATATGGAATGGAATTTCTGTATCAGCGAAAGCTAACCAAAGATTTCTATGCAATTTTAGCTTATACGCTTTATCGAAGTGAATTTACTGGTTTTAATAAAAATGAATATTTACGGTCCACTTGGGATAACCGAAATTTATTAACTTTTACTGGAGGTTATCAATTTGGTAATAACTGGGAACTGAGTGCTCGTGTTCGCTATTTAGGTAAAACGCCATTAGCACCAGTCGATCAGGAGGCTACCTTACAATCTTATCCTTCTATAATTAGAGATTATTCAAGGCAAGGAGAATTACTACTGGATCCATTTAATCAAACTGATATTAGGATTGATAAGAAATGGAATTTTGATAACTGGACTTTCAATATCTTTTTTGAAGTGCAAAATGCTTTTGCTCAAAATTTACCCTTAGAGCCTAATTTCGGCTTAAGAAGAAATGATGAAGGAGAAATACAACAACCTCGGCAATTAGTACGTATTCGTGATGTAAGTAATAGTTCTTTATTGCCTAATTTAGGTATAGTAATTGATTTTTAAATTAAACCTTTCTTATCTTAATTTCTACCGAATATTAGTTTAATTTTGACCTAAAATTTATTTCGGAATCTGATCTATTTTTAGATTCCAATGAGATTTGACAAATAATTAAAAGTTTAGATGAAAATAGCAGTAGTAGGTACAGGTTATGTAGGATTAGTGACAGGAACATGTTTTGCGGAGACCGGCAATAGTGTTACCTGTGTAGATATTGATGAAGCCAAAGTAAAAAAATTACAATCGGGTAAAGTGACCATTTACGAGCCGGGTTTGGAAGTGATTTTCGAAAGGAATGTCAATCAAAACAGATTACATTTTACCACTAATTTAGCTGAAGGAATTAAAGGAGCTGAAGTTATTTTCTTGGCTTTACCAACACCTCCGGGTGGAGATGGAGCAGCAGATTTGCAATACGTATTAAAAGTGGCTGATGATTTAGGACATATATTGGAAGATTATGCAGTTATTGTAGATAAGAGTACTGTACCAGTTGGTACTGCCGATAGAGTGCATGCAGCTATTTCTAAAAACGCTAAAGTAGATTTTGATGTAGTATCTAATCCGGAATTTTTAAGAGAAGGTGTTGCAGTAGATGATTTCATGAAACCAGAAAGAGTGGTCATTGGAACGCAATCTCAAAGAGCAACCAAAATAATGGAAAGATTGTATGCTCCATTAGTTCGTCAGGGTAATCCTGTTATCTTCATGGACGAGAAATCCGCTGAATTAACTAAATATGCAGCCAATTCATTCTTAGCAACCAAGATTACTTTCATGAATGAAATTGCCAATATATGTGAACTTTTAGGTGCGAATGTGGACATGGTCCGTAAAGGAATTGGTACTGACACTAGAATTGGTAAAAGGTTTCTTTTTGCTGGGATCGGATATGGCGGTAGTTGTTTCCCAAAAGACGTGCAGGCATTGGCAAAATCTGCTAAGGATGCCAATTATGATTTCAAGATATTGAACGCAGTAATGGATGTAAATGCTAAACAGAAAACTCGTTTGATGGATAATTTGAATGGCTATTTCAAAAATGATTTAAAAGGGAAAACCATTGCAATGTGGGGCTTGGCGTTTAAACCAAATACAGACGATATTAGAGAAGCACCAGCATTGTATAATATAGAGGCTTTGATAGAAGCAGGAGCAAAAGTTCAGGCTTACGATCCGGAAGCAATGAAGAATGTAAAAGAACAGATAGGTGATAAAATCACTTATTGCGAAAATCCTTACGAAGCTCTAAAAGGAGCGGATGCATTAATGATTATGACTGAGTGGCCGGTATTCAGAACGCCTGATTTTGAAGAAATTAAAAAAGAATTGAAAGAGCCTTTGATTCTGGATGGAAGAAATTTATATGAAGTAGAGCAGATGAAAGAATTAGGCTTCACTTATTTTAGTATAGGAAGATAAAATTTATGGCTAAAGAGAGAGTTTTAATTACTGGAGCAGCAGGATTTTTAGGATCACATTTGTGTGATAGGTTTATCAAAGAAGGTTATGATGTAATTGGGATGGATAATCTCATTACAGGATCAATGGATAACATAGCTCATTTGATGGGGAAAGAACATTTTGAATTTTATCATCATGATGTTAGCAAATATGTACATGTTCCAGGTGAATTGAAATATATTCTACATTTTGCTTCTCCTGCTAGCCCTATTGACTACTTGAAAATCCCTATTCAAACTTTGAAAGTGGGTGCACATGGAACTCATAATCTATTGGGGCTTGCAAAAGATAAAAAAGCCCGAATTTTAGTTGCTTCCACTTCTGAAGTTTATGGAGATCCCCTAGTTCATCCACAAACAGAGGATTATTATGGAAACGTGAACCCAATTGGCCCTCGAGGAGTGTATGATGAAGCCAAGCGTTTTATGGAATCCATTACAATGGCTTACCATACTTATCATCAATTGGAAACACGGATTGTCAGGATTTTCAATACCTATGGCCCCAGAATGAGACTAAATGATGGTAGAGTATTGCCTGCTTTTATTGGTCAAGCTTTGAGAGGAGAAGATTTAACCATTTTTGGCGATGGTTCCCAAACCCGTTCATTTTGTTATGTAGATGACTTAGTAGAGGGCATCTACCGATTATTGTTGAGTGATCATGTTTACCCTGTGAATGTTGGAAACCCTGATGAGATTACCATTTCGGAATTTGCCGAAGAAATTATTAAATTGACGGGAACGAAGCAAAAAGTAATTTATAAAGATCTGCCTGAAGATGACCCTAAAAAGAGACAACCTGATATTACCAAAGCTCAAAAACTTTTAGGCTGGGAACCGAAAGTCAACAGGCAGGAAGGTTTGAAAATCACTTATGAATACTTTAAGTCCTTGGACAAGGAAAAATTGTTCCAGAAAGAACATAAAGATTTTGAAAAATATATAGTGAAGTAATGGCAAATAAAGTACTAGTTACAGGCGGATTAGGATATATAGGTTCTCATACTGTAGTAGAATTGATGAATCAAGGTTATGAACCTCTCATTATTGATAATCTTTTGAATAGTGATATTTCTGTTTTAGATAGGATAGAGAAAATTACCGGGAACCGACCTGAATTCCAGCAAGTTGAAATGCGAGATAAGGAGCAACTGCAGGAAGTTTTCTGGAGTAATAATAACCAAATTGTTGGTGTAATCCATTTTGCAGCCGTATTGTTAGTAGGGGAATCTGTTGAACAGCCTTTGCATTATTATTTTAATAATCTTACTTCCACCATTAATTTGCTGGAATGCATGAATGAGTTTGATGTGAAATCCATCGTATTTTCTTCTTCATGCACCGTTTATGGCAATCCTGATCAATTGCCAGTAAGTGAAAATGCCCCAATTAAACCTTCTATTTCTCCTTACGGAAATACTAAAAAAGTATGTGAGGATATTTTAAAAGATGCAAGTATTGCTCATCCTCTAAAAGTAGTTTCACTAAGATATTTCAATCCAATTGGAGCTCATAAATCTTCTCTAATAGGAGAGTTTCAGTCTGGTCCACCACATCATTTGGTACCATTTATCACGGAAACAGCAACAGGGAAAAGAGAAAAGCTTAATATTTTCGGTGGCGATTGGAATACTCCAGATGGAACGTGTGTCCGTGATTATATACATGTTTCTGATTTAGCAGAAGCCCATATCAATGCTATGGAATATGCAACAAAGCAATCAGTTAATTCATTTAATGTATTTAATGTAGGTTCGGGGGATGGATATTCAGTTTTGGAAATGGTCAAAAGCTTTGAGAAAACAACTGGAGTGAAAGTCCCTTATGAGATTGTGGATAGACGCCCTGGTGATGTGGAAGCAGTATATGCTGACACCACTAAAGTAACCAATGAATTAGGTTTCAAAACCAAAAGAAGCTTAGATGATATGTTAAAGTCTGCTTGGGACTGGGAACAAGCCTTAGCTAAAGAGTAATTAAGAATTACTAATTATGAATTGTTCAATTGCGAATTTCCCTAATTGAGTTTGACAGGTGTTAAGAATTATATCAATTATTACATTGATTTTCAACTAATTCTTTATTAGATTTCGCAAAAAACTATCATGCGTATTCTTCTATTTATTTTTGGTGTATCTCTATCCATAATCTTTTCTTCTTGTTCATCTGAAACAGAGAATAAAATTGTAAGTGATTCTGATATTGAATATAAATTTGAGATAGTCGATTCTTTAACCGTTGACTATCTTGGGATTCCATTTTTGTGCGACTTTTCTCCAAATCAAGAGCATATACTTTTATTCAATAGTAGTAATAGGGAATTTATTATTACAGATGCTAAAGGAGAAATAATAAGCCAATTTACCAAAGAAGGAGATATTCCTGATAATCCAGGTTCATTAGCCGACAGACCTATTTTTTATGATAATAAGACCATTATTGCACATGGTCAAAAAGGAATATGGGCTTACAATTTTGAAGGTGAGAATGTTTGGAAAATTGAAAGAGAAGATCCAATAGGTTATTGGATAAGTATCAACAATGGAAGAAGCATGTATTTAATGGAACCAAAGCATTTTTTTACTGTAATCAATTATGACCAACTGGTCATTGATCCCTCAAATGATAGTTTGTATGAAAATCATCATGCTTTTAAAATTATAAATAGAAAAGCAAAATCTATTAAACCTGTTATTTCTTTAGAGTCATTTAGTCGTTACCTTGACGGAAAAGGATACAAACCTTCTGATATGCTTGCTTCAAATCATGTTAAAGCTAATCAGATGGTAATAAGTTATCCAAAAGAAGATGTGATTTATTTGTATGATTGGAAAAACGAATTTTTTCAATTGAAAGATACTTTTTCTCTTGATATTGAACCATTTTATTTAGATGAAGGGAAAGAAAGGGAATCATTAGAAGGTAAAAAGGGCTTTTTTATGGGCGGAAAAGTAGGTGAGGCAGAAGTTCGGGGCGCTTGGTTATTAGATGGTGATAAGGTTTTGGTTAAGTATAATTCAGGAGTTAAAGAATCTGAAAGACAAGAACCGAAAATGAAAAAAACAGGAGAGAATAGTATTTCTTTGGCTATGCCTGATAATGTTCCCAAAGACCTGTTTCAAATTTATAAAGAAGGTGAAAAATATGGAAAGCCTTTTAATTCATCAATAGAAATAGCTTCTTTATTATATGTTGATGGAGATTTTCTTTGGTTTATTAAAGATCAGGTAGCCTTAGATGTTGAGGATGATTATGCAGTTTTCTATAAAACGAAATTAGTTCAAAAGGAATAATCGTTTAGTTGTTAATTTATTTAGCTTCAGCGAAATTTTGTCTTTTGTCTAGATTCTTTAATCTATAGGTCTTAAATCTCTAATGAGTTACTTCTATAAATTTAGAAATAGCTTGAAAAACCTCCTCTTCCTGTTCAAACATTCCCATATGGCCTGTTTTAGGTAGGTTTTTTAAATAAGGATGCTTCATATATTTAATTTGAGATTTGCTTAAAGCAACTGGTATACTACTATCCTTTTCCCCGTATACAAATAAGATAGAACCTTCGAATTCTTTTATGAAATCCAAGCTGTCACTGCGATCGCGCATGGCCAGCATATAATCGGTAAGTGTTTTTTCAGGGATTTTACTTCCTTCATCCACTATGGATTGGATAGTGTCTTTTAATCTGTCCTTGTGTTTATCATCAAATAGCATCGGGATAAAGCTTTCAATAAATTTTGCTACTCCGTGTTTTTGGATAAATTCAATTGATTTTACTCTGCCTTCTTTTTTCTCATCTGTATCAGCTAAGGCTGTAGAATGGATGAGGCCTATATGAGAAACTATATTGGGAAATCGCTTGGCTATTTCGAGTGTGACATACCCACCTAAAGAATGCCCCATAATTATGCATTCGGATACATTCAATTTTTTAAGACAATCATATATGGAATTAGCTACCATATCAAGGCTGAGCTCATATGGTAAGCTGTCGCTCTGTCCGAAACCAGGCAAATCAGGAGTAATTACCTTATATTTTTCAGATAACCTTTCCCTGTAATGATTCCATATTTTATGGGTTTCCCCATAACCGTGTAAAAAAACAACCGGATAACCTTTTCCGGATACTTCATAGTGAATGGTCATAGTCAAGCGTGTAATGATTGTTCAACCATCAGAAGCGCTGCGGTAAAAATGCCTTCCGGGTCAAAGTTGCATTCTGCATGTAATTCATGTTGCTCACCATGCTCTACAACCTTATCCGGAATACCTAAGCGTTTCACTTGTGAAGAATAATCATTTTCTGCCATAAATTCAAGTATTGCGCTACCAAATCCTCCCATTAGACATCCATCTTCTATGGTTATTACCTTTTTATATTGGGAAAATACCTGATGCAATAACTTTTCATCTAATGGTTTTACAAATCGCATATCAAAAACCCCCGCTTCAACCCCTTCTTCAGCAAGTTTTTCGGCTGCTTCCATTGCATAATTTCCAATATGACCAATGCTCAAAATAGCAATATCTTTCCCCTCTCTAACTTGTCGGCCTGTTCCAATTTCCATCGCCTCCATTGGAGTTCTCCATTCCGGCATCACACCTTTTCCTCTCGGATAACGGATAGTAAATGCTTTTCCTTCTCTTGGTAATTGAGAAGTGAACATCATATTTCTTAGTTCCGATTCATTCATCGGTGATGCCACGATCATATTCGGTATGCATCGCATAAAGGCGATGTCATAATTACCATGGTGAGTTGGGCCGTCAGCTCCAGCAAATCCCGCTCTATCTAGAAAGAAGTTAACTGGTAAGTCTTGAATACATACATCATGGATTACTTGATCATAACCCCTTTGCATGAATGTGCTGTAAATATTACAGAATGGAATTAATCCTTGAGTAGCCAATCCAGCTGAGAATGTTACTGCATGTTGTTCTGCTATGCCTACATCAAAAGCTCTGTCCGGCATGGCTTTCATCATAATGTTTAAAGAAGAACCAGAAGGCATTGCAGGTGTGACACCAACTATCTTATCATTTTGCTCTGCTAATTCTACTATAGTATGACCAAATACTTCCTGATATTTAGGCGCAGATGGTTTTTCTACAGGTTTTTTCTGAATTTCACCCGTTATTTTATCAAATTTTCCCGGAGCGTGCCATTTTGTTTGATCTTTTTCTGCAGGACCAAAACCTTTTCCTTTAGTAGTGACACAATGTAATACTTTAGGTCCTGGGATATCTTTTAAATCTCTTAAAACATGAACCAAATGGTTTACATCATGACCATCTACAGGACCGAAATATCTCAAATTAAGAGATTCAAATAGGTTGCTTTGCTTTAAAAGGAATGATTTTATGCTATTCTCTAATTTACCTACAACCTCTTGAGCGCTTTTTCCAAACCCGCTTACTTTACCTAATAATTTCCAAACATCATCACGCATTCTGTTATAGGTGTGCGATGTGGTGATATCGGTTAAATATTCTTTTAATGCTCCAACATTAGGATCAATTGACATACAATTATCATTCAATATGATAATCATATTAGCATCTGAAGCACCTGCATGATTCATGCCTTCAAAGGCCATACCACCTGTCATAGCGCCATCACCGATTACAGCAATATGTTGCTTATCAAATTCTCCTTTTAAGTTAGAAGCTAAAGCCATACCCAAAGCAGCAGAAATAGAAGTTGAGGAGTGACCTACTCCAAAAGCATCATATTCACTTTCTTTTCTTTTCGGAAAGCCAGACATTCCACCATAAACCCGGTTAGTGTGAAATTTATCTTTTCTTCCCGTTAGAATTTTATGTCCATATGCTTGATGCCCTACATCCCAAATCACCTGATCTTCTGGTGTATTGAATACATAGTGAAGTGCAGTAGTAAGTTCTACTACTCCCAAACTTGCACCAAAATGCCCACCATATATTGATACATTATCAATTATAAATTGTCTTAATTCTTGGCTTAACTGTACTAATTGAGATTGATTGAGTTTCCTGAGATCAGCAGGGCTGTCAATCTTGGATAAAAGTTCTCCGGGTTGAATTAGCATAATATTCTAAAATGTTTAAATCAGAAAACAAATACTTTCTGTAAATGTTTTTGAATCTACAAATTACCGATTTTTTTGTGTTATAAATGCAAATTTACAATAAAATCCTGCTATTAACCTGCAATCTTTTCAAATTCGATTATCTTTGAAATTATAGAACACTTAAATCACCGTTACTATTGAGTTTTGAAATAAAACTTCCGCTTTTTGAGGGACCTTTCGATTTGCTCCTTTTCTTCATTGAAAGGGATGAATTGGACATTTATGATATTCCAATATCCAAAATCACCAATGATTTTTTGGATTACCTCAAACATTTGGAGCAGATGAATATAGAAGTAGCAAGTGAGTTTATTTTAGTAGCTTCTACACTCATGCGGATTAAAGCCAAAATGTTATTGCCTCGTCCTCAGATTGATGAAGAAGGAAATGAAATTGATCCCAGAGAGGAATTAGTAAGACACTTATTAGAATACAAAAAATATAAATCGGTTTTGCAAGAACTTTCAGACATGGAAGGCAAAATGCAGGAGAAAGAAAAGCGCGGAAATGTTAAAAAGGAAGTGAGATCACTTTCCGAAACTATTAATGTGGAGTCAGAACTGCAAAATGTTGATTTATATAAACTTTTGAGGGTTTTTAGGGATGTGATGGCACGCTATGAACTCGAAAAAAACAAACCTTCCCATAAGGTGGTTCAATATCCTTATACCATCGAAGCACAAAAAGACCATATCATCGGAAAATTAGAAAGAGATGGTAAATTAGCTTTTACTACATTTATTGAAGAGAAACCCGAGAAGATAGCCGTGATTTTTAATTTTCTGGCCATATTGGAGTTATTGCAAAGTTCATTGATTGCTATTACGGTAGGAGAGGGATTCAATAATTTTTGGCTCGAAAAAATTGAAACAGTTGCTGAATGAAGTTAGAGAAGGAGAAAATTTTCAAAACCCTTAATCCAAATAAGGTATGGATTCCTGTTTTATTGGGTGTATCCATTGTAGCTTTTTTATTTTATCAAGATGATACAGTTACCGTAGAAAATCTGTCTTTAATATTTGAGGCTGAAATTTTACCTGTAGCGCTAGCCTTTTTTGTTTTGTTTGCCCGAGATGTAGGTTATGTATACCGAATCCGTATGATTACGGGAAAAAGGCTGACCTGGAAAAGCAGTATTTATGTTATCATCCTTTGGGAATTTGCTTCTGCTGTGACGCCTTCAGTTGTTGGAGGTACAGCTGTGGCGGTTTTTATTCTAATGAAGGAAGGCTTAAAATTGGGTAAGGCTTTAGCTTATACCATGATCACAGCCATATTTGATAATATGTATTTTGTGGTGATGGCGCCTATTGTTTATTTGATCGCCTCAGGTCATATTTTCCCACAAAATTCAATGATTGAAACGCAGTTAGGGAAGAGTTTGCCGACCTTATTTGTGGTTAGTTATTCTCTTATTGCAGTTTACACTTTTGTGATGGCATTTGCTGTTTTAGTGAATCCAAGATGGTTTAGATGGATATTATTAAAAATCACTTCTATTAGATTCCTTAGAAGATGGAGACAAGGGGCTTATGATCAGGGATCTGAAATCATGTTGGCTTCCAAAGAATTAAGAGGAAGGAATTTCACCTACTGGTTAAAAATATCACTATCAACTATTTTTATATGGACTGCACGTTACGCCATGCTGAACTGTGTAATTGAGGCTTTCTCCAACCAAAGTTTTTTTGATCATATCGTGATTTTTGCTCGCCATGTGGTCATTTGGATTACGATGTTGGTTTCACCAACTCCGGGAAGTAGTGGGACAGCAGAATTTATTTTCACTCAGTTTTTCAAAGAGGATTTGGGCTCTGTTACTTTTATCACTAATATTTTCTGGCGATTAATGACTTATTATCCGTATTTATTTTTAGGCGCATTAGTTTTGCCTAGATGGATAGCGAGGGTGTTTAAAAAGAAGAAGTGATTTAGATTTTGGTAGGTATTGTAGTGCCTTAGGCACACGCGAAACGCGTGCGCCCAATGTCGTTAAGTTAAGGATTTTTGACTATGTTTTTCAGTTAATATTTTGTAAATTGATACTATAATAAGAAGGAGAAAAAATCAGAAGCCCTTTTTATAGAAGGGCTTTTAAAACACACACTAAAATCTATTGA
>NZ_JAGXGF010000220.1 GCF_024636815.1 Marivirga sp.
CATAATGCCCTTTTCAAAATCTTCTACAATTTTTCGCTTGAACTCCTCGGTAAATCTAACCCTGTTCCTGATGCGTTTTCCCGTTTTTATCATAACTTTAATCGGTTAAAAACGGTCAACTTATTTCAGGGAATGACATTATGTGAAGACAAAACCCTATCGCTATTCCAATTTTTTCGCCAAACCTAAGGTATCTGAAATGAAATCATCTTTGGCTACTCTATAGCCTACCCGATCATTTTTATATTTGATCGCTAATTCAGTTTTAAGTTCTTCATATTGCTTAGCTCTTCCAGGATGGGTAATCAAATAATCTCGGAAATTAATTTGTTTGAGCAATTCATGTCCAGGAGGACACATGTGAATATGAAAAATTTGTTCTTTTTCACCATTTAAATTATATCCTTTTACGAAGACCATATAATCTACTTCTTTTCCAGTTTGTCGAAAAAAACTGTAATTCAAATTTTCTAAAGACTCTATTATATCTTCATTAAATAAATCTTCCTTTAATATTTCAATCGAAATATCAATATATGATTTCGCCTTGATATTAGGAATTGCAGTGCTTCCAACATGTTCAATCCTAAGAATTCTATCACCTATTTTTTCTACTATTTTGTCTTTTTCATTTCCAAAAATTTGCTTCCAATTTGAATCATGATTATACAGCTCTATCGGAAAAAGGGTATCCCACTCCTGCTTTGTCAAATCCTTTAGCTCTCTTTCCATTTCTATATTCTATTGTCTATATAATCTATAACCTTATATTTATTTTCAGCTGAAAACCAAACAAATTCCGAATCTCTTTTGAACCATGTTATTTGTCTTTTGGCGTATCTGCGGCTGTTCCTTTTCAATAATCTGATAGCCTCTTCCCTATCATAATCGCCATCTAAAAATCCAAATATTTCTGAATAGCCCACGGTTTGAAGTGCATTCAGATTTTTATAAGGAAAAAGCTTCTCAGCTTCTTCAAATAAGCCTTCAGAAATCATCTGATCCATTCTTAAATTAATGCGATCGTACAATTCTTCCCTTGGGCGCTCTAATCCTATTTTGATAATATTAAATGGTCTTTCGACTTGCTTTTCCTGGGCTCTGTAAAAGCTCATATTCTTTCCAGTGGCACGATAAAGTTCCAATGCTCGAATCAGTCGTTGAGGATTTTGTTGGTCTACAATTTCAAAATATTCAGGATCACATTCAGCTACTTGATTCTGTATATATTTAATTCCATTTTGCTCAAATTCAGTATTTAATTTCCGCCTAATTTCAGGTGGAATGGTCGGCATATCATCAATGCCCTCACATAAGGCTTTAACATAGAGTCCAGAACCTCCTACAACAAAAAGGATATCATGCTCATGAAATAACTTATCTAATAAGTTTAAAGCATCTTTTTCAAATTGGCCTACATTATAATCATCTTGAATATTATGGGTATTGATGAAATGATGTGGTATTCCTTCCATTTCTTCAACAGTTGGCTTTGCGGTTCCTAATTCCATTTCTTTGTAGAATTGACGGGAGTCAGCTGAAATTATTTCAGTTTGAAAACGTTTAGCCAATTGAATGGAGAGGTCAGTTTTCCCAACGGCAGTAGGTCCTGCCAAAATCACTATAGTTTTTGAATTTTTAGTCAAATTTGATATTTAATTCGATCTTAAAAGCTTAAATTGAGCTGTAAATTTAGACATTTTGGAATTACAAAATTACGATAAAGAACAACTAATAAAAGAAGTAGAGAAATTGCGTTTAGCTCTCTATCAAAATAAATATCTCCTGAAAAATTCCAGACACTTTGAAAACAGCACTTTTCCTGAGGAAGGTATTGATTTAAGCATGGAGTTTACAGATGAAGGACGTATTATAATAACTAATAAAAACTGGCGTAAAACTTTAGGCTATTCTAGCCAAGATCTAAAACATATTTACATCAGAGATATCATTTATCCTGATGATTGGCACGATTTTCAAAAGGTATGTGAAGAAGTCATTAAAAATAAATCTCAAGAATTATTAGAGGTTCGATTAAGCTCAAAAAACAATGATAAAATCCATGTAACTGGGATTGTATTGATGAGCTTGAATAATAGAAACATTATAGCCAATTTTCAAGACATAACTAACCAAATTCATGCCCAAAAAGCACAAAATCTATTTTATGAAATAACCAATCTAACGCTTAAAAGCACAGATTTAGATAGCTTATTTAAAGGAATACATGAGAAATTAAAGGAAGCAATGGAAGCCAATAACTTCTTTATTGCACAATTCAAGTTTGAAAAACAAGAATTATTCTTTCCCTACATCCACGATGAGTTCGTTCCAGATTCTCCTAAATCAATGTCCTTTGAATATAAAAAAGGATTATGCGAGTATATATACCATCATAAAAAGTCAGTAATACTGAAAGAATCCGATATTATGGATTTGATTTTGGAAGGAAAAATCAATCAGTATGGTACTATTCCAAAAGTATTTTTAGGGGTTCCCTTTCAAACTGAAAAAGGTACGCCAGGAGTGATTGGAGTACAAAGTTACAATGACGAAAATGCATTTCAGAATAGAGATCTGAAATTACTGAATTTCATTTCTAATCAGGTTTTGCTCTCCGTAGAAAGAAAGTTTATTGAAGAAAAAATTGGGACTCAAGCTGCAAGACTTCAATCTATTTTCAACAGCAGTAATCATATTATATGGTCTATTGACAAAGATTATATGCTTACTTCCTTTAATCAGAATTTCGAATATGAATTTCTGAAATACTTCAACTTTAAGCCCAGAGTAAATACTGATTTGAGGGGTAGAAATATTTCTTCATTTTTTCCTTTAGATACTTTTGATTTTTGGGGTCAAAAGTTTGAGAAGTGTTTAAAAGGTGAGACGCTTAATTTTGAAATAGAATTCAATAATCCACAAGATGAATCCAATATTTGGAAAGAAATATTTTTAAATCCTATTCATACAGAAAGTGGGGAAATTACTGGGCTTTCAGGCATCGCACATGATATAACAGAAAAGAAAATTAATGCTCTGAATATCCAAAAAAGTGAATTTAAATTTAGAAATATATTTGAGTCATTTCAAGATATATATTTCAATTGCCGCTTTAATGGGGAAATTATTTTAATAAGCCCCTCGGTAAAGGAAAATATTGGATACGAGCAGGATGAAGTAACTGGAAATAATATAACCAATTATTACCTCTACACTAAGAAAACCAAGGATTTATTAAAAATATTGGTTTCAAAAAGAAAAGTTCAAAACTTTGAAGCTACTCTTATAACGAGAGATGGAAGACTTGTAAATTGTATTTGTAACGTTCGTTTAGTACGTGATAAAGATAGCAGAGAAGTGACCATTGAAGGAGTTGCACGTGATATAACTAAATTGAAACAAGCGAACAGAGAATTATTGCATGCTAAGAATGTGGCAGAAAATTCATTGAAAGTAAAAGAACAATTTCTGGCTAATATGAGTCATGAAATCCGAACTCCAATGAATGGAGTGATTGGAATGGTGGATTTACTATCTCAAACTCAGCTCAACCCTGAGCAAATGAATTTTGTAGAAACCATCAAAAAATCATCCGAAACCTTGCTAACTATCTTAAATGACATTCTGGATTTAAGCAAAATAGAAGCAGGTAAGATGAAAATTCAGCCGCATGTGACTGAGGTAAGATCTATATTTGAAAAGGTATTGAATCTTTTTAGCCAACAAGCCAGGCAAAAATCAATCAATTTAAATTTTAAAATTGATAATAAAATACCTCAATACCTCAAAATTGATGAAACCCGTATCATCCAAATTGTTTCCAATCTTACTTCCAATGCCTTAAAATTTACCGAGAAAAATGGAAATGTATTATTGCACATGTCCAAAGAAATAAAAGATAATCTATATAGAATTGCTGTGGAGGATACTGGGATAGGGATTTCGGAAAACGACCAACAGAAACTGTTTAAATTGTTCACACAAGTGGATAACTCAAGCACAAAAGCCTTTAGTGGGACAGGTTTAGGACTTGCTATTTCAAAGCAATTGAGCAGCTTAATGGGCGGTCAGATTGGAGTAAGTTCTGAACCAGATGAAGGCAGTGTGTTTTGGTTTACTTTGATAGCTGAAAATGTTTCAAAAATTGAAATTGAAGAATATGAAGAAATTAAGCAGAAAGTACCGAAAAGCCATAAACTAAAATTTGAGAGTGAAAATGCACCTTTTATACTAATTGTAGATGATAATACCATTAACCGACAAGTTGCGAGTCAAATATTAATGAAATCAGGTTTTAAAACAGATTTGGCTTTTAGCGGCCCCACCGCTATCGAGAAGGTGAAAAACAATGAGTATGATTTGATTTTTATGGATATCCAAATGCCTGTTATGGATGGGGTAACCGCCACTAGAGAAATTAAAAAGCTTTCGAAGAAGACCCCTCCTATCATTGCAATGACTGCTTATTCTATGAAAGAAGATCGTCAACGGTTTTTGGATATGGGGATGGATGACTACTTAGCTAAACCAATAGTTTCCAGTAAGTTACTAGAAATCATCCAACAAAACCTACCTGAGTTTGAAGTTGAAGACGCAAATGATAACGAAATCCGACTTAAAGAAAAAAACGGTAATGAACTGGAGTTAATTGATCAATCAACATTAAGGCAACTCCGTAAATATGCAGACAAACCAACTATCAAATCATTCTTTGAAGAATTTGAAATTGAAGCAAAAAGTTTGATATTGGAAAGTATAAATGCTGAAAAGACTTCGGACATAGATAAAATATTAAGTAATTTGCATACATTAAAGGGGAATGCAGGTACACTTGGAATTCGTTCGTTAGAGATACAAGCAAAAAAAATAGAAGGCGATTTAAAAAAACAAAAAACCGAAAAGCTTATAAATGACTTAAATCATTTATTAGATAATTTTAATAAATTTACAGATAATTATCAGTCAATATTAAAATAAGATGGCAGAAACTAAAAAAGTACTTATTGCAGAAGATAGCTCGGTAATCCAGAACCTTACCAAGAAAATTTTGATGATGCAAAATTATAGCATTCATTCCGCTAAAAATGGCGAGCAGGTTCTAAAAGCCTTAGAATCAGATTCTTTTGATATCATTTTAATGGATATTAATATGCCAAAAATGGATGGAATGGAATGCACGAGAGCCATCAGAGCCTTGGATGACAAGGAAAAATCAGCTATCCCTATTATTGCAATAACAGGTAACGCTAAAAATTATAGCATAAAAGATTTTAAAGAAGCGGGTATCAATGAATATTTACAAAAACCGCTTAATTTTGATCAATTGGTTGAAACTGTTAAGAAATTAACCAATTAATCAAATTCTTTTTTAGCATTTAACGAACGAAATAATAACTATCCGCAAATAAGGAACAAATAGAAAGTTTGTATAGTTAATTAATAAATTCCTAAGTATGCAAATAAAGTACACAAAGTCATTCCTTAATAAACTAGAAGATGTATTCGCTGAATCTGATTACATTCTTCGTTATGAAAAGGGAAATTTTAAATCAGGTTATTGTGTATTGAAAGATCAAAGAATTGTAATTATCAATAAATTCTTTGACACTGAAGGAAAAATCAATTGCTTAGTGGATATCCTCAAAAACATTGAATTGGACAGTAAAACACTAAGTGATAAGAACAAAAATTTCTATTTAGAATTACAACAAACCGAACTCGCACTTTGAAGGTAACATTTCTAGGAACAGGAACATCCCAGGGAGTTCCCGTAATTGCATGCGATTGTGAAGTATGTCAATCGCTCGATTATCGGGACAAAAGGAAAAGAACAAGTATCCATATTCAAGTAGATGGGAAAAGCATCGTTTTTGATACAGGACCCGACTTTAGGGAACAGATGCTGAGGGAAAGAATAAATCATCTGGATGCTGTTATCTACACACACGAACATAAAGACCATACTGCTGGATTGGATGATGTCCGCTCCTACAATTTTAAACAGGATATGGACATGCCGGTTTATGGAAGAAAACCAGTACTAGAGCAAATTAAAAGAGAATTCGCCTATATTTTTGCTGTAAATAAATATCCTGGAATTCCAAAAGTGGAACTTCACGAGATAGAAAACAAGCCTTTTCAGGTAGAAGGAATTGATATACAACCTGTAGATGTACTACATTATAAACTTCCCGTATTTGGATATAGAATTAAAGATTTTACTTACATCACCGATGTAAATTATATTCCAGACGAGGAAAAGGAGAAAATTAAAGGTAGCAAAGTATTAGTTTTAAGTGCTTTGCAAAAAAATTCTCATCTGTCTCACTTTAATCTAGAACAGGCCGTTGCCATGGTAAGAGAACTGGAAATTCCTCAAGCTTATTTTATCCATATGGGCCACAGAATGGGATTACACAGAGACATAGAAGAAGAATTGCCTGAAGGCATGGAATTAGCCTACGATGGACTTCAAATAGAACTTTGAGATGCATAATAACTTTTATGTATTCCGAAAATTATCATCAGAATTAGAAGCTAAAATTAACGGTAATGAATTAATATCTTGTTTCAGTCAAAGCAAAGATGAGTTGATTTTGGGCTTTAGCCTATCAAATGAAATCTTTTATATAAAAGCATCCTTACTGCCAGAGTTTTCATGCTTAAGCTTTCCTAATCAATTTGCCAGGACCAAAAGCAATAGCATTGATTTATTTACTAATTTCATTGGTAAAAAGGTAACTCATATTCAGCAATTTATAAATGAGCGATGTTTTGCTATTCATTTTGAAGGAAAATGGTCATTGCTGTTTAAGATGCATGGAAACCGGTCTAATATAATTGGTTATCAGTCCAGCCATGCAATAGAGTTATTCCGAAACAGCTTTCCTCAGGATATGGAGCTTGATTTGGAAGAGCTAAACAGACCAATTGATCAAAGCAAAGAAGCTTTTTTCGAATTTGACGGTAATTACCAAAAGCTTTTCCCCACCTTCGGTAAATTAATCAAGCAATATTTCAGCAGTATAAAGTTGCAAGAAAAACCATTGGAAGAGCAATGGGAAATCATCTCATTAGTAGAATCAGAAATTAAAAATCCAGAAGGTTTTTATACCATTTTATGGAATGATGAAATTCACTTTTCTCTATTGAAGATAGGTGAAATTATAAAAGAAGAGAAAAGTTGTCTTGAAGGCATTACGCAATTTTACTATACCTATTCGAAAGAGAATTTCATTCGAAAGGAAAAGAAACGCTTATCCAAACAATTAGAAAAGCAGCGAAATCAAGCTATAAACTATATCAAAAAATCAAATCAAAAGCTTGAGGAAGTTATAGAAAAACCAGGCTACAATCAGTTAGCAGATATACTGATGGCTAATATGCATCAAATTCCATCTCATGCTAAAGAAGTTGAGCTGTTCAATTTTTATACCAATGAAAATATAAAAATCCCTCTTAAATCTCATTTGAGTCCTCAAAAAAACGCTGAAAATCTTTACAGGAAATCTAAAAATCAGAAAATTGAATTAGAGCAACTAGAAGCCTCCATCAAACAAAAAGAACAAGAACTGCAGGAAGCAGAAAGCAAACTGAATGAAATTGCATCAGCTGATGACATCAAATCAATTAAGAAACTGATTAAACAAAATCCAGTAAAGGAACGAGCTCAAGTAGAATTAAAAGTGCCCTTTAAAAAATTTGAATATGGCGGATTTACCATATTAGTGGGTAAGGGCGCGAGAGAAAATGATGAGCTCACTTTAAAATATGCAAAGAAAAATGATCTGTGGTTGCATGCAAAGGATGTTACCGGCTCTCATGTGGTGTTAAAGCAACAAAGTAGTAAACCATTTCCGCAAGAAGTAGTGGAAAAGGCAGCTCAAGCCGCAGCCTTTTACTCTAAAAGAAAATCTGATAGCCTAAGTCCTGTGATAGTGACGCCTAAGAAGTATGTGCGAAAGCCTAAAGGCTTGCCACCTGGCATGGTGCATGTGGATAAAGAAGATACTATACTGGTTAAGCCTGAAGCTTGGTGGGTAGCTCCACTTTAATTCCCCAGCCCCTCTTTTCACCCAGAAGCTGACCAGCGACTGGCTGGTATTTCCCAGAAGGGGGAAAACGTACAGAACATTTAGAATTAAAATGAAAAGCTGTTTAATGGTTATACAACGTCTAATCACTGTTTAGGAAAATTGAAAATTTCTACCATTCACTTCCCTATACGACCCAATGTCTGACATGAAAAATGTCCGACATTTCTGTTCTTTGGTTTACTACTATATTGTCCTACGATTTACACAATCTCTTATAATTATAGTATAAAAAAGGCAATGCTTCGAAAAACATTGCCTAAAACGACTTATAAAACTATCACTAAAAAACTATTCTTTTCTAATATTTATGGCCATTCGATTATCCTGTCCATCAAAACCAAAATCCTGGTATATTTTTTTCACATGGTGATTATAGTCAAGTAAAGCATTAGAATTTTCTTCATCTGCGATTATTATCAAGCTTTCAGTATTTGGCTCCTGAATAGCTAAATTCATATCTATCAATTCAAAAACTTCTCTCACATTCTGCATCTCCCATTCAGCGCCCATATAAAAATAATAGCCTGAAGCACCATCTGCTACATATACCATTTGATTAAAGGCTACATCCTCAAGGGTTTTTAAATCTTCATTACTCACTTTAGGAATAATTACATCAAAGTCATAATCCGCTAGCTGAACTACCATTGAATTATTAATTTTTTCTACATCATTTTCTAACAATGTACTTTGAGCATTTGCTTTCAATGTTAAACCGAATAAGGTAATCAAAACGATTAGCCCTATTAGAACATATTGCTTAACCGGTTTCAGAATGTTTGGATACGTTTTCATAACATTTGCTTTTAAATTATATTCAAATGTCACGATAATTTAATTTTCATTCATGAGGACAATGCTGAAATTGTATTTAAGTGATTTACGTAGCTCTAACTCAGCCCCTATTTCAGCCAGAGGATTTGGAATCCTACAATGAAAGCCATCTTTTGTTCCCTCTAATGTGGGAGATATATAGAACAATTTGTTGAAATAGAAAGATATTATCTAGGCCATGTCTTTGACGAGTGATCTCTGGATTAGCCTGACAAGAAGAAGTAAATCTAAGATATGAAGTTTTATCATTTTAAATTAGGCTCATAAAAAAAAGGCAATGCTTTTTTAACATTGCCTTAAACGATTTACTAACCTATCACTATAAAACTATTCTTTTCTAATATTTATGGCCATTTGATTATCCTGTGTATCAAAACCAAAATCCTGGTATATTTTTCTCACATGGTGATTATAATCTAGCAAAGCATTAGAATTCCCTTCTCCTGCTATTATTATCAAACTTTCATTATTCGGCTTTTGAATAGCTAAATTCATATCAATCAATTCAAAAACTTCTCTCACGTTCTGCATCTCCCATTCAGCACCCATATAAAAATAATATCCTGAAGCACCATCTGCTACATATACCATTTGGTTAAATGAACCATCCTTCATTGATTGTAATTCCTCTTGAGTGACTTTAGGAATAACGACATCAAAGTCATAATCTGCTAGCTGAATCACCATCGAATTATTAATTTTATCTACATTATTTCCTAATAATGCACTTTGAGCATTTGCATCAAGGACTAAACCAAATAAGGATATCAAAACTATGAGCCCTATTAAAACAAATGTCTTAATTGGATTTTGAACGTTTATATAATTTTTCATGGCTTTTGCTTTTAAATTATACTCAAATGTCATGATAATACATCTTGTAAACATTAGGGCAATGCTGAAATTGTAATTAGGTGATTTACGTAGTGTTCAACTTTTGATTCCCCAAATGGGGAAGATGCACGGTAATATTGTAGAATTAAATTGTGGTTTGATGGTTATAAATATTGTGAAAACCTGTCAGGTCCTATTGCAAACTAAGAACTGATACATCAATCCTCCATTATCCTCAACTTAGCAAAAGTCAACAAAAGTGTCTTTTCACCAAAATTTTCAAATTCAATAGTGGCTTTTCTATTGGCTCCTTGTACATCCATCTTCTTTACTTCACCAAAGCCAAATTTCGGATGCTCTACTTTCATACCTGTATCTAAGGTTCTAGTATCGCTGGGCGCAAAATCAGGTGATGGGGTATGCAATTTCTTGCCTGGAGGTACTGCTTTTCTTTCTGTCTTTCTTTGGGCTACTAAGTTTTTGGCATAAACACTATTCCCACTACCATTATTCAAATCGCCCATTGGTTCGGAGCGATTAAACTTCCTATCTACTTTTACATACGCAGGGTCAATCTCTTCAATAAATCGGCTTGGTTCACAATTTTTCAACCTTCCAAAACGATAACGGGTTAAGGCATAGCTTAAAGTGACCTTTTCCATTGCTCTGGTCAGTGCCACATAAAACAACCTTCGTTCTTCTTCCAAATCAGCTCGGCTGTTGAGCATCATCTGTGAAGGGAATAAATCCTCCTCCATCCCCACTATAAACACATGCTTAAATTCCAATCCCTTTGCAGAGTGGATAGTCATCAAATTTACATGGTCATTATTATTATCCTTATCTTCATTATCTGCATCGGTTAGTAAAGCCACATCAGCTATAAAGGCTTCCAAGGATTTATCTTCTTGCTGTTCATCATCTACAAACTCCTTGATGGCATTGAGTAATTCCTGAACGTTCTCGTAGCGGTTTAAACCCTCTATGGTTTTATCATCATACAATTCCTTCAGTAAACCACTTTGCTTAGCAATAAATGCTGCAGTATCATAAGCATCGGCCCGCTCTATTCTAATTTTGAAAGATTTGATCAGAGTGACAAAATTATCCACGGCATTGGCCGCCCTGCTTGGCAATATCCTTTGGCTTTTTTGGATTACATCCCAAATGCCCAACTCATTTTCAAAAGCTGCTACCACTATTTTATCAACAGAAGATGCGCCTATTCCCCTTTTAGGAAGATTGATAATCCTTCTGAAAGATTGCTCATCATTATGATTAATGGTAAACCGTAGATAAGAAAGCAAATCCTTGATTTCTTTTCTTTGGTAGAAAGATAAGCCACCATAAATTCTATATGGAATACTGCTTTTTCTTAAAGCTTCCTCCATAGCCCTGGATTGGCTGTTTGTTCTATAAAGAATGGCAAAATCTTTATTTTCAAGCTTTTTATTATTCTTATCTTCAAAAATAGAAGAAGCTACTAGCCTACCCTCTTCATTGTCTGAAGTAGATTTTATCAAATGAACTAATTCTCCATCATCATTTTGTGTCCAGATATTTTTCTTAAGCTGAGCCGAATTCTTTAGGATAACAGAGTTGGCAGCATTTACTATATTTTGCGTACTTCTATAATTTTGCTCTAATTTGATTACCCTCAAATCAGGATAATCCTTTTCGAAATTGAGAATGTTTTGAATATTGGCACCACGGAAAGCATAAATACTTTGTGCATCATCCCCTACTACGCAGATATTCTGTTGAACAGATGAAAGTCTTTTGGTAATCAGATACTGAGAAATATTGGTATCCTGAAACTCATCTATCATCACATATTTAAATCGCTGCTGATATTTATTCAGTACATCCAGATGGTCTCTAAATAAAACGTTGGTATTGAACAATAAATCATCAAAATCCATAGCTCCCGAACGGAAACAACGCTGTACATATTCTTTATAAATAGCGCCCATTTTAGGTTTTTGGGCTTGCTCATCATCAGAAATATAAACAGGATTATTGATGTAGTTCTGCCAGGAAACAAGATTATTTTTAGCACCTGAGATTCTACTATAAACTACATTTTGCTTATAAACTTTATCATCCAATCCCATTTCCCTCACAATTGCTCTAATCAGAGCTTTGGAATCTTCGGTATCGTAAATGGTGAAATTACTTGGATAGCCTAACTTATCAGCTTCTGCTCTTAAAATTCTGGCAAAAACAGAGTGAAAAGTTCCCATCCATAAATTACGGGCATCGGTACCCACTATCTTTTCAATTCTTTCCCGCATTTCTTTTGCTGCCTTATTGGTAAAGGTCAAAGCCAAAATGCTAAAAGGGTCAACATTTTTAACGGTAATCAGATGAGCAATGCGGTAGGTCAGCACTCTAGTTTTCCCAGAACCAGCACCAGCAATGATCATGGTGGGGCCTTCCAAATTCTCAACTCCTTCTCTCTGCGGGGGATTCAAATGACTTAAATAATCCATAAGACAAATTTATAATCTAATTGCCAAGGAGCATCGAAAAGAGAGAGGAAATGTTGAAAATATTTTGGGGTGTGGTATGAACTCTTCTATACCCGTCATCAAATAGTTTTAAGTAGATTTCTGCATTTTCATTTTGAAAATTTATAACCTCGACTTTTAATTGATCTAATTTAGCTAGCAGCACGCGTTATGCTAGGCAACGCGCGCTAGTGGGCATATTTCTTTAATGCCTTGTTGATCACCTCAAGATTTTTAGTGTCCGCTTCTGTGAACAAACCATTCATGTCTTTTGTGCGGCTGGCCCGTTTCTTTATATTTTTATAAAATTCAAACAGGTTGAAGTAAGCCTGGTAAAAGTCAGTGCTAAAAGCGTAGTTGTGCCTTGCAAATGCGAGATTTTTCAAAATGCCTAACTGCTCTGCATTGAATGGTTTGATCTGGTCTTTGGTAATTAAGTGATCTTTAAATATTTGATAAGCGACCTTTTCAAAAGCCTTGTCCACTTTATAGCCTACAATACCTTTTTCTCCGTCATCAAGCTGGGAGCGCAGGTAAAAAAACTGGTTCTTACCTTCCTGGATATTCTCACCTATGATCTCAAAGGGTTGGTGTTCTTTAATTACGTGGGTGGTATCTTCTAAATCTTTGGAAAAAATGAGATCAGTTTGTGATGGTAAGTTGCCATAATCTACTCCAGCCATCAGAAAATCATAATCGTAGTGGGAGAAGTAGAAGTTCATGCGAAAGTCTTCATATTGCTTTTCGAATTGATTCTTATAAGGTTGTCGTAATTGATCAAAGTCAATTTCTTTGACTGAATCTTTCTTAATAATAAAATACCTATAAAGAGTACATCCACCGCCCCAGGCACATGACTCACCTAAGATTTTCTCGTTTGTCAACTCATAAATTCTCCATATTTTTTCAGTTGCCTTATATGGTTCTATGTAATCTAAATGTGGACCCAAGTCCGCAAATATCATTGTTTTTCCGCTTTCATCTAATTCTAACACCTGATTGGATTCATTATTGCCAAAATAAAAACTTCTCGGTATAAACTTTCTAGATTCAAGAAGTTTTTTGACCATACCTTTATTTATATCAAGAGAATAAACCTTATAATATTTCTCCTCATAATCAAATTGATTGCCACGAAAAATACCATCGGAGTAATAAAGATTGTTCTCAAATTGTATACCTGAGCTATCTAAATGTACTCGATTCAAATATGTTATTCTATTTCTTTCCTTCTTTTTTCTTGGTGCATAGTAGTTAATTTTAACTTGATGAAAAGTGTCAATATCTTGTACGATCACGTAGTCTAAGGTGTCTCTATCTTCTATTAAAATATTCTGAGCTAAATTGATGTTACTCAATGTCATGAGAACGCATATAAAAAATATATTCTTCATATCTCTTTTTTTAAGAATCCTAAATATATGTTTATAGATACATCCACTTCCGAGCCAAAAACCTCGTCAATTGTTAATTTTCCTGTTTCGGCACCTGCTTGAATGATCTCTTTATTTTCCGTATTATTAATCCACCCTACCGCGATATGACCTGCACGCGGAGCTTCATTTATAGTTAAATAAACCATAAACCCTTTATCTACATAATTACTTATCTCTGATTTTGTTATCTGAAAAAATTCTTGGCTTGACATAATATAATCATGAATATCATTTGCTCTCTTCAGGCTTTCCCAAGGCAAATGACCTAACACATAATAACTCAAATCCTGCGCAAAAAAATTGCAATATGTGGCACGCCATCCGTGGATTTGTAGCCATGCCATTACAGGAAGATCTTCAGCCACATCTTTAGATTCTGAACTAGCATTAAGCACAGACCAAGGGGTTATTCTATGAATCTTAAAAAGATTCTTTCTAAACGATCATTTTTAAACTCAAAAGCTAAATTTCCATAATAATCATAGTTAAGATCTAAATTGAAAGATATTATTCCTGAATATGGTGATTCATGACCGTTAACTATTTCAGGAAAAAATGCATTGAATTTCTCTTTTGAAAGCCCAACAGATAGTTTTACATCATTGACTTGAAGCGTTGGTTCGTTTGAAAACAATGTAATACTTTGCAAAGATGATTTTTCACCAAAAAAAACTATAGTAAATTTTATATGTTCATCGAAGTAATAATTCAATTTATCACCAGAAGAGGTAGGAAATTCCTCAATATATTCTTTAAAATTTAGTTGATTCGCATTTTGATTGTCTAGGAAGGTTGTAATATCACTTAGTGTTATTTTATAACCATTCAATTTAACGGAATCAATATTGATTGTCGCTTTGTTCTGTCCATGACAATAGCCTGAACAAATAAGTATGAATAAGAAAATTAAAGTTTTCGATTTATTCCAGTTCATTTCCATTTATATCAAAATCAGTTTCTAAATAATTATTCGGATTAACCTTATTTGCTTGATTAGTTCCGTTTTCATATATAATCAAATGTAAATGATACCTATCAGTATCAATGTTAACAGCATTACCTGTTCTTCCTGTCTCTCCAATTTTTTGTCCTTGTGAAACTCTGGAGCCATTAGTTATTTCAGACTCTACAAAATTTAAATGACCATAAAATGAATATATTGTATTATTATTGTTTCCAATACCGTGATCGGAAGGAGTGGATTTAATCAAAATTCTATTTCCTAGATTTGACCCTGTACCCTCAGTATTAGCAGGAATTGTACTTTCAACAAAAATTACTTCACCGTCATACATAGCATACAAATCAGTATTCAAAGGAGCTCCTAAATCAAACCCATCATGTACTTTTGTTTTTCCATCTAGTGAAGTTAGATCGGGAATACCTAAATCACCACAATTATCAGTCCCAGACCTTACACATCCATAAGTACCTCCAGATGTTCTATCTTCATTAGAATGTACAATATACATATTTACTAAAGGGTCACCAGGCTTAGGTCCAAAAAGATAATTATAAACTACTTTTAAATTTACTTTATTTATTCTAAGTCTCAACAAAGGTTTAATATCTCCATTAGCGATTTCACCCTCCAAACTAATAATTGCTTGATTTTCATCATTTGAATTTAAGTATCCATCTCTAGATTTTAGTTTAACTATATGATCTCCACTATAGTACCAATGATCTGCCATAATTTCAATTGGATCACCACCCTGAAAGCTAATAGATCCTTTGTAAATGTAATCTTCCTCTTTATATTCAGTAATATTAACCTCTTCTTCTCCATCAGTACTAGCTTCTCTTATTAGAGTTTAACAGTGCTAAAATATTTTCCGAATTGACTTTAATACTTGTAGCACTCTCCTCATCATCCTCAAAAAGCGTATTTACATTTTCAGGATCATGCACCAAATCCCATTGGTGTTTGTAGAGTTTGGTGCCGTCACTATAGTCCATCAGGTTATTGGTGCTCCCTTGGCTGGCAATATAGCCTTCATTACTGAATGTATGGCGCAACCTAAAGGCTCCGTGCCCTAGTTCATGCGCTATGGTTTTGGTGAGGTCATTGGTATTGTCACTGAAAATAAAACCGTATTGTCTTTTAAATGGCATATAACCTGATTTACTGGAGCCTGTGCCCGACATCAGGAATACATAATAGGCATCTCTATCAATACTGTTATTACGCCTATACTCACGTTTGAACTTATTCATGGCTGAGGAATAAGCTGAAAGCGTACTGCTCTCTTCATCATCCAATCCCTCCAATGACATTTCACTGGTATAATTATCAGCCATTACTAGCTCCCACTCCGCCACTGCATGCCCGTAAATGCGGTTGAGTTCTGTTGAAAGTGTGGAAGCCGCTTGGGCAGTAACACCATTGACAGGTACTATGACTACTTTTTTTTGAAAGCTTGTCATAGCTTTTTACCTTTAATTTACCTACAGGCACTTCCTCTTCTATGGTCTCTCCACCTTCATTGGTTAATTCTTGAAGAACATAGGCGATTACCTCTTCCTCCTCTAATGCAGTTTGTATAATTACTTGTTTCTTGTTGTCTGCCGAACCCGGCCCTGTGCCCAAATTGCCGACCATATTTTTTAATCTTATAGCTTCAGGAAATTCACCCTCTCCCGTTTCTATTGCCATAACAGCATCAGTAGTGCCTTTTTTTAATGACTTCCAGGCCAGCCAATATTCTTCTCCATTGAGTTGTGTTTGTTCATAACTTCCTGCAAGTGCATCATACTGCTTAAAATCAAATCCATATAATTGATCAGGATGAGACTTAAACTCTACCAAATAATCTATTTCAGCATCCTGCGGTAATGCACCCGGATCAGATGGGTTTGGATTATGAGGCCCACTTACATTACCACCAACATCCACTACCCAAACATTTCCTTCACCATCTTCAATCACAATGTCTCCGTCCTCATTTTCATCTGCTGTATCGGGGTCTATTTCGGTTTCATTTCCTTCTGAATCAATTACGGTTATGGTGCCAGTTTCATCATCTACGACTATATCCTCTATTTCTCCTTCTATACTAATATCAGGCTCTGGCAGTTCATCAAAGCTGTCTTCTTCTCCTTCATTATTTTGATCGCCTGTACCC